>JAGYJR010000099.1 GCA_018401995.1 Flavobacterium sp. | reverse complement strand
AATTTACCCGCTCCTTTTGTAGATACATCAACTGTTGTAGAAGTTGATGCATAAGTTACAGTTTTGTCGCCATTTGTATTTGTGTTAACTACCGCATAGCCTTTATTTGAAATTGATGATCCATCAATGTATTGTCCTGCTAGTTCTCCTTTTGTAATTAAACCATATTGATTTCCTTTTGTATGTAGGCCTAAGAAACCTCCTTGTGTTGCTATACCTACTGATGAATTGTTGTTTACAACATTTCTTGCCCCTACATTTTGCTGGATGTTTGTACTACTTAGCATACCTACGTTGTTTCCATTACTTCTTTCATATCCTAACATTGCGAATGCTCCATTTTGAAAGTTTACGCCAATAACTCCTCCAACAAGTCGTCCAGTATTTGACGGATTTGACCCAAAAACACCAAATTGTTGTGTTCTAGAGTATGTGCCAGGATTTGTATTTGGTAAAGCTCCGTTTACTCCAGAAATTGGATTAAAAAAAGCTGATCCATCTGCTGAAATCGAATAAAAGTTTGTACCTCTTACCCCAGTACTTACATTGCTAGTACCATCGTACTCACCCTGAACTGCTGCAAAAACAGTATTCCCTCCAGTAACACTTCCATAAACACCAGCTCCATTTTGATCTGTATAACCATTCACAGCCCAAGGGAAAGCAGCATTACCTTCAGAAATACCATTCATTAAATCTCCAGGCAATACCGTGTCAAGGCCACCAATAAAAAATTCACCTAAAGAAGAAACACGAGCGGCATGTAAGCCTGAAGTTCTTATGTCAAAATTAGTAGTATCGTAAGTTCCAATAAAGTGTGTTCCTTGTGTAGCTGCAACCAAAGGAGTTGTAGTACCAGTAACTCCACCGTCAATACCACCGTTTCCAATAATTGACCAATCTAAACCTCCTGGTGAACCTGCTAAAGATACCCAGCGAGTGCCATCCCAATAATACATTCCCGGTGCAACATTAGTTGGTATCACACCAGCAGTATTGGTATTCCAAACTA
>JAGYJR010000098.1 GCA_018401995.1 Flavobacterium sp. | reverse complement strand
CTCGTGGGGAAACTCAAGCGTTGGCTACAGTAACTTTAGGAACTTCTAGAGAAGCAAATCAAATTGATATGCCGTCGTTTGAAGGTGAAGAAAAGTTTTATTTACACTACAACTTCCCTCCTTTTTCAACAGGTGAAGCACGTCCTTTAAGAGGAACGTCTCGTAGAGAAGTTGGTCATGGAAATTTAGCACAAAGAGCATTAAAAGGAATGATTCCTGCAGATTGCCCATATACAGTAAGAGTTGTAAGTGAAGTATTAGAATCTAATGGTTCTTCTTCTATGGCAACTGTTTGTTCTGGTACAATGGCATTAATGGATGCTGGAGTTCAGTTAAAGAAACCCGTTTCTGGTATTGCAATGGGATTAATTTCTGATGGAGACAGATACGCAGTTTTATCTGATATTTTAGGTGATGAAGATCATTTAGGTGATATGGATTTTAAAGTAACTGGTACTGCAGATGGTATTACTGCTTGTCAAATGGATATTAAAATTAAAGGATTAAGCTACGAGATTTTAGTAAACGCTTTAAAACAAGCAAGAGAAGGAAGAATGCATATTTTAGAAAAATTGACAGATACAATTGCTACACCAAATGCAGATGTAAAAGCACATGCTCCTAAAATGATTACAAGAAGAATTCCTAACGATATGATTGGTGCATTTATTGGTCCTGGAGGTAAACACATACAAGAGTTACAAAAAGAAACAGCAACTACGATTGTAATTACTGAAGACGCTGTAACTGAAGAAGGGATTATTGAAATCTTAGGAACAAAACCAGAAGGAATTGAGCAAGTTATTGCACGCATAGAATCTATGTTATTCAAGCCAGAAGTTGGAAGCGTTTACGAAGTAAAAGTAATTAAAATGTTAGATTTTGGTGCGGTTGTAGAATATACAGAAGCTCCAGGAAACGAAGTTTTATTACACGTAAGTGAATTAGCTTGGGAACGTACAGATAATGTTTCTGATGTTGTTAATATGGGAGATGTATTGGATGTAAAATACTTTGGTATAGA
>JAGYJR010000097.1 GCA_018401995.1 Flavobacterium sp. | reverse complement strand
AGGAGCTAGTGAAACTGACATTATTGAAAAAATTGATATCGGTGGTATTTCTTTAATCCGTGCTGCTGCTAAAAACTTTAAAGATACTGTTATTGTTCCTTCTGTTGAAGAATATGCTACTTTCCTGAATTTTTATACTGAAGGAAACGGAAGCACGACATTGGAACAAAGACGTTTGTTAGCTACTAAAGCTTTCCATGTTTCGTCACATTATGATGCGGCAATTTTTGGTTACTTCAATACCGATGAAACCATTTACAAAGAAAGTATTGCAAACGGTCAAGTGTTACGATATGGCGAAAATCCACATCAAAAGGGATTTTTCTTTGGTGAATTTGACAAAATGTTTACTAAATTAAACGGTAAAGAATTATCATACAACAACTTACTTGATGTTGATGCAGCTGTAAATTTAATGAATGAGTTCAAAAATGACGAGCCTACATTCGCTATTTTGAAACACAACAACGCATGCGGAATTGCTACTCGTAAAACCATGAAAGAGGCTTATGTTGATGCTTTGGCTGGTGATCCAACTTCTGCTTTTGGAGGTGTTTTAATTGCCAATGGAACAATCGATTTGGCTACAGCTGAAGAAATTCACAGTTTGTTTTGCGAAGTAATTATTGCACAAGCATTTGAAAAAGAAGCACAGGATTTATTGGAAGAAAAGAAAAACAGAATTCTTTTAGTACAACATGATGTGGAAATTCCTACTAAAAATGTAAGAACTTGCTTAAATGGAATTTTAGTTCAAGATAAAGACAGTATTACAGATAATAAATCACATTTAAAAACCGTTACCAATACAAGACCTTCTGAAGAAGAAATTGAAGATTTAATTTTTGCTTCTAAAATTTGTAAACATACCAAATCAAATACAATTGTTTTGGCAAAAAACAAACAATTATGTGCTTCAGGAACTGGACAAACTTCACGAGTTGATGCACTGCGCCAAGCAATTGAAAAAGCTACTTCTTTTGAATTTGATTTAACTGGTGCTGTAATGGCAAGCGATGCATTTTTCCCATTTCCGGATTGTGTAGAAATTGCAAAT
>JAGYJR010000096.1 GCA_018401995.1 Flavobacterium sp. | reverse complement strand
TCAAGTTTTAACAAAAGATATTACAAATTCAGATGCTTGGCTTGGTAAAGGAATTGCAATTGTATACACTTCAAAAATTGGAGACATTAAAACTACTGAAGCTATTGCCTATTGGAAAAATGCTATAAAACATGCTGAAAATTCAGATGCAATGGGCAAGCGTGTGGCAAAAGAAATTGTAATTGCCATTAATAGCTTTTATCCTGCTATTCAAGATCATTTCATTGAATTTATGGATCTCGAAAATTCATTCGATGATTTAGTTTTTAGATTTGATAGGCTTGAACTTGCGCAAAGGTTTGCATCTGAGATTGATAAAGATAGCATTTATGTATTTGAGAAAGGCTTCGATTTGTGCCAAGCTTTTTTAGTGGCCAAAGAATCTTATTACTCTATCTTATTTGAAAAAGGTAATAGAGCAGTAACCGATTATTTAAAAAACTCGACTAAGCATGACCCCGTTGCACAATTAAAAGCAAATGAAGAACGAAGTGCTTATTGGAAAAAGTCCGGTGATCTCTCTAAAAAATGCACACACATTTATCAAGCGAGAGAATATTATTTTGAAAAATTAAAAAGTTTAGACCCAAATAATGAATCTGTGCTGGAGTATCTACGTGAGCTTGAAGCTGATAAAAAAGAGATGGCTGAACTGGAAAAAGAAAACAATGAAACAGAAAGTAAAGCAAAAAGCGGTTGCTTCATAGCTACCGCAGCTATGGGAGATTATGACCACCCAGTTGTTGTTGACTTAAGGTTATTTCGAGAAAATTGGCTCAGTGAAAAAAAATGGGGCAATAATTTTATTTCATGGTATTATGTAAAGGGACCAAAAGCGGCAAAAGTTATTGAAAAATCAACATGGCTAAAAAAAATAACCTTTTTCTTCATTGTTAAGCCTTTACATTTCTTGACTAGAAAATTAAGATAAATGGCAGCAAAGCATTTCATGTTTTACTATAAACGAGGTACAGGGACGTTTGTAGTTACAGAACCACGTCCATGGGCACGTGAAAATCCGAATCTTTTTCCTGATTATGACTTTACTGAAAATTTTCCGACGACAAATGAAATTGAGAAACGAT
>JAGYJR010000095.1 GCA_018401995.1 Flavobacterium sp. | reverse complement strand
TAAAAGCGTATAAGCCGGACAAAATTGAAAAGATGATGTGAGTACCATTGACAACCCAACAGCTAAAACAATCCACTTAACAGTTCCATCAAAAGCACCTGAAAGTCCTAAAATAAGAGCAATAACACCTAGAATGACACGAAGAAAACGATCTCCATTACCTACATTTTTTTTCATAATTTTATAGTTTATTGATTAGTTCACTATTGGTTTGCCTTCAGCTATCCATTGCGTTATTCCTCCATCCAAATCGATAATGGTTGTAAAACCCATCGCTTTTAATTTAGCTGCCGCATTAGCACTACGAACACCAGATTTACAATACACCAATACAGGTTTGTTTTTATCAAGTGATGTAACTTTTTGTTCAAAATCTTCTCCTAAAATATTGGCATTTAAAGCATTCGCTATATGTTTTTCACTAAACTCTTCTGGAGTTCTGGCATCTACTAATTGAATGCCTTCTTCTGCCATTTTTTGTTCAAAAACCGATGCATTAACCACTAAAACTCCTTCCGTTTTTTGTTTTAAACATGATGAAGCAAGCAATGTTATAAAACTCAATAAAAATACTTTCATACTATTTTTTTCTAAAATTATAAAATTATTTGGAATGTTGACGAATTATTGTCACTAAATCTTTTGCACTCAAAACTCCAGATTGTCTCCAAAGCATTTTTCCTTCGTTAAACAGTAGCATCGTTGGGACACCACGAACCATAAATTCGGCAGCTAAATCTTGGTGTTGGTCAACATTGATTTTAATAATGCGTACTTCATCTTTCAATATAGCTTTCACTTCTTGTAAAATTGGGGCTAACATTTTACATGGTCCACACCAATCAGCATAAAAATCAACTAAGGTTAATTGTCTCTCGTTTATAAGGGTATTAAATTTTGTATTCATAATTTTAATTTTAATTACACAAAAATACAGCATTCAAATGTTCGCATCTGTAATATTTGTTACAAAACTGCCAATATGACAATTGTCATTTTTTTATTTTACAAATCCATTTACATTTGACAAAATTTATTACTATGCAACCTTCATTAGTCCAAAAATATAACGTTCCTGGCCCAAGATATACCAGTTATCCTACGGTTCCTTATT
>JAGYJR010000094.1 GCA_018401995.1 Flavobacterium sp. | reverse complement strand
ATCTGCCCAAGAAACCTTGTTACCGTATTTTTGTTTAATTGGCCATAATAAGCGACGTGCCTTGTCTAAGTTACCATTATCAGGCCAACTGTTTTGTGGTGCAAAACGTTGTTGACCAGCACGCGTTCCACCTCTACCATCTCCTGTTCTATAAGTTCCTGCACTATGCCATGCCATACGAATAAATAAACCACCATAATGACCAAAATCAGCTGGCCACCATTCTTGCGATTGTGTCATTAATTCCGTCAAATCTTTTTTCAACGCATCGTAATCTAATGACTGGAATTCCTTAGCATAATTAAATTTAGAACCCATTGGATTACTTAATTCAGAATTTTGACGCAAAACATCTAAATTTAACTGATTAGGCCACCATTCTTTATTTTTGTCTTTGTTTTGACTTGCTTTTTGAGCTACTTCAACTTTTGGATTTGTAGTTGATTTAGCATTAGTGTATTGTTCAATGGGACCGGTATTGGGACCTCTTTGCGCTCCCATTTCATTCACATTATAGGTTTTTCCAGTTACAGGGCAAGTAACTGTTTCTTGTGCAAAAGAAAATGCAGCAAATAGCAAACTTGAAAGTAGTACTGTTTTTTTCATATGTTTAAATTTTTATAATCCAAAATTCAACATAATTAGAATAAAAAAACAATATTTTGAAATGATATATCTTATATAACTATAGATTTTAAATATAGTTTACAAAGAACACTATAAGAAAAACCTTTTAAGATAGAATTTTATAAATCAAATCTAAAAAAAGAGCGGCAAATGCCACTCTTTAAATTATTTCTTTTTGGTCTTGACCTTACAAGTATTGATTCCTAAAAGCGTATAAGCTGGACAAAACTGAAAAGAAGATGTTAATACCATTGATAATCCAACAGCTAAAACAATCCATTTTACTGTTCCTTCAAATGCCCCAGATAAACCTAAAATAAGTGCAATTACGCCAAGAATAATTCGAAGAAAACGATCTCCATTACCTACATTTTTTTTCATAATTTTATAGTTTATTGATTAATTCTCTATTGGTTTGCCTTCAGCCACCCATTGGGTTATTCCACCATCTAAATCGATTATAGTTGTAAAACCCATTGCTTTTAATTTAGCAGCTG
>JAGYJR010000093.1 GCA_018401995.1 Flavobacterium sp. | reverse complement strand
AATATTTCATCCCTCTACCACCTACCCAAACTACTACCAATAGCATTACCATTTGGCATAAACACATGATTTTTATTATATACAGATTGCGCATCTGAATAAAACAATAGTTCGCCAGTTGGCGATGAAATAGTAGCTGGACCACCATATACACATGAAAGTTAAGTAGTATTTATGGCTGTTGCCGTACCCGAATTAAAATCGATACCCGCACCAAGACCAAAATACCAAATATTGGTTTCTTTTTGGGCGAAAAAAGAAAAGCTAAAGATTAAAAAAAAAACTACTTTTTTCATATGTGTAATAATTGATTTTATTTTTACCAAACAAGACCAAAATCAAGATCTAAATTTATGGAGGTATCTTCTAAGGTAATCCTGGTAGGTTGTGTAGTGCTATATTGAGATAGACTAATTTCTCTTTCTGTAGGTGGTCCTAGTAATAAATCTTGTACAAAATTACCATCATCATCCGCTAAACCTAAAATTAGAAAGCCATTGGGGTTTATGTATAAATTTTCTTGCGAAAGATTCCACAATAAATCTCCTTGGTTTTCTTTTATATCAGATGTATACCAAAGTCGTTTTGTTAATTGCCCCGTGAAAATATCTATATGCGGTTTAGAGAGGGCAAAAAATACATCTGCCAAGCGGTTTGGGTCTGTGTCAGAAAATTCTGGATCCCAAGTAGCGTCTTTGTCATAAAAATTGTTTACCAATACTTCTTTAATATGTAAGGCATTTCCTTTTTCTACCGTAAAACTAATGGTATTGGTAGTTGTTATTTGGTCATCTACGGCATCTCTTACCCGTATGCTATAGGTAATAACGCCAATATTTGCAGTATTTACATACAAGGTTAGGCTTGTGCCAAAAGAATCTCCTGCATTTTTACTTATGGTTGTAGCATTTGTAAAATTGTCTGTAGAATGGGTTATGCTACCAAAGGGTTTATTGGTTTTTACCTGAAAAGTTGCTACCTCATCTATACCAACGATATTATTTACGGCTACCAACTCTAAAGTTATGGGCTCTTCTTGTGGTTCTAAAGTATCATTATCTGAAGAACTACAAGAAAATAGTACGGCTAAAATTAGCAATAGGTTAGGTTATTTTTCATGTTTTATTTATTTGTTTGCC
>JAGYJR010000092.1 GCA_018401995.1 Flavobacterium sp. | reverse complement strand
AATGATGTTAATGCAGCAGAGGCAATTGCAAACCCTTTTCCTGTTGCAGCAGTTGTGTTACCAACAGAATCTAAAATATCTGTACGTTCTCTAACAATTGGTTCTTGTTCACTCATTTCTGCAATACCACCTGCGTTGTCAGAAATAGGTCCAAAAGCATCAATTGCTAATTGCATTGCTGTAGTTGCCATCATTGCAGAAGCAGCTAAAGCAACTCCATAAAAACCTGAAAAAGCGTAGGATGCCCAAATTGCGCCAGCAAATAATAAAACAGAAGGAAATGTAGAAATCATACCCGTTGCTAAACCAGCAATAATGTTTGTTCCTGCACCAGTTGATGATTGTTGTACAATTTTTAAAATTGGTGATTTTCCTAAGCCTGTATAATATTCAGTTACAGATGATATTACTGCACCTACTACTAACCCAACAAGTGTTGCATAAAAAACTCTCATAGAAGAAACCTCTTGCAAACCTTCTCCAAAGAATTCCATTTTCATAGTTTCTGGTAACATCCAAGTTACTAAACCAAAACAAGAAAGACCAACTAGAATAATAGATGTCCAGTTTCCTTTATTTAATGCGCCCATTACTTGGGCTTCTTTAGCATCGTTATTTTTTATTTTCACTAACAATGTACCAATGATAGAAATAATAATTCCTGCTCCTGCAATTGCCATTGGTAACAAAATTGGCCCAATTCCACTAAATGCGTCAGAAATACTTCCGCCCATATCTTTAATTACATAATTTCCTAAAACCATAGCAGCTAAAACTGTTGCTACGTAAGAACCAAATAAATCAGCTCCCATACCAGCAACATCACCAACATTATCACCAACATTATCTGCAATTGTAGCAGGGTTTCTTGGGTCGTCTTCTGGAATACCTGCTTCTACTTTACCTACTAAATCTGCACCAACATCGGCAGCTTTTGTGTAGATTCCTCCACCAACTCTTGCAAATAATGCAATAGATTCGGCTCCTAAAGAAAAACCTGCTAAAGTTTCTAGAACTATAGTCATATCCATGGTAGATGTCCAAACACCGCCCATAAAAAACTGAAAAAATGCTATAAAAAATAGTGTTAAACCTAAAACAGCTAAACCAGCAACTCCTAAACCCATTACAGTTCCACCACCAAAAGAAATTTTTAATGCATTTGGTAAACTAGTTTTGGCAGCTTGGGTAGTTCTTACATTGGTTTTTGTTGCTAT
>JAGYJR010000091.1 GCA_018401995.1 Flavobacterium sp. | reverse complement strand
ATGAATGCCGAATTCGAAGATCTAAACTTAGAATTTACAGAATCTGAAAAGATACAAACCAAACAAAATATAGATGTATTAAAAAGTAAAATTAAATTATTACAATTACCTGATGAAAAATTGAACATTATTGAACATAAACTAGACTTGCTTTCTTTAAAAGTGGATGAACTGAATAAATTTGATTGGAAATCTCTATTCATTGGAACAATTGCAAGCTTGATAATGTCATTAATAATTCCTCCCGAAACAAGTGGAATAATTTGGGAATATATAAAAAGCTCATTCAGTAATTTAAAAATAAACGGATAGAAACAACTACTGGTATCATCGGTTTGTTTCAATCGCTACTTCCGGATTTTCGTACGGAAAATCCGCTACTGAATGGAATGTTTTATTATATTTGTAATGGTTTGGTTCTGGTTTAACACAACTGATAGCAAGCCGCAAAACGTTGGCTGCCATTTAAAAAACCAGAACGTAAAACAATAATTTGAAAAATTTAATAACATACTTTCTCTTTCTCTCTTTGGGTTGTTTTGCTCAAAATAAAGTAGAGGATAACTTTTACGAAGAAAACACTTCGGTAAATTTGTTTGCTTTTGTTGGTAAAAAAATATCAGTTATTGAATTTGACCCAAACGCTGAAAAAGTTGAGATTGATTCAGTAACTGGGGAAAAAATAATTCATAAAACTTATAGCTTGGATAAAGGGTTTAAGTGTAAATACTTAATCTCACAAAAAGTATTCAATGACATTAAAAAAGACACAATTGATTTTGTAGCTTATGATCATTATGGAAGACCAGGTTTTGAAGATTATGAAAATGTGCTATTATATATTTCAAAAAGCGATGATGGAAAATATTACTTTCATCAGAAATATCAATATGATCCATTATTCGAAGATAAAAAAGGAGAATTATTTGGTTGTTTTACTTTTAGAACTGTTGAAGATTTTTTAATAAATTCAAAGCTGGAGTCTTTTAAAATTGATTTAGGAAATTTAATTGTTTATGATACAACAACATACAATGAATTTATGTTGAAAACTTATGTACCTAAACCATTTTACAAAATTAAAAACAATAAAGCTAGACCGGTTTTAGGAGCTAGAATTAAGGAATTATTCTTGTCGAAAAAACAAACGAACTTTAAGAAAATGTTTGAAAACTAATAAACGTCAGCTAACACTAGTAACTGTTGATCAACTACCATTTTTAAAAAAATCTGTAAAAAC
>JAGYJR010000090.1 GCA_018401995.1 Flavobacterium sp. | reverse complement strand
ATATTGCCCATTTCGTGATCGGTTTCTGTAATGGGTGAAAATAAAGCGGTTCGTAAAGAAGGATTGGTTAAATAGACTTTAAAACTCGTTATTCTTTTAAATTTTTTGGCCGTATCATTTACCTTATGAATGACTTTAATTAAAAATGCCGCTTCAAGATATTCTAAGTATTTTTTAATGATTTCTTTTGCAATGCCACTGTCTTTAGATAATTTTTCGAATGAAAATTCATTGGCTGTATTGTATGCCACATAGGTAAAAAAGCTGTTTAGTTCTTGCACGTCTTTTATACCGTATAAACTGGGTAAGTCTCTCAGCAATACTTTATCTACAATATCGCTTTTGACATAGCGACCCATATCGCTTTGTATTTTTTCGGATAATACCACTTCTGGGTAGCCACCAAAGTTGAGGTAGTGAAAAAACTCTTTGTTAAATGCTTTGTTATCGTGGGTTGTAAAAAAAGGAATTTGCTTTCCGTTGTAAACTATGGTTTTGGCCTGCACCAAATGCCCCAAACCTTTTAAATGTATGTATTCATGAAAGGTGAGCGGTGGCAACATAAAATCGGTAAATCTGCCTGCACCACTTTCTGTACTTTGTAATCGCAAAGCAGCAGCAGCAGACCCAGATACCACAAACTTGGTTTTTGGATGCCTATCTACCAATACTTTAAGGTGGCGTTCCCAATCTTTTAGATACTGGATTTCGTCAAAAAAAACAAAACAACCCTCTAGACTATCTACTTGCACAGCTTCTTTTGCCAATAACAAAATATCTTCTAGACTTAAGTGCATGTAAATAGGATTGTCTATGCCTATAAAAAAGATTTTTTGTGGTGAGGTGTCTTCTTTTATGAGCTCTTGAATGCTGTGAAACATCATGACCGTTTTACCTACCCTACGTGGCCCCATAAGCACCACCGCGCGTTTAATATCTGTTTCTTTTACGAATGGATAAAACAAGTTAAAATACAAGCGTTTGGACATATCTCGATAAACTTGCTGGACGTTACCGGTGGTCCACCAAGGGTTTTCATATTGTAGGCGCTCAATTCTTTTAGCTGTTGGAATAACGGTATCAAAACTCATAATATTGCTTATTATGACTCAAATGTACAAATAAGTATTTATATATTTTCTTATTTTTACGAAAATGTTGTTTTAAGGGGCGGCTAATTCGTTTTGTGTTTGTGGGGTAGGTCAAGACCTGTCTGGTACAATCCCAGCCAAGACGAAACATTTTTCAAAC
>JAGYJR010000009.1 GCA_018401995.1 Flavobacterium sp. | reverse complement strand
GTTTGAGTTAATTACTCACGGTATTTCCTTTGTGTTTTCTCATATGGGAGTTGCAAAAGAAATTACAGATTCACTTCCTGTAGCTATGCTCCGTCCCTTTAGCTCTGGCGGTTCTCGCGGATTTATGATTGACGCCATGCGTACTTATGGTCCAGATTCTTTTGCTGGTCGTTTAAGCTGCATTTTCCAATGCAGTGCCGAAACTACTTTTTATGTTATAGCGGTTTATTTTGGTTCGGTAAATATTAAAGATACCCGCTACACACTTTGGATGATGCTTTTAGTAGATTTAATTTGTGTGATTACGGCGATTTTTGTGGCGAGTTGGTTTTTTTAAGAGATGAGTTTTTTTGAAGATATTTTTATAGGAATAGGTCAAGAAATTTTATTTAGTTCGTTCAAATGGATTGGAATATCTATTAAATGGATGTTTTATTTAGGTAAAAAACCAATAAGTGAAATTAGAAAAGAGAATTGGAATACTAGAATTGGTTTTATAGTTTTTTTAGTTCTAATAGGATTAATCATTTATTTTGCAAACTAAACATACAAGATTATTGAAATCTTGAGGTATAAAAAAACAAAAATCCGTAACTTTACCTTTCAAAACAAACAACATTATGGACTTTATATACCAAGACCCGTATCCCATTTTAAAAGACGATACACCATACAAAAAATTAACTTCCGAATACGTAAAAGTTGAGCAATTAGGCGACAGAGAAATTTTAGTCGTTGATCCAAAAGGTCTAGAATTACTAGCCGAAGAAGCGATGTTTGACGTCTCGTTTATGTTGCGAACTAAACATTTACAAAGCTTACAAAACATCATTGATGATCCAGAAGCTACGGACAACGACCGCTTTGTAGCTTATAATTTATTGCAAAATGCGGCAGTTGCTGTTGAAGGTCAATTACCTTCTTGTCAAGATACTGGAACGGCGATTGTAATGGCGAAAAAAGGAGAAAATGTGTTCACTGGTGCTGACGATGCAGAATGTTTATCTCGAGGAATTTTCAATACCTACCAAAAGAAAAACTTACGTTATTCGCAAATTGTGCCTATTTCGATGTTTGAAGAAAAGAATTCAGGTTCGAATCTTCCAGCGCAAATTGATATTTATGCCAAAAAAGGAGCGTCGTATGAATTTTTGTTTTTAGCAAAAGGGGGCGGCTCGGCTAACAAAACATTTTTATACCAACAAACCAAATCGTTATTGAACGAAAAATCAATGACAGAATTTGTGAAAACGAAGATAAAAGATTTAGGAACATCGGCTTGTCCGCCTTATCATTTGGCTTTGGTTATTGGTGGAACTTCTGCGGAAGCAAATTTAGCAGCTGTTAAAAAAGCTTCGGCAGGTTATTATGATCATTTACCAACCACTGGAAACATGGCTGGTCAAGCGTTTCGCGATTTGGAATGGGAAGAAAAAGTAAAACAAATTTGCCATGAAAGTGGCATTGGAGCGCAATTTGGCGGAAAATATTTTGTGCATGATGTTCGTGTAATTCGTTTGCCTCGACATGCCGCTTCTTGTCCGGTTGGATTAGGTGTTTCTTGTTCGGCGGATAGAAATATTAAAGGAAAAATTACCAAAGATGGTATTTTCTTAGAGCAATTGGAAACCAATCCAAAACAGTTTTTACCAGAAGTAGCACCACATTTAGAACCCGCTATTGAAGTTGATTTAAACCGTCCAATGGCTGAAATTTTAGCGGAATTAACAAAATATCCAATCAAAACACGTTTGAAATTAAACGGAACCGTTATTGTAGCTCGTGATATTGCACATGCTAAAATCAAAGAATTATTAGACGCTGGAAAACCAATGCCTGAATATTTCAAAAATCATCCAGTTTATTATGCCGGACCAGCAAAAACTCCTGACGGAATGCCATCGGGAAGTTTTGGACCAACCACCGCAGGAAGAATGGACGTTTATGTAGACGAATTCCAAGCGGCTGGCGGAAGTATGATTATGTTAGCCAAAGGAAACCGAAGCAAACAAGTGATGGATGCTTGCAACAAATACGGCGGATTCTATTTAGGTTCGATTGGTGGTCCTGCTGCGATATTAGCTAAAGAAAATATCTTATCGGTTGAAGTAGTAGATTTCCCTGAATTAGGAATGGAAGCTGTAAGAAAAATTGAAGTAAAAGATTTCCCAGCGTTTATTATTACGGATGATAAAGGGAATGATTTTTTTATGAATCTTTAGTTGAAGAAAAAAGAGATTAGAAGTTAGAAAATAGATAAACCTGTGAGTGGAAAGACTTACAGGTTTTTTTAGGACCCATTTACAAAAACATCAAAGCAATTAGTTAATTTTTAAATTTAAATAACAAGGACCTCCATCATGAGTTATACCAATAAAATACTTATATGAGTTTTTTGATATTCCAGAGCAAGCGCATTTAATCCAGACTTCGATTTCATCATTAAGATTTTTTGTTGCTATACATTGTTTGGGGTATCTATCAGTATTTTTTAGGTCTTTAAAATACTTAGTTTTGTTCATACAAATGGGTAGAATGGAATCAATTTTGAATAGATCATTTTCAGTCAAATCATAAGAAACTGAATTTTCGTCAAAATGATTATATTCTTTAGATTTATTGAAAGTAAATGTTGTATAGTTTGGAAATTTTTCAAAATCAATTTTTGAATTTGTATCAATTTTAGAATTTATGATATCATATTTTATATATTCTTCATTAGACTCTAAAAAATTATTTTTGATAAAACCATTGAACTTAAAATTTCCTAAAAAGATAAGATTATTATTTAAAATTTTGAATTTTCCCGTTATAGTTTTATTTTTTAAGTGAATCTAATTCATAAACTCGTTCTACAACGTAAGTACTATCATCAAATAATCGTATAGTTTCATTATTATGAAACCCATTAATTTCAGCTTCAAGAATTAATTCTTTTGGTTTATCACAACCAAAAAATAAACTTAAAAAAGTTAACAAATAAAAGTACCTCATTTTAAAGAAATAAATTAGAAGATTATTCCACAAACAAAACCAATCCTTTCAAATAATGTCCTTCTGGGTGGTAAATATTCGTTGGATGATCTGGACCTTGTTCTAATTTGTGTAAAACTCTAATGTTTCTTCCCGTTTCTATGGCTGCTGCGGCAACGGTGTTGTAAAATAAAACATCGTCAATAACTTGCGAACACGAGAAAGTGAATAAAATTCCTTTTGGTGCTAAGGCTTTTAAACCTGCAATGTTTAATCTTTTATATGCTTGTGTTGCGGTATGTTTGCTTTTGATGCTTTTTGCAAATGCTGGTGGATCCAATACAATTACATCATAAATTTGATGGTTTTCTTTCATGAAGTTGAACACATCATCAGCTACAGCTTTGTGATTGGCATTTGGAAAATTTAATTCCATATTGCTAGCAGCTAAGTCCACAGCTTTTTGAGAAATATCTACCGAAGTTACCAATTCAGCTCCAGCATTCATCGCATAAATGGAGAATCCACCAGTGTAACAAAACGTATTTAGTACTTTTTTGTCTTTTGAGAATTCGCCTAATAATTTTCGGTTTTCGCGTTGGTCTAAGAAGAAACCGGTTTTTTGTCCTTCAACCCAATTTACTGAAAACATAATGTTATTTTCTTTCGCAACAGCTTCTGCTTTGTTTCCGAATAAGAAATAATCGGTTCCTGTATTAGGTAAAGTTCCTGAACTTTTGCAATAAATGGTTTCGCAATAGTCTGGAAAATTGGATTTTATAGCTTCAGCGATTTTTTCCATTTGAAGAAAAATCCCAGTGGAATGGGCTTGAATGACCCAATTTTTATCGTAATAATCAATAATCAAACCCGGAATACCGTCACCTTCACCATGAATAACACGGAAGGCATTGGTTACTTCTAAATTCAATAATTTCAAACGTAATTCCCAAGCCGATTGTAATTTTTCGTTCCAAAAGTTCTCAGAAAAAATTTCATTGGAAAAAGTTAAAATTCGAACAACAATACTTCCTTTATCACTGAAATATCCCGTTCCTAAATGTTGGTTTTTCGAATCGACTACATCAACCATTTCACCATCGTTTATTTCTCGACTTACGCCATAAACCGCACCACTGAAAATCCAAGGATGACGACGTTGAATAGATTTTTCTTTACCTGATTTTAAAATTACTTTTGGCTTCATTTTATTTGTAAAAGACCTAACAGTTTTTTGAAAGCTGTTAGGTCAAGATATTAATATTATAAAATCTTTTTATTAATCGATTTTCATTTCTGGAATTTCTCCTTCAATGATTAAATCGGCTTCGGTTGCTTTGATGATGTCTTCAACTGAAACTCCTGGCGCTCTTTCTAACAATTTGAAACCTTTTGGCGTGATTTCTAAAACGGCTAATTCAGTAACGACTTTTTTCACACAACCAACACCAGTTAATGGAAGAGTACATTTTTTCAAGATTTTGGATTCTCCGGCTTTATTTACGTGCATCATAGCAACGATGATATTTTCTGCTGAAGCTACTAAATCCATGGCGCCACCCATTCCTTTTACCATTTTTCCTGGGATTTTCCAGTTGGCAATGTCTCCATTTTCAGAAACTTCCATGGCGCCTAAAATCGTTAAATCTACTTTTTGCGCACGAATCATTCCGAAACTAAAAGCCGAATCAAAAAAACTTGCTCCTGGTAAAGTAGTAATAGTTTGCTTTCCTGCGTTGATGATATCGGCATCTTCTTCACCTTCAAAAGGAAATGGTCCCATCCCTAAAACTCCATTTTCCGATTGAAATTCAACAGAAATATCGGTTCTAACATAATTGGCAACTAAAGTTGGGATTCCGATTCCTAAGTTTACATAGTAACCGTCTTTTACTTCTTGTGCTATTCTTTTTGCTATATCTTCTTTTGATAACATAATTCTTTCTTTTTACTGAATACTAAAAACTGAACACTGATTACTTTTTTCTAACCGTTCTTTGCTCAATTCTTTTTTCAAATTTCTCACCTTGGAAAATACGATTTACCATAATTCCTGGGATATGAATTTCGTTAGGATCTAATGTTCCTGCTGGTACTAATTCTTCTACCTCAGCGATAGTGATTTTAGCCGCTCCTGCCATTGGAGCATTGAAATTACGAGCGGTTCCTTTGAAAATTAAGTTTCCTGCTTCGTCGCCTTTCCAAGCTTTTACGATAGAAAAATCAGCTTTGAAAGCATGTTCTAAAACGTGCATTTTTCTGTTGAATTCTCGTACTTCTTTTCCTTCCGCTACTTCAGTTCCGTAACCGGCTGGTGTAAAAAAAGCTGGAATTCCCGCTTGTGCTGCACGACATTTTTCTGCCAATGTTCCTTGCGGAGTAAGCTCTACTTCCAATTCACCTGAAAGCATTTGACGTTCGAATTCTGCATTTTCTCCTACGTATGAAGAAATCATTTTTTTGATTTGGCGTTTTTGTAATAGTAATCCCAATCCAAAATCGTCAACACCAGCATTGTTTGAAATACAAGTTAAGTTGGTTACATTTTTTCGAACCAATTCAGCAATACTATTTTCTGGAATACCACACAATCCGAAACCACCTAACATAATGGTCATTCCGTCTTGAATTCCGTCTAAAGCTTCTTGAACGTTATTTACTTTTCTAGAAATCATATATTTTATGGTTTAAAGTCAAATTGATCTAAATCGGGTTGGTCTTCATCAATAGAATCTTTTTCTATTGGTTTCCAACAATCCACTTGAATATTTATTTTTTCTGGTCTTTCAAAAGCTTGTTTGGAGACCGTTAAGGTTTCATCGTTATAACATTTTTGCATGAAAAGTCCCCAAATAGGTAATGCCATTGTAGCTCCTTGTCCAAATTGTGTTAATCTAAAATGTGCGGCTCTATCATCATTTCCTACCCAAATTCCAGTGGCTAAATTGGGAACCATCCCAATAAACCACCCATCGGAATTGTTTTGTGATGTTCCTGTTTTTCCAGCAATTGGGTTGGAGAACGAATATTTGTATTGGGTTAAACCACTAACACCACCCCAGCGCAAACGTTGTCCCGTTCCTGATTCGGTAACACCTTCCAATAATTTTACGATTGCGTAAGCAACATCTTTATTCATTACATCTTTGCTTTCAGGAATGAATTGCTGTAAAACAACACCATTTTTATCTACAATTTTGGTAATAAATGACGGTTTAATGAAAACCCCTTGGTTAGCAAATGTACTAAATGCACCCACCATTTCGCTTACAGTAATATCAACCGCTCCAAGTGCAATTGCAGGTTGTTCTGGAATTTTTGTCGTTACACCTAGTTCTTTGGCTAAATCAATTACAGCATTAGGCCCAACTCTATCCATTAATTTAGCTGACACAGGGTTTAATGAACCTGCTAATGCTTGTTTAAGAGTAACCATTCCTTTGTATTCACCACTCGAGTTTTTAGGTGTCCATGCTGCATCAATTCCCCATTTGCCTTTTGGCATAGTAAAAGGTGCATCAATAATAGAATCGCATGGCGACATTCCTAATTGTTCAATAGCGGTGGCATACACAAAAGGTTTAAAAGTAGAACCTACTTGACGCGCCCCTTGACCTACGTGGTCATATTGGAAATATTTGTAATCAATACCACCAACCCAAACTTTTATATGTCCGGTTTGTGGTTCCATAGCCATCATACCTGTTTGTAAAAAATGCTTATAGTAAATGATAGAATCTCTAGGAGTCATTATCGTGTCTCTTTCACCTTTCCAAGTAAAGATTTTCATGTTTCTTTTTACTTCAAAAGATTTAATGATTTCTTCTTCTGATTTTCCTTCATCTCGTAACAAACGCCATCTTTCAGAAGCTTTCATTGCTCTCGAAATAATAGATTCTGTTTCTGCATCAGAAATGTTTACAAAAGGAGCATTTTTTCTTCCTTTGGCTAAATCAAAAAATTTCGCTTGTAATAAGGTCAAATGTTCTTGTACCGCTTCTTCGGCATATTTTTGCATTTTAGAATCGATGGTAGTGTAGATTTTTAATCCATCACGATAAATATCGTATTCTGTTCCGTCTTCTTTTTTGTTTTCTTTTACCCATTTCTTCATGAAGTCTCTCAAGTATTCTCTAAAATAGGTAGCACTACCTTGGCTGTGACTTTCAGGTTTGAAATCTAAAACAATTGGTTTTTCAATTAATTTTTCTTTATCAACTTCAGTAAGAAATCCATTTCTAACCATTTGACCTAGAACTGTATTTCTCCTATTAAAAACCAGTTCTTTTCTTTTTTCTCGTGTTGGGTTATACAAAGAAGGATTTTTTAACATCCCCACAAAAAGTGCCGATTCCTCTATGGTTAATTCTTTAGGTTCTTTGTTAAAATAGATTTTAGATGCCGAACGAATTCCTACAGCATTAAAATTAAAATCTACTTGATTTAAGTACATTGCGATAATTTCTTTTTTGGTATACTGACGCTCTAAACGAACTGCAATAATCCATTCTTTTATTTTTTGAATCACACGATACACAATATTTTTAGAACCATCCGCACCATGAAATAAGTTTTTTGCTAATTGCTGAGTAATTGTACTAGAACCTTTGATTTTGCCTTTAATCATGTAATAAGGTATAGTTAAAGTTCCACGAGCGTCAATTCCTGAATGCTCGTAAAAACGTTCATCCTCTGTAGCAACTAAAGCATTGACTAAATGTTCTGGAAGATCTTCATATTTAACAGGAACACGGTTTTCGGCATAAAATTTACCAATAATTTCTCCGTCAGAAGAGATAATTTCTGTGGCAATATTCGAATCTGGATTTTCTAGTTTTTCAAAACTTGGCATTTCGCCAAATAATCCCCAAGAAGCAAATAAAAATAATAGGATTACACCAATTATACTGTAAACAAATGCTTTCCAAAACCAACGAACTTGCTTAGAAAAGTTAGTGTTTTCTGTTTTTTTTGTTGCCATAAATTAGTTTGTTTTTTCGATTCTAAAACCTACTTCTGTTACTCCATTTAATTCCAAATCACCTGAAACATCGCCTGTTTTTCTTAAGGCTTGTGTTACTTTAACTGAGTAAGTTCCTGCTTTATTGAATTTAAAATTTTCTTGGTACCACAATTTACTTTCCTTTACATCTGAAAAACCTTCGCCCATTAGTTTTCCATCAGGAAATGCCATGTCGTATTCCAATGTATCTATTTTTACCAAACTATCTGGTTGCGTAAGCGCTACAATTACATATAAATTATTGTACGGATAATCATTATTGTTTCTAATGTTTAGAAACAAGTTATACGGATTAATCGTGTCGTTTTGTTCAAATACAAACTGGATGGCATCGGCTTTTTTCCATGAACCATCAAGTTTTTTATACTCGTCGAAAACTCTATTTTCATCACAGCTAACTAACAGTAATGAAATTCCTAGTACAACTAATAAATTACTCTTTTTTAGGCGCATTTTTCTTATTGATTGTTGCTGGTTTACGTCTTTTTTTATTTTTATTTGGTTTGCCTTTTGGCTTGTCAAAACGAGTTAAGCTATCTTGACCAACGGCATTTTGGAAATTCTTTTCAATTTCTTTTGTTATTTCAACTGCATAATCTTCAATTGCAGCTATCTTTTTACCTTGTTTGTTTGTAGATAAAATCTCTTTCACTTGACTTACAGTTAATACATGCCAAAGTGCCGATTGATTTTCGTAGGAAAACCACATTAGTTCTTTAAAAATATCGACTTTTTGGCAAACGGCTGTTCCTTTTTCGGTATGTAATTTGGTATCCATACTTGGAAATTCTTTCAGCGCATCCAAATACGTGTCCAATTCATAGTTCAAACAGCATTTTAGTTTACCACATTGTCCAGCTAATTTTTGTGGATTCAATGATAATTGTTGGTAACGAGCAGCCGCAGTGTTTACACTTCTAAAATCAGTTAACCAAGTGGAACAACACAGTTCTCTTCCACAAGAACCAATTCCACCTAAACGAGCCGCTTCTTGACGGAAACCTACTTGTTTCATTTCAATTCTTGTACTGAACTCACGCGCAAAATCTTTAATCAATTGACGGAAATCTACACGTTCGTTCGCCGTATAATAAAAAGTAACTTTTGAATTGTCACCTTGCACTTCAACATCAGAAATTTTCATTTCCAATTTGAGTGCAATAGCTATTTCTCTTGCTTTAACTTTTATAGTTTCTTCTTTGTTTCTTGCGGTACTCCAAATGTCAATATCTTTTTGAGAAGCTTTTCTGTAGACTTTTGGTATTTCACCCAAATGATCCACTGCTTTTTTCTTCATCTGAATTTTTACCAATTCACCAGCCAAACTTATGATTCCCACATCGTGTCCTGGAGAAGCTTCAGTAGCTACAATGTCACCAATTGACAACGATAATTTTTCGGTGTTTCTAAAAAACTCTTTTCTTCCGTTTTTGAATCGAACTTCTACACAGTCGAAAGGCTCTTGGCCGCTTGGTAGCGACATATTGGCTAACCAATCAAAAACGGTTAATTTATTGCAGCTTCCAGTACCACAACTTCCATTATTATTACATCCTTTTGGAACACCATCTGTGGTTCCTGTAGAACAATTTGTACATGCCATAATTTCAAATATATGTTGATTGTCCGAAAAGCGGACTACGTTTCTAAAATGTTTTTGTGTGTAAAGATATTGATTTTTTATGTAATCTATCAAGCTGAATAGTTGAAGTTTACCCAAAACCAAAAAACCTATTTCGAATTAAAACGAAATAGGTTAGTATATAGTATTGTAAAACAAAAAATTAGGTTTCTTTTACGGTAATAATATGCACTGGACAAGCTTTTGCGGCTAGTTCACAATTTTCAACAATCGTATGGTCAGCCGATTTTAAAGTATAAAAACCTTTGGCATCTACTGATTTAATTAATACTGATTTTCCATCTTTTTTAGACATTTGAAATTGTGCTGGCGCCATTTCTACACAATAATTGCAACCAATGCATTTGTCTCTTTGAAGTGTAACAACGACCATTAGTTTTCTACAATTTTATACATTTTGTCCGATAAACGAATTCGGAACGGCACTTTCAAAGTACAACTATCGCCTTTAGTAGCTTTTTCAGAAGTTGCATCATTCACGAAGAAATCTTCTAAAATTAATTCTTGCGCTCCGGTTGATGGACCTGTAATTAAAATTTTATCGCCTTTTTTGATATCGTAAGCTTCAATTTTGAATTCAGCTATACTTGATTTTGGGAAATAATGCATTCCTTTTCCAACGTATACTTTTTTCTGAGTGGCATTAGAACCTGGATTGTCTGACCATTCACCTAATTTTTGTCCCAAATAATAACCGCTCCAAAAACCACGATTGTAAACGGTTGCCAAAGCTTCCATCCAAGTGTTGATTTTTTCTTTAGTAAACGTTCCTTCGTAATAGGAATCGATAGCTTCACGATACGTTTTGATAACTGTTGCTACATAATCAGCAGCTCTTCCTCGACCTTCAATTTTTAAAACCTTGATGCCTGAATCGATAACTTGATCTAGAAAATCTAACGTACATAAATCTTTTGGTGACATCATATATTCGTTATCAATTTCTATTTCAAAACCAGATTCTTGGTCGATAACGGTATATTTTTTTCTGCAATTTTGTTTGCAAGCACCACGATTTGCCGATGAATTGTGCGAATGTAAACTCAAATAACATTTTCCAGAAACCGCCATACACAAAGCACCGTGACCAAAGATTTCAATTTCAACTAAATTACCACTTGGTCCTTTAATTTGCTCCTTTTCGATGTCATCGGTGATTTTTTTTACTTGACGTAAACTCAACTCACGAGACAAAACAATAGTATCGGCAAACATCGCGTAGAATTTTACCGTTTCAATATTAGTTACATTCAATTGCGTAGAAATATGCACTTCCATTCCCATTGTACGAGCCATCATAATAACCGCTTGGTCAGATGCGATAACGGCTGTAATTCCTGCTTCTTTGGCTTTGGTTAAAAGTGTTTTTACAATTGATAAATCGTGATCGTAAATAATGGTATTTAATGTTAGATAGGTTCTAACGTTTTTTTCGTTGCAACGACGCGCAATTTCAGGCAAATCATCTAAAACGAAATTTACTGTTGCTCTTGCACGCATGTTTAATTGTTCGACACCAAAATAAATGGAATCGCAACCATTATCTAAAGCTGCTTGCATCGATTCGAAATTTCCTGCAGGCGCCATTAATTCAATTCTTCCAGAAGTTGTCATTAGCTGATAATTTTAAATAATTTATCCGATAATCTTACTCTAAAAGGCACTTCGAAAGTTATTTTATCACCAACTTTAGCAACTGAATTTTCAGTTCCGTTTACCAACATTTTTTCTAAAACCAATTCTTGATTCCCAGTTGTTGGTCCCGAAATTAAAATGCTATCACCAACATTTAACTCTTGATTTTCTATAACGAAAAGGCCTACTTGTGCTTTCACATAATAATGTTCGACTTTACCAAGCAATACCTTTTTTACTTTTATTTTTTGACGAATGTCTTTTGTTTTTTCAGCTACAGCCAAAGGTTTGTCAGACAATTCTCCTGAATGTTTGAATTTCAAGTTCTCCGATTTTCCTTTTCGGAAGACTTTATTACCTACTTGTTTTCCTCTACGAAGTTTAACTTGTTCGGCTAATGGTAAATGTGTGATTTCTAAACATTCGGTAGAACAACAATTTTCCATGGCTGCTTTACATTCGTCACATTGGATGAATAATAAGTGGCAACCATCGTTTAAACAATTCGTGTGATTATCGCAAGGTTTTCCACATTGGTGACATTGTGAAACGATATCATCAGTAATTCTTTCCCCTAATCTATGGTCGAAAACGAAGTTTTTTCCAATGAATTTGCTTTCTAAGTTTTCTTCTTTGATTTGTTTAGCATAATTGATAATTCCGCCTTCTAGTTGGAATACATTTTTAAAACCTTGGTGTTTGAAATAAGCTGATGCTTTCTCGCAACGAATGCCTCCAGTGCAATACATCACCAAGTTTTTATCTTCTTTAAAATCTTTTAATTGCTCGTTGATAATGGGTAAACTTTCTCTAAAAGTTTCTACATCTGGAGTAATGGCACCTTTGAAATGACCAATTTCACTTTCGTAATGATTTCTAAAATCGACTACAATCGTATTTGGATCTTCTAATATTTGATTGAATTCTTTGGCTTTTAAGTGCACACCGATATTGGTTACATCAAACGTTTCATCGTTTAAACCATCGGCTACAATTTTATCACGAACTTTTACGGTTAGTTTTAAAAACGAATGGTCATCGTGTTCTACGGCTACATTCAAACGAATACCTCGCATAAAATCATACGCTTCTAAAGTTTCTCTAAAAGCTTCAAAGTTTTCTGCTGGAACCGACATTTGAGCATTGATACCTTCTTTGGCTACATACGTTCGACCAAGAGCATCGAGTTTGTTCCATTCGATAAATAAATCGTCGCGAAATTTTTTAGGATCTTCAATTTTGGCATACGCATAGAAAGACAACGTTAATCGTTGTTTACCCGCTAAATCAATTAGCTCTTTTCTTTCTTCTGCGCTTAAGGTGTTATACAGTTGCATGCTATAAACGTTTTAAGATTAGAAAATATGAGACGCGATGAATCGCATCTGTACGAAATGGAATTCTAAATGGAAGAATTCGATGGCAAAGGTAATAAAATTGATTAAAAATCAAATATTTAAAAAGGACAGAAAACATATTAACAATTTTTGGAGCAATTGAAAAAAACTGTATTTTTACGAAAAAAATTGTAATCAATTTAAAGCCAAATATTATGAGTTCAGACAAAGAAGCAAAATTAAAAGCCTTACAACTAACATTAGACAAACTTGACAAAACGTACGGAAAAGGAACCGTAATGAAACTAGGCGATAGCGCTGTTGAAGAAGTAGAAGCTATTCCTTCGGGTTCATTGGGAATTGATTTGGCCCTTGGTGTAAATGGTTATCCAAGAGGAAGAATCATTGAAATCTACGGACCAGAATCGTCGGGTAAAACTACGTTAACATTACACGCCATAGCAGAAGCTCAAAAGGCTGGAGGAATTGCAGCATTTATTGATGCTGAACACGCATTTGACCGTTTTTATGCTGAGAAATTAGGAATCGATATTGACAATTTGATTATTTCACAACCGGATAATGGTGAACAAGCATTAGAAATTGCAGAAAGTTTAATTCGTTCAGGTGCTGTTGACATTGTAGTCATTGACTCGGTTGCCGCTTTAACGCCAAAAAGCGAAATTGAAGGCGATATGGGTGATTCTAAAATGGGATTACATGCACGTTTGATGTCGCAAGCTTTGAGAAAATTAACAGGAACTATTCACAAAACAAATTGTACCGTGTTTTTCATTAACCAGTTACGTGATAAAATTGGTGTGATGTTTGGCAGTCCAGAAACAACAACTGGTGGAAATGCATTGAAATTTTATGCTTCGGTTCGTATTGATATTCGTAAATCTACTCAAATCAAAGATGGTGACAATGTTATTGGAAATAGAACCAAAGTAAAAATTGTTAAAAATAAAGTTGCGCCACCTTTTAGAACAGCAGAATTTGATGTAATGTATGGTGAAGGTATTTCAAAAGTAGGTGAAGTATTAGACTTAGCAGTGGAATTTGAAATTATCAAGAAAAGTGGTTCTTGGTTCAGTTATGGTGAAACCAAACTTGGACAAGGAAGAGATGCTGTTAAAGCTTTGATAAAAGACAATCCAGAGTTGATGGATGAATTGGAACAAAAAATCAAAGAAACCATCAAAGAAAATAACGCATAACAATGAATCCCGAAAAATTTCGGGATTTTTTTATACTTTAACGCAACCTTTTTGAAAATTATGAATCTATAAATAAAGTATATTAAAGTATGAATAAGTTTTTTTGTATAGTGTTACTCTTGTTAACAATGATGTCGTGTAGTGTTGAAGATAACGATCAAGAATATGTGATTGAAAATATGCCCGTTGAAAGTGTTTTTTTACCACAAACATTTGTTTTTGGACAAACGTATTCTGTAACAATGACATATAATAGACCATCAACTTGTCATGGGTATGATGGTATATTGTACACTAAGGAAGGAAATGTTAGAACCTTTGCAATTCAAAACATAGTTGTTACGGGCGACTTTTGTGAAAGTTTAACTGATGAACTTGCCGAAACTACCTTTGATATAACTATTAACGAAATGGAGCCTTACTTGTTGAAATTTTGGCAAGGAACAAATGATTCTGGTGAAGATATTTTTCTAGAATATGAAATAATGGTCGTAACAAACTAAATTTTAAAACTTGATTTTAGAGCAAATCATACATGATTGTTGTAAAAGAAATACTAAAGCACAAGAGCAACTATTCCGACTTTTAAGTCCAAAGTTATTTGCTGTTTGCCTTAAGTATTCGAGAAGTTATGAAGAAGCTCAAGATAACTTACAAGAAGGATTTTTGTTGTTGTTTGAAAAAATTGATTCGTTTAAATTTAAAGGTTCTTTTGAAGGTTGGGCTAAAAGATTAATGATAAATTATATTTTGCAACAATATAGAAATCAAGGTGTTTTTGAATTAATTTCTGAGAAGATTCCTAACGAGGAAGAAGTTGAGATTGATGACGAAACAATTGAAATGGAGTTTTTAGTAAAAATAATTCAAGAATTACCAGATCGTTACAGATTAGTGTTTAATTTATATGTTTTAGATGATTACTCACACAAAGAAATTGCAGAAATGCTTGAAATTAGTGTAGGTACATCGAAATCAAACTTAGCTAGAGCAAAATCAATTTTAAAAGATAAAATTGAACAACATTCTAGAGTAAATTTACCAAGAGTTAAATGAAAGAGTCAAAAAAAATAGAACGTTTATTTCAAGAAAAATTTAAAGATTTTGAAGCAACTCCGCCTTCAAATTCTTGGAATACTATTGCTTCTAAAATGAATTCAACAGAAAAAGAAAAGAAAAAGCTTCCATTCTTTTTCACCTTATCACATATTGCTGCTTCAATTGTTTTAATTGGCTTTTTGAGTTTAAATTATGATGAATTAAAAACAACAATTAACTTTTCTAAATCCTCAGAAATCAATTCAGAAAATAAAAAAATAGTTGAAAAAGAAGAATCAAATAAAATAAAGAATGCAAATAATCTAAACACTACTAAAACTGTTGAAAACAAGTCTTTTGAAATTGAAAAAAACAATTCTTTTGAAAAGAAAAAAAATGGGAATATTGTGTCTGTTGATAATAATGCCAATACTGCTAAAGATAGTAAAAACAAAACACGCAACTATAATAACCACATAAATGTTGATGCTGAAAATGTAGTTAATTCTACTATTAAGAAAAAAACTAATAAAAATTCTAATAAAGAGAACATAAATGGTAAAATTAGTGATGAAATTATTTCTTCAAATAGTTTAGGTTCTAATTTAGAAAATCAAGATAATAATTTCTACAATCAAAAAGGTTCTAATCAAAACTCAACACCTAGTTTAATAAGTGAATTTAATGCTAATACTAGTAGTGAGCTAATAAATAATACCAATGACAACATAAACTCTCTAGAAAAATTAGTTTTTACTGATATCGCTAAATACGAATTAGCTGACTCTATACAAATAACTTTAAATCAAAAAATTGAGAATCCGCTCGAAATTTTGCTTAGAGAAATTGAGAGAAAAGAAATTGCTTATGAAAAGGAAGAAAGAAGTAAATGGGCGTTAGGAACAACCATAGCGCCTGTTTATTTCAATTCGATTGAAGGAGGCTCTCCAATTGATCCGGTTTTTAAAAACAGTTCTAAGGATTTCAGAAGCACTACAGGATTTGGATTAAATGCTAGTTATGATATTTCTAAACGTTTAAGTGTTAAATCTGGGATTAATTTTATAAACATGAACTACCTAACTAACGACGTAGCGTATCAAAGTAATATCAAATTAGTAAATAGTAATCCTTCTAATATTAATAGAAATCAATTTGGAATTACTTTAGCTTTTACTTCAAAAGAAAATATGTTACAAGCTTTTGGTGATATTGATAATTTTATTAGCAATAATATTGGAAGTTTAAGACAAGAAATTGGTTATGTAGAAGTGCCTATGGAACTAGGCTATAAGTTCGTTGATAAAAAACTTAAAGTAGAACTAATTGGAGGTTTTAGCACCTTGTTCTTAAGTAATAATTCTATTTCATTAATCAAAAATGATTTAGAATTGGAAATTGGAAAAGCAAGTAATCTTAACAAAATACATTTTAGTAGTAATGTCGGTTTGGGTTTTAAATATAGTTTTTGGAAAGCCTTTTCGGCTAATTTTCAGCCTATGTTTAAATATCAAATCAATCCCTTTAGCCAAAATGCTGGTGACTTTAGGCCGTATTTTATTGGTCTAAACACGGGCTTAAGTTATCAATTTTAGTAAGCTTTGTTGGTTAAGCTTATTTAGTTAAGTTGTTTCCAAAGGAAACAAAAAAATCCTGATACATTTCAGGATTTTTTATTTATTTTAATTTCTATATTTAAGAAAACCTCGGTACATCCAATGCAACATATAATAAGCCGACTCGAATACATTCAGCTTTTCAACTTCTCTATAAAATTGCCATTGGTATTTAATTAAATCCGATTTTTTTCTGGAAAGCGAATTTTCTCTAATTCTATAAATGGCTTGTGTTTCTTGAATTCCGTGTGCAAATGGAATTACTTTTAAATAATTCAACCACAATCCCATATCTTGACGTTTTCGGATGAGTGGCATGTATTTTTTACCTAACTTTTTAATATCCAAGAAAGCGGTCAAACAGCTTATGGAATTGGATTTTAAAATATCGGTATAGGAAACTTTATGGGGTACAATGAAATCGGAATACACGAATTCTAATTGCTCATTAGCTCTTCTATAAGATGAAAACACAAATGGAATTCCAGTTTCTTGAATTGTTTTTATGTTGTTTTCGATGAATGTTGGAAACCAAATGTCATCGGCATCTATGAATGTCATATAACTTCCTGAAGCTTTTTCAATACCAGTATTTCGAGCAACTGCAGGTCCAGAATTTTGACTTAATTTGTGAAATTGGATGCGGTTATCGTTTTGGATAATAGATAAGACCACCTTTTCTGTTTCGTCAGAAGAGCCGTCATCTACAATAATCATCTCCCAATTTTGGTAGGTTTGATTTTGTACCGACTGAATGGTTTCGGCAATAAACTTTGCAGAATTATAAGAAGGTGTAATTATGGAAACTAAAGCTCTCATTAGTAGGCTTTCTTTTCTCCTTTAATGGCATTAATAATCGTAATAAAGATAATTTTAATATCTAGCAAGACCGACCAATTTTCTAAATAAAATATATCAAACTTAACACGATTTACAATATCTTTTTCAGACTCTACCTCTCCCCTAAAACCATTAATTTGAGCTAAACCAGTAATTCCTGGTTTGATGAAATGACGCACCATAAACTTATCAACGCTTTTTGCATACATTTCGGTATGGCTAACCATATGTGGTCTAGGACCTACAACAGACATATCACCTAAAAGAACATTAAAAAATTGAGGTAATTCATCGATACTGGTTTTTCTAATAAATTTCCCTACTTTAGTAATTCTAGGATCGTTTTTTTGAACCTGTTCTAAATCAGCAATTGGGTTTAAAAACATCGAACGGAATTTAAAACAATAAAATTCTTCATAATTTAAACCATTTCGTTTTTGCTTAAAAAAAGTAGGACCTTTAGATTCTATACGTATAATCAAGGCTAAAATTGGTATCAACCACGAAAGCAAAAGAATTATTATTCCTAATGAAAAAACAATGTCAAAAAATCGTTTTAAACGCTTATTAACCTCTTTATCTAAAGGAATGGTACGTAAAGAAATGATAGGGATATACTCGTAATACTCAACAGCTAAATTTCTTAACAACGTGTTTTTACTATCAGGTAAAAACTTTACTGTTTTTAAATTATTATCAGCAAAATTAATCAAAGCATTGATTTCATTATTTGTTAAGACATTAATTGAAGCATAAATTTCATCAATTTTATTATCAACAACATATGTTTTACTCTCTAATAATTCTTGTTTTTTATTTGATTTTAAATCAAAAACATGAACTAAATTGTATCCATAATCTGGATTGGTTGTAAAAAACTCCGTTAACTCATCAACACTTTTCCCGTTTCCAACAATGACTACATTTCGGTAATTTCCACCATAGAGAATACGGTACTTTTTAAGTAAAAAGAAAATTGAAAATTTTATAAAACCCACTAAAAGAAAAGCCCAAAAAATATAAATTCCAACCTCATCAACAGTTACGTATTTGTACTTAAAACCTACGTAAGCAAATGTAATTAAGCTAATGAACGTAAATTGTTTTAATAACTTACCGAAAATTTCAATCCCTTTGCTGTAGCGATATACTTCATAATAACCTGAATAATATGAAATAATTAACCAAAAAAAGGAAACAAGTAAATGGTATCCAAAATTACTCATAGCCGAACGCATACAAATCAAAATCAATAAATTTAGTATTACTAAATCTAAGAAAATTTGTATCGGTCGAATATAAATCGAATATCTACCTGTTTTTGGTGCCAATTAATGAATGTATTTGGTAAAATCTTTATGTTCTTCTTTGGCTAACTCTTGAGGAGAAAGTGATTTAAAATAATCGTAAGTTATTTTCATTCCTTCTTGTCTAGACACTTTTGCCTCCCAACCCAAAATTTCTTTAGCTTTTGTAGTATCGGGCTGACGTTGCATTGGATCATTCATTGGTAGTGGATGATAAACCACTTTTTGATTGGTTCCTGTAAGTTTAATAATTTCCTCAGCGAAATCTTTAATTGTGATTTCATCTGGATTACCAATATTTACCGGCAAATGATAATCTGAATGTAATAATCTGAAAATTCCTTCTACTTGGTCATCTACATAACAAAATGAGCGGGTTTGACTTCCATCACCAAAAATAGTTAAATCTTCACCTCTTAATGCTTGTCCAATAAACGCAGGAATTACACGACCATCATTTAATCGCATTCTAGGTCCATACGTATTAAAAATACGCACAATTCTGGTTTCTACACCATGAAAAGTATGATATGCCATTGTAATCGATTCCTGAAAACGCTTGGCTTCATCATAAACACCTCTTGGTCCAATAGTATTTACATTTCCATAATAATCTTCAGTTTGTGGATGTACCAATGGATCTCCATATACCTCAGAAGTTGAAGCAATTAGGATTCTAGCTTTTTTCACTCGAGCTAAACCTAATAAATTATGCGTTCCTAATGAACCTACTTTCAAGGTTTGAATCGGGATTTTCAAATAATCAATTGGACTTGCTGGTGAGGCGAAATGCAAAATGTAATCTAATTTACCAGGAACATGAACAAACTTAGTAATATCGTGGTGGTAAAATTCAAAATTTTGAAGTTTAAAAAGATGCTCAATATTTTTTAAATCGCCAGTAATAAGGTTGTCCATTCCTATAACAAAATAACCTTCTTTTATAAATCTGTCGCACAAATGCGAACCTAAAAAGCCAGCAGCTCCTGTAATTAATATTCTTTTCATTTTTTACTTTTTATATAGTTTTGTGTTGTTTTGTAATTGAATAAGCAATAAAACATTACAAAAAAAGCAACACCTCTTTGTCTCCACAAAAATGATTCGGTCAAAAATAAGCTTATCATTAGAATTGCGAAAGCAATATGAAGAAAATCTTTTGATAAGAATGCATTTCTTATATTTATTAATAGGATTAGGATTAAGAGCAAAAATCCTACTATACCTAATTCTGCAAATACTTGTATATATTGATTATGAAAGTTTTTCATTTGATATCCTTCATAAAGTTCATTACCAAGAAAAATATTATATTCAATTCCTTTATCTTGTATCTTAGTTTGTGATGCATTGAATCCCAATCCTGAGAAAAACACTTCTTGTTCTGAAATTATCTCAAAGAAAACACGTAACTGATATACCCTAAAAGCTGTTCCTGGAAAAAAATCATTAGGCGTAAATTGTTCTTTAGTCCAAGCTTCATAAATTGTTATTTTATTTTGCAAATTAGGAATAGAATTTATCACGTTGTGTCCAATAGTCTGTTCAGTATTTGTTTTTATTTCATTTTCTAAAAGTGTTGCTATTTTATTGTAAAAACTTAAGCATGCGATTGCGATAGTAAACAAAACAATATTTCGCAAACGCATTTTGTTAGCCAATTTAGAAAAAAAGAAATAGTAGGACAGTGTGAGGAAAACTAGTGATAAAATTACAATTGAGGAAGACAATAACAATATGGTAATCAAAAGAAAGAATAAAATAAAAATTTCAAACCTTGATTTTTTCTCTTTCTGTAAAAAATAAAAATAAGCTAACGCTACAAATACCGAAAAGTGAATCGCATTAAGTTCTTTAGGGACTAATCCAAAGTCGTTTCCATACTCTCCATGAAAAAAGAAAACCCTATTGTCATTAATAGAAAAAAACCGAAAAACCGCTCTTGCAATGAAATAAAAAGATAAAATGAAAATCGAAAAGCTAAAGTACTTTAAAATTATGTCAGAAACTTTTTTAAAAAAATCACCTTGAAAATAAAAAATCAAAGGGAGTGCAAAAAAATGAATTTCTCTAGGTAATGATTGTAGGGTTTTAGGTTGATCTATTGACCAAAAATATGATAATGCAATCCAAATGAAGAAAAGTTGCATTGGCAAAAATTGATAATAAAACTTAAAATAATTAGTTTTTATTATAGTTGCAAAAACTAATGAAATAAAGAAAAAATTATTAATCTCTAATGATAAACCTAAAGACAATATGTAAAGCAAAACAAAAGGAAAAAGAATGTTACTTTTAGCTAAGTTGATTAATTCAGCTAAAGTTCTTGAGATAAAATCTATTTCTTGATTCTTATTCATTTAATAGTACTAATTATTCCGCAATTTAAATATTTTTTCCATAGAAGCAATTTTAGAGCTAATAAACTTCATAGTTAAAATCTAAAATTTATATTTGCATAATCTAATATTATGAGTACAGCAATTATAACAGGCATAACGGGTCAAGATGGTTCCTATTTAGCACAACTTTTGCTAAATAAGGGATACAAAGTAATTGGTTTGATTCGTGGCCTATCAGATCAATACAAAGGTTTAGATTATTTAGGTATTACTGATGAGATTACCCTAGTCGAATGTGATCTTATGGATATTTCTCAAATAATTGCAATTTTTCAAAAATTTAAACCAAAAGAAGTATACAACCTAGCTGCACAAAGCTCTGTTAATCAGTCTTTTTCTCAACCTATTGGAACTTTTCAATTTAACACAATAAGTGTTTTTAATTTGCTAGAAAGCATTAAAATTGTAAATAAAGAAATACGTTTTTACCAAGCAAGTAGTAGTGAAATGTTTGGTAGAGTTAATAAATTACCTATAACTGAAAATAGTGTAATTCACCCTCTAAGTCCATATGCTATTTCAAAAGTTGCAGCTCATTACACTTGTATCAATTATAGAGAAATTCATAATTTACACATTTGTTGTGGCATACTTTTTAATCATGAATCTTATCTTAGGAACAATAATTTCTTTATCAAAAAAGTTATAAGAGAGAGTATTGAAATTTCTTTCGGAAAAAGAAAAATTCTGGAAGTTGGAAATATAGATATAAAACGCGATTTTGGATTTGCTCCAAAATATGTAGAAGCAATGTACTTGATGATGCAACAAATCACACCTAGTGATTATATAATTTGCTCTGGAACATCAATTAGTTTAAGAGAAATTATTTATTATATTTTTGATAAAATGAAAATCAATAGAAATTTGTGTGTAGTAAAAAAAGAATATTACAGACCAACTGATATTGAAGATATTTATGGAACTAATGAAAAAGCAAAAAAAGAATTAAATTGGGAATACAATTTTACTTTTTTTGAAGTTCTTGACATTTTAATAAAAGAAGAATTAGAAAATTATATACAATAGAAATGAAAAAAGCTTTAATTACCGGTATTAATGGACAAGACGGTTCCTATTTAGCCGAACTTTTAATTGAAAAAGGATATGAAGTTCACGGAATTATCAGAAGAAGTTCAACGTTTAATACCGAAAGAATTGAACATTTGTATATTGAATCTTTACTTCGTGATTTTCACAAAGACAAAAATGTTAAATTACATTATGGTGATATGACCGATTCTACGAATTTAATTCGTTTAGTTCAACTAATTCAACCCGATGAAATTTATAACCTTGCTGCTCAATCACATGTGAAAGTTTCATTTGATATGCCAGAATATACTGCCGAAACAGATGCTGTTGGAACGTTGCGTTTATTAGAAGCAATTCGAATTTGTGGATTAACTAATAAAACCAAAATCTATCAGGCTTCCACTTCTGAATTATATGGAAAAGTACAAGAAGTTCCTCAAAAAGAAACTACCCCGTTTTATCCACGATCTCCATATGGCGTGGCAAAAATCTATGCTTATTGGATTACCAAAAATTATCGAGAATCTTATGGAATGTTTGCTGTTAATGGTATCTTATTTAATCATGAATCCGAAAGAAGAGGGGAAACATTTGTAACGAGAAAAATCACGTTATCAGCGTCAAGAATTAAACATGGTATTCAAGAAAAATTATATTTAGGAAACCTAGACGCAATGCGCGATTGGGGTTATGCTAAAGATTATGTAGAATGTATGTGGCTGATGTTACAGCAAGAAACCCCTGAAGACTATGTTATTGCAACAGGTGTTCAATACTCGGTACGTTATTTTTGTGAACTAGCTTTCAAAGAAGCAGGAATTGAAATTGAATGGAAAGGCGAAAACGAAAATGAAGTTGGAGTTTGTAGAGCTACAGGAAAAATACTTATTGAAGTTGATTCCAATTATTACAGACCAGCAGAAGTGGAAAGTTTATTGGGTGACCCAACAAAAGCAAGAACCCAATTAGGGTGGAACCCAAGTAAAACTTCTATTGAAGAATTAGTAAAAATAATGATGAAGCACGATTTGGAATACGTTAAATTACCAAGAGTATGCTAAAAAATGCTAAAATATTTGTTGCTGGTTCTAATGGAATGGTGGGCTCTGCTATTGTTCGGTCGTTAAAAAGAAATGGTTTTACTTCCATTATTGAAAAATCTTCTAAAGAGCTAGATTTAAAAGACCAAAAAGCAGTTCAACATTTTTTTAAAAATGAACAACCTGAATATGTGTTTTTAGCAGCTGCCAAAGTAGGTGGAATTCATGCTAATAATATATATCCTGCCACATTTATTTACGATAATTTAATGATACAAAGCAATGTCATTCATGCGGCTTACGAAAACCAAGTGAAAAAATTATTGTTTTTAGGAAGTTCTTGTATTTACCCTAAAATGGCTCCTCAACCATTAAAAGAAGATTATTTGCTTACAGGATCTTTAGAACCAACAAATGAAGCCTACGCTATTGCAAAAATCGCTGGGCTTAAAATGTGTCAGTTTTACCAACAACAATATGGTTGTAATTTTATTTCAGCTATGCCTACCAACTTATATGGTGAAAATGATAATTTTCACTTAGAAAATTCGCATGTTTTACCTGCTTTACTTCGCAAATTCATTGAAGCAAAACAACATAATCAAAGCGAAGTCAGTATTTGGGGATCAGGTGCACCCATGCGAGAATTTCTATATGTAGATGACTTAGCAGAAGCTTGTTTGTTTTTAATGGAAAATTACAACGAAAAAGAAACTGTAAATATTGGAACTGGTGAAGATATTACCATAAAACAGTTAGCAGAAACCATTCAAAAAATGGTTGGATTTGAAGGAAATTTAGTTTTTGACACTTCAAAACCGGATGGTACTCCAAGAAAATTATTGGATGTTTCAAAAATCAATAATTTGGGTTGGAAACACAAAATAAATCTTGAAGAAGGAATCACAAAAACTATAAATTGGCTAAAAGTAAACGAGTATAGACCTTTTCATTAATGAATAAAATTTTAAATAACCATATTATTATGAGCGGATTTTACAAAGGCATCTCAGGATTGTCTTTGTTTGTTTCTATACCTCTACTAATTCGTTATTTAGGCGAAACTAATTATGGTTTATGGGTCTTGGTTTTTACTCTATTTCAATGGGTTTTTTCAATGGATTTTGGTCTTGCAAGTGTGTTAAAAACTAAAATCCCAGTATTGCTCCACGAAAAAAAAACTGGTTTATTAATTAGTTACATAAAATCAACATATGGAATTACAAGTATTATAGCCTTTTTTTTATTTTCAATTTTTTATGTCATTTCAAAACTAATTAATTTAAAACAACTCCTTTTAATTCCAGAACATTCTGAAGATTTTGTTTCTAATCTTTTTGTCTTAAATATATTCTTTTTTTGTTTGAACTTTATTTTTAATGTTCATAAGTCATTATTTGTGGCTTTTTTAAGAGGAAAATATGCCGAACAATCAATTGCGGTAAATCAATTGATGTTTTTGTTTTATACTTTTTTGTTACTGTTGTTTTTTCCAAATCTTTCAGTAGCAGACAAACTTATATTTGTTTCTTTAGTAAATGGAATTGGAGGTATGTTGGTTAACATTATTTATTCGATTTATTTCTTTAAAAGCGAAAAAATTTCACTTAAATCTGATGCAAAAACACCAAAGTCTTTTATAAAAGAAATATTGTCATTAGGAGTAAAATACATGTTCATTCAAATTGGTTTACTAGTTATTTTTACATCTGACAATTATATCTTATCAAGTGCTTTTGGTCCAAAAGAAGTTGTTCCATATGAAATTGTAAACAAACTCTTCCAGTTTCCTTCAATGTTGCTTTTTGCTGCATTGTCTCCCCTTTGGTCTATATTTGCAACTGCCTATATAGCTGAAGATCGTTCAAAATTATTAACTGTTTTTAAAAAGTTTAATCGATTCTTTGTGTTAATTTTCATAAGCATTGCTTTGTTATATCTTTTAAGTCCTATTATCATCATTTATTGGATTAAAGAACCTTTAGATATTCCATCAGGATTACTATTAATAACTGCAATTGCTACCTTACTTCGTGTTTTTACAAGTTTTTATTCGTTTTTTTTGTACGGAGTAGGAAAGTTGAATAATTATATTTTACTTTTGTTTTTTAGCATACTAGTTAAAGTACCATTATCTTATTGGTTTATAAGTTTAGGATACGGTATTAATAGTGTAATTATTGCAACTGTTATAATACTTTTGATTTGGTCTTTTACAATTCCATTTGAAAGTTATTATTTAGTTTATAAACTAAGAAAAAATGAATAGTATTTTATATAAAAACAAAAGCTTCTTTATCAAATTAAAAAGATTTTTTAATCGCTTTTTTGGTTTTGAAGTTATTAAATATCCAACTCCTGAATTGGATAGAAGAATCAAATTATTAAGAACACACAACATTGATACTGTTTTAGATGTAGGAGCTAACATTGGTCAATATGGTAGCGAACTACGGAACATTGGTTTTAAAGGAACTATTTTGTCGTTTGAGCCTACTTCTGAAGCTTTTGCTAAACTAAAAAAGAATGCACAAAAAGATGCGAATTGGAAGGTTTACAATTTTTCTTTAGGAGCTTTTGACGGTGAAACCGAAATCAATATTTCAAAAAACTCTGTTAGTAGTTCAATTTTAAATAATTTACCCCAACTTACAGAAAGTGCGCCAGAGGCTAAGTTTATAAGTAAAGAAAAAATAAAGGTAAAAAAAATAGATACTATTTTTCAGGAATTGGGATTAACTAATAAACAAATTTACTTAAAAATAGATACCCAAGGCTATGAAAACATGGTAATCGAAGGAGCAAAAGAATCTCTTCCCCTTATTAAAGGAATTCAAATTGAAATGGCATTAATTCCTACATATGAAAATGCTATAACTTTTGATGAAATGATTGCCAAATTAAAACAAAACAATTACATCACTACTTCAATAGAGAGTGGATATTATGATAAGAAGACCGGAAAACTATTAGAAGTTGATGGTATATTTTTTAAAAACTAATTACAATGAGAAAAAAAATTGACACGCTATCTATTATTATTCCTGCCTACAATGAAGGACCAACTATTCATTTTATATTAGATAAGCTTAAACAAGTTTCTTTATTAGGAAATATTTCTAAAGAAATTATCATTGTTAATGATTGTTCAAAAGACAATACCGAAGAAGCTATTAAAAATTATATTGAAAACAACTCTGAATTAAACATTCAGTATTTCAAACACGAAATTAATAAAGGAAAAGGAGCTGCCTTACATACTGGAATTATGAAGGCTACAGGTGAATATTTAATTATTCAGGATGCTGATTTAGAATATGATCCAGAAGAATATAATTTACTTTTAAAACCTGTTTTAGATGGTTTCGCTGATGTAGTTTATGGGAGCCGATTTATGGGAGGAAACCCTCACAGAATACTTTTCTTTTGGCACACTTTAGGAAATAAATTCTTAACATTTTTATCAAACATGTTTACTAATTTGAACTTAACCGATATGGAAACCTGTTATAAATTATTTGATACTAAAATGTTACAAGCAATCTCATTACAAGAGAAACGTTTTGGATTTGAACCAGAAGTTACCGCAAAAATTTCAAGAGTTCCTAAAATTAGAATATATGAAGTGGGTATTTCTTATTATGGAAGAACCTATGAAGAAGGAAAAAAAATTGGCTGGAAGGATGGTTTCAGAGCAATTTATTGTATTCTAAAATACGGATTATTTAAAATGAAATAAAATGTATGCAATTCTAGTTTGTTTTTTAATTTCTTTCTTAATTTTCTACTTTTCTGGTAGATTATTAAGCAGTAATGATATTGAAAACTATACTATTTTTGATTCTTTTTTCATTGGAGTTTCAATTATAACTGGACTATTAAGTTATTGGTCATTAGTTTTACCTTTAAATTTTTTCTCTTTTCTATTTGTATTCATTTTTTCTATTGCAGTATTTATTTTAAAATTCAAATTCTTCAAGATTGATTTTATAAATATTAAAAAAAAACGATTTAATAAAGTTTTAACTCTAGGTATCATAGGAACAATAACAGTAGTTGTTTATTCCACTTTATTGCCTAAAACTTTTGACTCATACCTTTACCATATCAATGCAATTATTTGGAACGAAAAATTTAGCGTTATACCAGGCCTTGCAAATTTACATGATCGATATGGGTTTAATTCTGCCTCTTTTATTTTCAATGCATCCTTCTCATTTAATTGGTTATACGATCAATATTTGTTTATTATAAATGCTCTAAGTTTTTTAATTTTTATTGTTTGGCTTTTAAAGGTTGTTTATAAAGTTAATCCTTTCAAAGGTCTTTTTTTATTGTTATTTCTGTTTTTCTTTTCAAAACAATATATTCTAGAAATTTCTTCTCCTAATACAGATGTTTTACCAAATATTCTAGTGTGTTACTTATTAATAACAGCTTACATAAAGTTTGAAAATCTAAAATCTAAAAAAATACTTTTTATTACCGTTTCTTTACTCTGTATTACCTTAAAAATTTCAACATTACCTATTTTAATACTTGGCTTGTTTTCAATTTATTCAAGTGAACAAATTCTTAAAGCCTCTACACAATTATTTTTTTATGGCATTTTAATTGTATTACCGTGGATAATAAGGAATATAATTTTAACTGGATACGTTATTTATCCTATGGCTGAAATAGATTTATTTTCCTTTGATTGGAAAGTTCCAATGGAAATGGTAACTGAAACTAAAAATTGGATTGTTTCATGGGCCAGGATACCAATGAAATCAAATAGTGAGGTATTGGCGTTATCATTTTCTGAATGGTTTCCTATTTGGTGGAATTCACAATTATTAAAAAACAAGATTTTTCTTTCTGTTGCCATACTATCACCACTTTTTTTTGTGATAAAGTACCTAATGCTAAAAGAAAAGATTAACTGGAACTTTTTCTTTCTTATACTAACATCCTACTTAAGTTTACTATTATGGTTAAATGCTCCTGACTTTAGATTCTCTTTCGGAGTAATTTTGTTTTTAGCTCTTTTACCAATTGGTTTTATAAAAATATCCTCTTTGTCGAAACATTTAAAAAAAATACATCTATCCTATCAATTGATCTCTATCGTAATTTTATTTCACTTTTTGATTAATGGTTATAAATTGTTTAATCTTGAGTACAACATTAAAAAGGATTTATATTGTTTTTATTTACCAAATGATATGAGTAATGTAAAAAAGGAAAGAAATATTCAATTCGAAAAATTCAAAATTCAAAATTCAAAAATTGAAATATTTCAGCCAAAAGAATTAAATATGCCTTGCTATGATCAATTTCCTTGTACGCCAAATTTAAATAGAGATGTAAGGCTTCGAGGTAAAACTATTGATGATGGATTTACGTTTAAAACACTAAAAGAATAGTTTATGCTTATATTTATATGTTTTATTGTGTTATTTGTTTTTTTAAAAACATCCAAACAGACATTCAAGAAAAATATATTCTTAAAGAGCTATTTAATATTTTCATTTGCTCTCTTTTTTATTACTGAATTTTTAAGTTTATTCAAAATTTTAAATTATAGAGCAATTACAATTACTTGGACTCTTTTCCTTTTTACACTAGTTATACTCATTTTAAAGAATAAATCTTTTGTTTCAAATAGTATTTCTATTAAAAATTCTTTTTTAGAAAACTTAAAGAGCGCTAGTAAATTTCAATTACTAACTTTAGTATCACTTTTTATACTTATAACGATACTATTATATCAAGGATTAATGTATCCTCCGAACAACTGGGATTCATTAACCTATCATATGTCAAGAATAATGTATTGGTTAGGAAACGAATCTGTTAATCATTTCCCAACGCATATTTTGAGACACTTATATCAACCACCTTTTGCTGAGTTTTTTATCTTACATGTAAATGCTGTTCAGGGAAATGACATTTTTTCGAACTCCGTACAGTTGTTTTTTTTAGTAGGTATACTGTACATTGTGAATTCGCTTTTAAAAAGTTATAATGTTGAGAAAACAATCAGACTCTTAACTTTGTTATTAATCATAAGTATTCCAACTGTACTTCTTCAGGCTACAACAACAAAAAATGATATTGTTAGTACATTCTTTATTTTATCTTCTTTATTTTTTTGTCTAGAAACTATAAAAAGGAATCAAAATGAAAATTATATTTTTTTAGGTTTAAGTATTGGTTTGGCAATGCTAACAAAAAGTACCGCTTATGTTTTTCTAGCACCAGTGCTTTTAATTTATGCTTTTGCTTTTATGAGTCAATTAATTAAAAACTCAGACTATAAAAGCTTCATTAGAATTTCTTATACAATTTCATTAATTCTATTAATAAACATTGGTCATTTTTATAGAAATTATCAAATAGATAACGATATTTTAAATGTTGATAAAGTAGAAGCTTCATTTTACCCTAATGAGAAAATGAATGCAGAATTTCTTGCTTCAAATTTTATAAAAAATACTGGATTGCACTTAGGCTATCCTGTAAATTTAATCTCTGATTCGTTGACAACCAAAATGCACGCTGCGTTGTTAAATGTTCCTATTAATTCACCAAACACAAATTATTTAAATATTCCATTTGAAGAAAAAACAATAACAAGTACTCATGAAGATTTAGTTTCAAATACCTTTCATTTACTATTTTCAATTATCAGTATTATTACAATTCTGCTATTTTCAATTAAAAATTTTAAGAACAAAAAAGTATTACTAATTTTAGCCTTAATTATTGCACTTCAATTAACTTTATTTTGTGGGTATTTAAAATGGCAACCTTGGCATACTAGACTTCACATTCCAATGTTTGTCTTTTCATGCATCTTAATTGGTATTAGCGCTAATCAAATGAAGTTTTTAAAGTACAGTTTAATCATTTCATTGCCGTTACTGCTTTATTGTTCATTTTTTTATATTACAAACAATAATCTAAGACCTTTTGTTGAAAATAGTGAGTATACAAAGAACATCAAAATTAACGATTCGAGGTATAAAAAATACTTTTCTAACCAAATTCACCTCTACGATGAATATAGAAATATTGAAAAAGTTTTAGATCAAGAGAAAATCAATTCAATTGGACTTCAATTAAGTGATTGGGAATATCCAATTTTAAGAAATTTTTATTACGATAATATAAAAGTTCAAGCAATTAATGTGGGAAATATTACATCAAAAATTGAACAACCTAATATTGAAATTGATGTAATAGTAACAAACTCAAACAATTCAAAATATATTATATTTAATGGTAAAACCTTCTATAATAAAACGCCAAACAACAAAAATATTTGGTGCTATAAATAATGAAAGTTAATCTAAAACAATATCTACTCTTTTCCTCAGTATTTGCAATATTTACTGAGTCATTCTTCTTTCATTTTATTATTGATTGGAAGTTGTTGTATTTAATCATTATTGTGAATTACTTCATATTAATTAAAACACAAAAAATTAAGATTAATAAATATTTTCTGTCTCTTATTGGCGTTTTGTTCATTCATGGTGTTATTACAAATATTGTTGTTGGTATTCCACCAAATTACATGTTAGCTCAACTTATAGGAATTACAATTGTTGGTGTTTATTATTACAACTTTATTCCTTTGTACGAAAGAAAAGAAATTATAAGTTTGTACTTAAAAATTTGTTTGTTTGTAGCCATTATTGGTTATCCCATGTACTTTCTTAATATCAATTTAAATGATGGAAGATTACAAAGTATTTTTAAAGAACCTGCTCATTATGTTGTTGTAGTACTGCCTTCATGTTATTACTTTTTTAAAGAAAAGAAATATTTGAATTTTTTCATTCTTTTTGGAACTATTATTTTATCTAACTCTTCTTTAGGTTATATAGGTTGTGGTTTGATTCTTTTAGTTCCTAATTTATCTTTGAAAAGAATCGCTTATCTTACTGCTCTTATTCCATTTGTTGTTGGTGCATTTTTATATATGTATCAAGAATATCCTTTTTTTAAAATGCGAGTAGAAGACACTTATGAATCTTTAAATGTAATAAATACGGGTAAATTTAAAGAAGATACTAATTTAAGTTCATATGCATTAATTAGTAATTTACACGTTGCTAAAAGAAATCTTTCTGATCATCCTTTTGGTACAGGTATTGGAAGTCATTTATACATGCATACCAATGTCTATGGAAAAGAAATGCGAGCTCCAGAATATTTGATTAAGCAAAAATTGCATACAACAAATGCTACTGATGCAAATTCTATGTTAACTAGAATTCTATCTGAACTTGGTTTACTAGGTCTTTTAATCATCATTGGTGCTTTCTTTTACATGTTTAAAACATTCTCTTCAAAAGAACTTCATTTTGCCCAAGGAATTGTTATCTATATTATCTTAAAACTAATTCGAGACGGACATTACTTTCCTCCCGAATTCTATTTCTTTGTTTGGATATTATATTATGACTTAAAAGAATATTTAAGCAACCGCTAGTATAACGTTTGATAAAATTCATACGTTTCTCTACTGCATTTCTCCCAACTGTATTTTTTGGATTCTAACAAACCTTTTTCAATTCTATCTTGTCTAAAGTCTTTGTTGAATAGGTTCTCTTTATGTATTTTAAATTCATCCTTGTCTAATTTATTTAAGAGAATAGCCGAATTTTGAGCAACTTCACGAATTGTAGCATTATTTAATCCAATAACAGGACAACCAGAACGCATAGCTTCCACAACAGGAATTCCAAAACCTTCATAGCTAGAAGGATAGATTAACGCTAATGCATGATTAAATAAAACATTTAAAAGATTATTAGACAATGAAGGAAATAAAACAATTCTTTGATTAGCTGAACGATTGAATAATTTTTTTTCAGATTCTAATAAAGGGCCGCCTCCAACAATTACTAATTGTAAATCGGGATTTTCATTAATTACATTAGCCACAAAATCAAAGTTTTTATAACTAGTTCTACCACCAACAAATACTAAAAATGGTTTCTCAATTTTATTTGTGATCAAAAATGTTTCTTCTTTATCAATAATTGGAAAATAATCATCACTAACTCCAACATGTATTACAGCAGTTTTTTGCTTTGCTGATGTTGGACAAAATTTTTGCATGTCATTATAAGTGTTGTGAGAAATACAAATAACACCTTGTGAACGTTTAATGGCATTATATTTTACATAGTTGTGTAAAATCTTTTTATGGAAAGGAAAATAGTAATCATGAATAAAATCATAAACCGTTGTAACTTCAATTTTATTTTTTGCTCCTCTCAATGCCCTAAAATAGCTAGAGTGAAAAATAAATTTTTCATCAGAATTATAATTTACGGGTAGCAATTGATTCAAAAAACTTATTTTTTTATGCAATTTGATTACATGTTCCGGTTGAATTTGTAATAATTTTCGATGAAAATTATCTTTAGCTAACTCATCTTCGAAAAACAAACATTCATTTTCGGAAACTTCATTCAAATATTTAGATAATTCATACCAATAATTTGATACTCCTCCATGTCTAGTTTTTGAAAAGATGATGTTATCAAGTAAAATTTTCATGTGTATATAATTAATTTCTTAATGAAATCATATCGGAAAACGTTCGTGATTTAAGAAACGGCCTTAAAAAATAAGATAAACCAAATAAAATGTGTTTGGCGTATTTAAATTTAAATAAAATCTGAAAAATTGGATTTATTTTCTTTTGAGTGAAAAGGTGAAGGTTTCCCAAACTATAAAAATTCAAATCAAATTTTTTTGCTAAAACTTGTAGACTTTTTTTATTATGAAGCGCAATGTGTTGTCCATGCTCTAGTCCATAATACCACCATTCGCCTGGTTTGGGTAATTTATTAGGCACTAATTCTGTAGAAAAAATAATATTATTTGAATATTGTAAAATTTTTTCTAACTCAGTTATTGGGTTTTCAAAATGCTCAAAACTTTCAAATGTTGTTACCGCCGTATATTTGTTTTTTTTATCATGTTCAAATCCTCTAGCCATTACATTTAGGGTATACGGATCAAACCAAAAAAAATTAAAACCATAATCTCGCATAATACGTGTAAAAACACCGTATCCACCTGCATAATCTAAATATTTTCCTTGGGTGCCAAAAATTAAAAAAAGTAAAGAAGTGCAAACTTTTGATGAAATTAAATTTCTGTGCATAATTCCAGTATCCGTCAAATTCATTGAATTTGAGTAAGCCTCTTCTAACCAATACGGTTTTTCTGTTTGTAAGAAACTACAAGAAGTACACTGATAATAAGCAACTTGGTATTTATTTAAAATCTGTGTTGTAAAAACGTTTTGCGTGGGAGAATTACATATCTTACAGATATTGTCCTCTACATTATTATTCATGTACTTTCCTTTAAAATGCTAAAATACAATATAAATAAAAAAGGAAGAAATTTTTGTTAAAACTTCTTCCTTTTACATAATTTTCTAATAAAACTAATCAACTAAAATAGCTAATAACTTTTCACTACCTGTTAAACCAGGAGGATATTTATTATCATGATTAAGTTTAAAGTTTGATTTTTCATTGTCCCAAGTAAATGAAGAATCTGTTAAAAAATATTCTGAAAACTTGTATTCTCTTCCATCTACTACTACTTCATCATTATTAAAAATACTAATGTTTGTGATGGTTACATTAGATTGTTCCTTATTTGTACTAATTGTAATTGAAAAATTTTCCACCGCAGTACCTTCTGGCATAGCAATTTTAAATTTTTGTGGTTGAGGAGAACCCTTAATCACAGTGCTAAATGGTTCTTCATACTTAAAATAATTGTCTTTTTGGTAGAAAACGACTAAACTATCGTTTTTTTCGAATGTTCCTTCTATTTCTAGATAGAACTTATCTACTTTGGTTTCAACTACCTCTTCAACAGTTTCTTCAGATTTATCTCTTCCGCAAGAAATCAATGTAACTACACTGATTATCAATAATAAAATTTTTTTCATTTGTTTTAAATTTTACGCAAATGTATATACAAAAATTGTATTTAAAAATACATTACAGTCAAAAAAATAAAATAATTTTACTCAATAAAAAACATATATTTGCAGATTGTTATCTTTTTATATGCAAAAAAAAATTGTTGTATTTACTGCTAATTACTACCCTGAAGATACTGCCATAGGTCTTTATACATCTCAGTTTGTTAATTTTTTAAAGGATAAAAATTATGACATAACCGTTATAACAGGTTTTCCTTACTATCCACAATGGAAAATTCTAGAAGCTTACCAAAGTGAAAATAGTTTTTTTACTGAGGTAATTCAAGGAGTTACAGTAATTAGATACAAACAATTTGTTCCAAAAAGAATAAATTTCTTAGGTAGAATAATGCTGATGTTAAGCTTATGCTTTGGATCAATTATCAATATAAAAAAAATAAAATCTTGTGATGCTATTATCTGTATTGTTCCTTTTACTATTAATATAATTCCTGCTTATTTATTAAAAAAAAGAACAAAAGCAAAACTTTGGGTTCACATCCAAGACTTTGAATTTGATTTAGCATTTGAATCAGGAATTTTATCAAAAAATAATTTTGTTATTAAAAGCATCCGATCATTAATTTCGATTGTAGAAAAAATACTTTTAAAACAAGCCGACATTGTAAGTTCAATAAGTTATAATATGCTTGAAAAAGCAAAAAACAAAGTGCCTAAAGCAAATTTATTTTACTTTCCAAATTGGATTAATTCAGAACAACTTAACTTCAAATGCTTAGATAAAAAACACCACTATTTTAATTTTGAAAAATTTACTTTGTTATACTCAGGAAATGTTGGAGAAAAACAAAATTGGGATTTGTTGCTTTCGCTTTGTTCTGTAGTAAAAGATGAAGAAATAGAAATTATAATTGTTGGTGATGGTAGTTACTTAAAAACGCTAAAAGAAAAAACTGAGAAATATCCATTTGTAAAGTTTTTCCCATTGGTCCCATTTGAAGAGTTGCCTATATTACTCAAATCAGCCGATGTTCATTTTTTATTCCAAAAGACTGATGTTCTTGATTCTGTTATGCCTTCAAAACTATTGGGAATGTTAGGTAGCAGCAAGCCTTGTATAATAACCGGAAACTCTAATTCTGAAGTAGCGAGAACATTTAGAGAAAATACTATTGGTTTTTTCTTTGATAATGATGACACAAAAAATATTTTAACTGCAATAGAAAAAATTAAAAATAACAATTCTTTTGCAAACGAACTAGGTGTTAAAGCATCACAATATGTTAAAGAAAAGTTTTTAGAGGAAAAAATTCTACATGCATTTGAGAATAAATTAAGAACCGAAATATAGAATATGAAGGCAATTGTTACTAAAATTTATCCCTATACAATTTCTCTTTTGTTTGTTTTTCCGATGTTAAAAGTGAGTTTAATGAACTTAGTTTTAATAGTTTTTAGTCTGTTTACTATACTTCAATTTTTTATTCCAAAGGAAAAAAAGGCAGTTGTCTTTAAAAAAGAAATGGTTTTATTAACTATACCGTTTTTTATTGTATTGTTTACCAGCCTTTTTTATTGGGAAGAAAAAGATGTTTTTAAACCTCTTGACAATGCTTTATATTATTTAATTTTCCCTTTAACGTTTATTTTTGCTCCTCAAGAATTTTTCACAAAAGAAAAGGTTCAATCCTATTTAACTATTTTAAAAATCTCTTGTTTAATAGTCGCTATCGGATTTATATTGTCATTTTTCTATTATTATTCTATAAATGACTTTTTTAGCATAAAATACAATGTTTCTGCTTTCAGAGATTTTGTCTATCATGAAATCCCTTTTTTTAGAATTCACCCTACGTACTTTTCAACCATTCTTTTGTTTTGCATTGCATCTTCTTTAGAAAATATTAGATTGGAAAACAAAAGAATTGAAATTGGTTTTATTGTTGTTTTTAGCATCATAACAATCTTACTTTTAGCTAAATTAAATATTGTTTTGCTATTACTCCTTTTTACTTACTATTTCTTGTTTAAGTTTAATACAATCAAAATAACGACAAGAATACTCAGTACTTCAGTTTTATTGGCTTTATTATTTTCTTTAGCTAGTCAAGTACCTGGCATTAAACAGCGTTTTAAAGAAGTTTTCAGTAGTTTACAATCTGAACCTAAAGGATTAGCATATGACTCAACTAATATTCGAGTTGCACTTTACAAATGTGATTGGGAAATTATTAAGGAAAATTGGATTACTGGTATTGGATTTCACAATGGAAAAGAAGCAATCAAAAACTGCTTAGAAACAAATTACGATTCTAGTTTTTTTGAAAATCATCTGTATTTAAGTCACAATTATTTTTTTTACATACTTATGTCGTCAGGAATAATTGGACTACTTCTCTTTATCTTTTATTTATTTACTATTTTCAAGCAAATAATTATGCTTAATGATTTTATAGTATATGTTCTATTTGTATCAATAATGATTGTGAGTTTAACTGAAGACTTCTTTTACAGAAATATAGGCTTATTTTTCTTTAGCTTGATTTATTTAACTTTCTTTAAAAAAGCGAAAATTGTTTAATTAAAATCATTAATGATTTGACCAGTAAAAAACGCTTGCAAAGTATTTGAATTAGAAGGGTTGTTTTTTAAAATTACGTTTCCTGTTGCATAAATAGCTCCTGAAAGATCATAAATAGGGAAAATTGTCATGTCATTAGAACCTCTGTGAATTACATTTAAAATATTGGTTACAATAAAGTTTTCACCTTTAAACTTTCCATTTCCCCAAGAGAAAAAAACGTTTAAATTTATTGTTCTTCCTGAAATATAAAAATTTGATATGTTATTACTCTCTATATAAACATTGTTAGAATCCAACTCTAAATAAAATCACCTGTTCTGCACCATCACTAAATCTGTGTAGAAAAACAGCTAACTTGATACTGAAAAACACTCACTGCTTCTTATCTTAGTTCTGTTTACTATGAATTTTTCTTTAATTATAGCTCACACAACCAATTGTCTATTCCATATAATCTTCGGGTAGCAAAAGTGGTAGGAATTATTTTAACAATCAATGAGATACGGTTTTGTATTGTAACATCATATTGTCATAATTTTGATTGCATATAATTTTTATTTATATTTAGACTTTGATTATTTTTAGTTCAACATCATCATATATTTACTTGTAAACTTTTCCAATGGAATACTTGTAAAAAAGCATTTAATTCTGCTTCTTAAATAGTTCCTTTAGCTGTTATAAGAAGTATATTATTTAATAGCAGGGCTAATGATGATAGCTGTGAAAATTTTAGATTGCTGTTTTGTTAACCGAGCAGAGCGGCAGATCGAGCCTGATGGGTGACATTTGTTTGCTGAGCCTGAGAGTGGAACGACACTAAGAAACGATTTCTGTGGAGGGAGATGATTCTGAATACATTGGTGAGAGTGAGAGGTGAGACTGAGGAGATGGGATTTAATACCGACCACGCCCAATAAATAATCCAATTCTTCTGTAATCGGTTTCTGGATCGGCATATGATTCATGATCTTCTGGAAAGGCTACAGAAACAAATTTAATATAATCTTCTAGATAGCGCGAAAAGAAAATATCAGTTCCGGCTTGCAAAGCACTTTTTCTTCCAATGCGCTTATCAGCATACAAACCAACATGATAAAACTGTTTTTGTCCCAAATGCGGCACTGGACCTTCAGAAATTCCTGTTCGAAAAGCAATGTTGTACTTTATACGTTCTTCATAACTAGAATTGGAAGGCAAACTGTCGCGAATAAATTCTCGCTCTTCATCAAAATTATAATTCAAACCAACATTAAACGTGAAGGAATTGATACCACTATTTGGTGCTTTGAATCTGCCGTTAGAAAAATGAGTTAGCATAAAACCCGCTTGAAGACCAATTTTATCAATTAGATTTTGTTTTTGGTATTGCAATAAAAAATAATTATTGTCTAAAATTTTAGTACCAAAAGCATTGTTCTTATTATTGGTTTCCTTGTCATAAGGATTTGAGGTTATACCAAAACCTTGCGACACACGAAACATTAAATGTCGATTGAAAAAATAGAAATTATAATGCAATCCAAAAGCATGATTTACACCTAAGTATTGATTCTTAAAGTCAATATAATGATACGAAATACCATAATCAGGATAATTGTATGCTTGATGCCATTCTTTTTCACCAAAAGTTTTCCAATTGTAACTCAATAAAAAACCATCGGGATGTCCTGATATTAAATGACTAATATAATTGGCGTGTTTGTAGATATTTCCTCTAAAAACTTGTACATCTATATAAGACGTTTGCTCTTCTTTTTCTTGAGAGAAAGAAACAACGAAATAAAATAAACAAACAACTAGGCCAACTTTTTTCATTTTCTAAAGCAATTCTAAGCATTTTTTTAAACTGATTTTCCAATCTGCAATTGCGATGGGAAAAGTAGTCTTTATTTTTGATTTGTCCAAAACGCTGAATAAGGGTCTTTTTGCCGGTGTTGGGTAAGCTGATGTTGGAATGGGTTGTAAATCAATCGAAATTCCTTTTTGTTGGAAAATTTCATTGGCAAAATCATACCAAGAACATTTGCCTTCGTTACTGAAATTGTAGATGCCAAAGTTAGATGCTGACTCGAGCTTTTGCGAACTGACGAAGTAAACTAGTTCAGCATGACAAGACTCTACTATTTTCAGTAGAACCTCAGCTAAATCAACAGCGTTTGTTGGTGTTCCAATTTGGTCATTTACAACAGATAAACTATCGCGTTCTGAAGCTACTCGCAACATAGTTTTCATAAAATTAGCTCCAAATTGAGAATACACCCAAGACGTTCGAACAATGAAATATTTTTCCAAATTTTTTTGAATAGCCAATTCACCATCTAATTTAGTTTGTCCGTAAATGCTTTGTGGATTTGGAATATCCGTCTCTAAATAAGGCATCTCGACTCCGCTCGATGTGACACGATTTTCACCACTAAATATAAAATCCGTAGAAATATGAAGTAAAATAGTATCGAATTCTTTACAAACCTTTGCTAAATTCTCAGCTCCAGTAGCATTAATCAAATGTGCTTTTTCGGATTCGCCTTCTGCTTTATCCACCGCAGTGTAAGCGGCTGTGTTGATACAAAATTGTGGTTTATGTTTAGTAAAAACAGCATGACAACTTTGAAAATTTGTAATATCCATTTCCTGAAAATCGGTATACACAAATTGAATTTTGGGATATTTATTGGCAATAAACTGAATAGATTGCCCCAATTGACCATTGGCACCTGTGACTAAAACTACCATACTTTTTTAGCATTTACAAGATTTGGTAAATTCTGGTCTTTTTCAGAAATTATTAATTCATTGATTGGAAAATTCCAATTGATATTTACGGTTTCATCATTAAAAATAAGTCCACCTTCACTTGCTGCGTTGTAGAAATTATCACATTTGTAAAAGAAAGTTGCTGTTTCCGAAAGCACCAAAAATCCATGTGCAAAACCTCTAGGTACAAAAAATTGTTTTTTATTTTCTGCAGAAAGTAAAACCGCATGGTATTCTCCATAAGTTTTTGATTCGGGTCGTAAGTCAACGACCACATCTAAAACCTCTCCTTGTAACACGCGAACTAATTTTGCTTGTGCATATTTACCACATTGGTAATGCAATCCCCTTAAAACACCTTTATTAGAAAACGATTGATTGTCTTGAACAAAAGTTACTTTTTGTCCAATTCCTTCTTGAAAAGTCTTTTCATTGAAGCTTTCCATGAAGTAACCGCGTTCGTCTTTAACTATTTTTGGTTCTAGGATAAAACATCCTTTTAGTTTGGTTTCTGTAAATGTCATTTTAGCTCACTAAACTCATTAAATGTTTTCCATAACCGCTTTTTAGTAAGGGTTCGGCTAATACTTTTAATTGATTGGCATCAATGAAACCCATTTTGTATGCCGCTTCTTCTATAGCACCAATTTTTAATCCTTGACGCTCTTCGATAACTTCAACAAATTGTCCAGCTTGCATTAACGATTGGAAAGTTCCTGTGTCTAACCAAGCAGTTCCTCTATCCAAAATACTTACTTGTAGTTTGCCTCGGTTTAAATATTCTTTATTCACATCGGTAATTTCTAATTCGCCTCGGTGACTTGGTTTGATATTAGCAGCAATTTCTAAAACATCATTGTCATAAAAATAAATACCAGGAACAGCATAATTTGATTTTGGAATTGAAGGTTTTTCTTCAATTGACAAAACCTTTCCTTCTTTGTCAAAATCTACAACCCCGTAACGCTCTGGATCATGAACATGATAGGCATAAATAATGCCACCATCAGGGTTATTATTCGCTTGAAGTAATTCGGCTAAACCGGTTCCATAGAAAATATTATCTCCTAAAATTAGGGCTACTTTGTCGTTTCCAACGAATTCTTTTCCAATGATAAAAGCTTCTGCTAATCCATTTGGATGTTCTTGAACGGCGTATTCAAATCGGCAACCTAATTTACTTCCATCTCCTAATAATTGACGAAATAGAGGTAAATCATTAGGCGTTGAAATAATTAAAATCTCACGAATTCCAGCCCACATCAAAGTTGATAATGGGTAATAAATCATTGGCTTATCGTATATCGGCATTAATTGCTTACTCACCGCTAATGTTAACGGATGTAAACGGGTGCCTGAACCTCCAGCTAATATAATTCCTTTCATTTTTTTAAGTTTATCTTTTGTGGTTGATTGTTTATAGTTTTAACAACAAACTACAAACTATTAACACTAAACTTTTTTAAGTACCATTTCACTGTTTTAACAATTCCAGTTTCAAAATTTTCGTCAGCTTTCCAACCTAATTCGGTTTCAATTTTAGTGGCATCGATGGCATAACGTAAATCGTGTCCTGGTCTATCTTTAACAAAAGTGATTTGTTCTTTGTAACTTCCTGATGCTTGTGGCTTCATTTCATCTAAAATGGAACAAACTTTATCTACAATGTATAAATTGTTTCTCTCGTTTCTTCCACCAATATTATAGGTTTCTCCAGATTTTCCATTTTTAAAAGCTAATTCAATTCCATTGCAATGATCTAGAACGTATAACCAATCACGAATGTTTTTTCCATCACCATAAATGGGAATGTTTTCTCCAGCAATGGCTTTACGAATAATAGTTGGAATTAACTTTTCGTCATGTTGTTTTGGTCCGTAATTATTAGAACAATTTGTGGTTACTACGTTCATTCCGTACGTATGAAAATAACTTCTCACAATCATATCGGAACCCGCTTTTGAAGCTGAATACGGACTATTTGGTGCGTAAGGAGTGGTTTCTTCAAACAAACCTGTTTCACCTAGAGTTCCGTAAACTTCATCTGTAGAAACATGGTGAAAACGCGAATTTTCAAATCCAGCTTTGTATTGATTCGGTGCCGACATCCAAAGTTTTCTGGCGGTATCTAATAAATTAAACGTTCCTAAAACATTGGTTTTAATGAAGGCTTCCGGACCTGAAATTGAATTATCCACATGGCTTTCTGCCGCAAAGTGAATGACATCGTGAAAATGGTATTTTTGAAACAATTCTTCGATGAAATTTCTATCACAAATATCTCCTTGAACAAAAGTATATCTTGAATGATTTTCAACTTCTGATACATTTTCTAAATTTCCAGCATACGTAAGCAAATCCAAATTTACTAAATGATAAGCTGAATTATTTTCAATGAAATAAGGAACAAAATTTGAACCTATAAAACCAGCACCGCCTGTAATTAAAATAGTTTTCATTATAATTGACTTCGTTTTTCTAATTGATTTTTATAAAAAATTCTAAACCAATGGAACAACAAGAACATAAAAATAAGTAAAATTGGTAATATCAATTTAAGCTTTCCATTAACTCCTTTAGTATTAATAATATTGGTTGATACACTTATTTCTTTAATAACCTTATCACTGTTTATAAATCGCATTCTTAGATCACCTTGTTCACTTACTAATGCATTTTTGGTGTTAATAATTTCATTTAAATTATTGTTCTCGTTGTAGTATACTAACTTATCACTCTTTTGATTGCTTGAAGTAGTTTTAGAAAAATTATTCAATAAGACATTAATTTGAGCCGTTATACTGTCATTTGCGCTCATTTTTATTTTTGTATTCTCTAAATATTGATTTTTAACTCTATTGTAATATTCCGAATCATTAAAGTAATTCAATAAAGGATTTACCATATCTGCTTCTGATATTACTTTACTAGTAGAAAATTTGATTACGTGAAAAGGGTAGTTTTTACTTGTAACTTCATCTTTTACAATTTTATCCAAACTTCCATCTTCAGCCATTAATTTTATTAAATCAAAATTTTCTTGCTTACTAGTGATAAATTTGTACAAATCAATAATAGGATCAATTTCGATTTTTCCCATTTCTTTTACATTTTTTACTCCAAGATTAGAGAAAAAAACAGTGTCGTTCTCTTTCTTTTTTGAATCCAATAAATTTACTTTGGCATACAAATAATCAACACTTCCAAAATTAGGCGATACAATAATTTCGTGATTGTAGGTTTTTGAAGTTTTATCTAAAAAATAACCAGCAACCAATCCAATTATTAATAAAAATATAATAATTAGGCTCTTTTTGACAAAAAATAAAAATAAATCAAAAATACTATCAGCTATTCTTCCAAAAAAACTACTAATTTTTGAAAAAAATTGACCTAAATCAATTTCTTGATCTTGTGAATTTGAACTCATAAGTTATTATTTTGTATTGAATATTTGTTCTAATATTTTTATCGTAATTAAATATGTTGGCTTCACTCCCGTTGTTCCTAAACCACCTGATGCTAAAGTGCTTCCTGTCTCTAAAGGATTATCTGAAGCGTAGTAAGCATATCTCACTTTTACATTTGGATTGATGCTTTTTCTAATTTTTGAAGCCGATTGAATCGCTTTTTGATAATACGCACCTTCCATTTCTAAACCAATAGCGCCCCAAGTAGATTCGTGGAAAAACTTCAACAAATCTCTGTTTTGAAGCGATGTTCCTAAAACGGTAATCATTGGTCCTGCAAAAACAGGAATCCCATTGCCTTCAAACATTTCTTTGGTTAACTCGTTTTCAAACGGATAATTGTCGGCTGTTCCTTCGTTCACGTGCGCACATGGAATCATAATATCGCCTTTTCCACCTTCTAAAATTCCTGCTTTCCCCATTATGGAAACCGATTCTACATTTAAGAAAATTTTGTTTTTCTTTTCTACTTTATAAGGTTTCAATAATTCATCAATGGTTTCAAAAGCTTGCTCACCAAAAGCATAATCCATTACAATAAGGACAGGTTTCTCTTTAGCTAACTTAGCACTAGCAAAAATTGTTTTACTAAAATCAATTTTAGCTGTGTCAAAAATTTGAACGTCGATATTAGTTCCTGATGTATCGGGTAACGAAATCATTCCTTGAGATAACGCAACTTCTTCTACTTTCTTGCGTAATTCTTTATTTGCCGAACTACTTAAATCTTCAAATATTTGAAATTCAGGTGTATTCTTGTATTTTTTTCCTAAAACAGGTTCAGCAAAAAGCGAATTCATCACACTGTGCATATTGGCACTAATAATATGAATAGGGCGTTCAATTAAGTTGTTTTTCAATAAAACTTCTTTAATGGTAGTTGCCCAAATATCACCATAAATGTGATGTCCTAATCGTTCCCTTAAAATTGGACTAAATGTAATAGTTCTTTTGTTATTACCAACTACTTCTTCAATGGCTAATTTTCCTATCCAATAAACAACATGTAAGAATCTATCCGGTGCTTCAGCAGTTGCGAAATCATCATAAATATCTTGCACCTCAGCAAATGTTCTTCCTAACACATTTGCCGCATGAGAAATTGCTTTTTCGCGTTCAATTAAAGGTAATTTTTTGGTTTGTTTTACCGCTAATTCTAATTTTTGCCAATCACGAGAAACGGCTCCTTCATCATCAATTAAAACTCTGTCTTTTATTTTGTGCGATTCAATGAAAATGAATGTCAAATGCGTTAAAATATCATAAATATCCGAACGACCGCGTGTGATTTCAACGTTCATTTGTTCGTCATCGATACGGTAACAATTTCTTCTTCTTTTTGGAGGAACAATCGCTTTAAAATGCGAATTCGAATAGCCTTCATCAGAAGTTAAGTTGATGTAACGACATTCTTCTATTCCAATAGGTAATCGTTCAATTACGTATAAAAGTCCGTTTAGTTCAACTTTTTCTTCGGCAATAGAACCGTAAATTTCTGGTCGAAGCGATAGTAATGCTTCTCGTAAAGTTTCTCCAGAAACACCCATTGGTTTATAAAAACCTCTGTTAAATAAATGTCTCATGGTAATGTACAGTCGTTCAATAGCTGCTGACGACTCTTGCGCTCTTGAGCGCGAAATGTTTTTAATGTCTTTCATTATATATGTTTATCTAACCTGCGAAGGTACGATTTTTATTTTTAGTTTGATAAAATGAGGTAAATTGCTGGTTCGTTGAAACGCATTTTCTCTTTTGCGTCTGCTGATTCGTTTTCCATTTTATTCCATTTTCCGCCTGAAAAAGTGAAAAGAAAATCGCGTTCCACGAAATTGTATAAAACATACGGTTGGTATTTGGTTCCTAATTTATTACGCTCAATTAAAAGTCTTTCGAAAGAAGCAAAAACACCATTTTCGGGCATGAATAAATTATGTTCTGAAACGTCTATCGAATGTTTTAAAACGCCTTTTTTGATAGTAACCAAAAGCTCTTTGGGTAATAATTCTTCACCAGGAAACCCGTTTTCATCCACTTCGTATAAGTGAATTTTTACCAAAGCATCATCAATTTTAGAATCCGTATAAACCGTTATTTTTTGAATGAATTTTGTTTTCGCATAACTGGATTGATGCGGAAAAAACTTCGCATTCATTTTTGGTCCGTTATCAAAAGCTTGTTTAATGGTATTTGGTGTTTTCCCAATTTCTATGAATTTCGTAGCTTTTTTATTAACCAAAACTACTTCTTTCAAATTCATAGTAGTTTCTTGTAAAACAACCGTCATATTTTCTTTAGCTGGAAGATATTTTCTTTGGTAACCCAAAACAGAGAATACCAAATTTTTACCAGTTGTTGTTTGAATTTCGAAAGTTCCATTAGCTTCCGAAGTAGTTCCAATAGCTTCATTTTCCACCCAAATGTTCACATACGGAATAGGTTCGCCTGAAATGCTGTCTTTGACCACGCCTTTGATTTGGGCAGAAAGAGATATTGTAACTAGATATAAAAATGTAATCAAATATTTCATGTGAAATTAATTTGGAATTACATACTCTACGTCTAATAATATAGAACCTAACACGTTTTTTAATTGCCCATTAAAAAATTCTTTTGTGTCATTTTTGTTCTCTTTTTTAAAAAAAATGTTTGGAGACAGAAATCTAACATCTTCTTCAAAATTATAAATCTCTTCTCTTCCATTAATTTTTATTATTTTTTTTCCTTTTGAGTTTTTGATAGGATAAGCATTAGTTAGACTCCCAACTATTTCAAATGCGATAAAATAATTTTTATTTTTTATAATTTTATATTCTTCCAGAGGAATTGATACTAGGGAATATTCTTTTGAAGGTGATTCAATTTTCGAATTTAAATAAGCATGTATCTCAAAAGTACAATTTGTAAAATCTATATTTTTAGTACTATCTTCTTCAAAAATATAAAGTTTAATAAAAGTAGTCTTTGTCATTGGTTGAATTCCCAAAGAAATTGATGCTAGTTGTTTAACATTTGAATTATTGATTTTTTTTATAAAAATCGAAGGACTAGCCTTTCCAAAAACTTTTATTGAGTCTGGAATTTTATTTTTTTCTTTCTGTTCAATAAAAACCGTAATAGGCTTTAATGGATTTTCCTTTCTTCTAACAAAATACTTTTTCTGATTCTTTTTGAAATTAACAATATCTGAATACTCTGAAGAAAAAAAAGCAAGTTTTTTATTTAAAGAATGCATAAAATTAATTACCCCTTTTTTATCAGTAGTCCATTGGAATATTATGCTTTCGTCATTTGGTATAATTGACAAATTTTCTATTGGTTTTTTTGTTTCACTATCTAAAAATTTTACTTTATTTTGAGAATAAACAAAAAATGGAAATAGAAGGAAAAAAATTAATTTCATATTATATTTTTAAAAAAATCCGCAATCTTTCTGTCATTTGAAAGTCTTGGTAATTTATTTTGACCGCCTAGTTTTCCAATCGATTTCATGTATTCTTGGAAACCGTTTTTTGGAACTTTGGTAATCATTAAAGTTCGTAATACATTTCCAACGATTAAATCATCGTAATACACATTTTGTTTGCGCATGGCGGCATCAATTTTTAACGCAAATTCTTCTAGATTATTGGGTTGATTTTCAAATTCTATGAACCATTCATGATAAGGCAAACCTTCTTTTGGATTAATTTGTGGTGCGACTGTGAATTCATTTACTCGAATATCCGTTCCTTCCATCGCTTCTTTTAGTGCGGATTCTACTTCTTTACCAATAACATGTTCGCCAAAAGCTGAAATATAATGCTTGATTCTTCCCGAAACAATGACACGATACGGTTTTAAACCCGTAAATTGAATAGTATCGCCAATATTATAAGCCCAAAGTCCAGCATTGGTAGAAATAATTAAAACGTAATTCACGCCAATTTCCACTTCGCCAATGGTATAACGCTTTGGATTTTCGGTGAAGAACTCGTCGGCTTTAATGAATTCGTAGAAAATTCCGGAATTTAATAACAGTAACATTCCGTTTTCTTTCTGAGAATCTTGATAAGCAAAAAAGCCTTCAGAAGCGGGAAACAATTCAATGGAATCTACTTTTCTTCCAATTAAATTTTCAAATTTGGCTCGATAAGGTTCGTAATTCACGCCGCCGTAAATGAATAAATTGAAATTTTTGAAGATTTCGCCAACAGGTTTATTCGCTTTAGCGGAAAGTTTTTCAAAATACATTTGCACCCAAGACGGAATACCCGAAATCACCGACATATTTTCGTTGATGGTTTCTTCTACGATGGCATTTACTTTAGTTTCCCAATCTTCAATGCAATTGGTTTCCCAACTCGGCATGCGATTTTTTTGGAGATACTTTGGAACAAAATGCGCTACAATTCCTGATAATCGACCCAATTTTACTCCGTTTTTTTCTTCCAAAATTGGGCTTCCTTGTAAGAAAATCATTTTTCCTGAAACAAAATCAGCTTTTCCTGTTTCATGAATGTAACTCAAAATCGCATTTCGAGCCGCTTGAATGTGAAACGGCATGGATTCTTTGGTTAATGGAATATATTTAGCACCTGAAGTAGTTCCTGAGGTTTTAGCAAAATATAAAGGTTTTCCTTTCCAAAATATATTTTCCTCGCCTTTCACGACTAAATCAACATAAGATTTCAAGCCTTCATAATCGCGAATTGGTACTTTTTTGGTAAAATCGGAATGTGTTTTGATTGCACTAAAATCGTGGTCTTTTCCAAATTTGGTTTGGGCTGCCTCTTTTATTAATGATTCAAAAACTTTTTGCTGGGTTTCCACTGGATTGTTAGCCCATTTTTGGGTTTTATTATGGATAATTTGGGCAAAAATTTTCGCTGCAATTGCTTTAATCGACATTTTTATTCGAAGTTTATAAATTGGGTTGGATCAATTGGAAAACCATCTTTCCAAAGTTCAAAATGAAGCGTAATGTTGCTTTCCACTGTAGCGCTATTTCCGCCAGCTAATGCAATTACTTCACCTGATTTTACAGTATCGCCTTGTTTTTTGGTAATGGAAGCCGCATTTTTATAAACCGATAAAATAGCTTCTTGATGACGAACAATAATCACATAGCCATTAGTTGGTGTCCAATCTGCAAAAACGATAGTTCCTGTGGCAACCGCTTTTATTGGCGTGTTGTTCATCACCGCTAATTTTACGGCTAGATGTTTGTTTTTGGCACTATATTTTTCAATGATTTTCCCTTGAACTGGTGGAAATAGCACAAAACTTACTTTTGGCTTTGCCGATTCAAAAACATTGTATTTGTCTTCTTGAATTACTTTATCGCGCAATTCTTTTTCGGTTGCTGTTGCATCAACTGAAAAATCCAACTGTTGTTGTTCGGAGGCTATTAGTGAATCTTTATTGAATTTGGCATATTCCAAATCGCCAGTAAGCACTTTTTTTATGGATGAAATATAAGCGTTATTATTTTTCACCACGCGTTCCAAAGAATCGGATTTAATGGCTAATTCCAATGCATCTTGTTTCAATTTAGTAGAAGCATAACCCGGAATATATTCGCGAAGCGGCGTAAAAGCAATAATGTAAGTGGTAAAAAAGATAATCAAAATGGCACCTAATCCAAACACAACAAAGACGTTCATTAGGGTTAATTTCAATGAAAAAGTTTCTTCAAAGGTGTCTTCGTTTAGGATAACCAAACGTCTTTTGTTAAGGAGTTTTCTCCATAAAATGTTACTTTTTCTTTTCTTTTTAGCCATTGGAATGGGTTTTAATGATACAAATATAAGAAATACCCTAACGAGCCATGAAGAAACTAAATAATAAATCGTTAAAAAATAAGCAATTGGTAAAATCTTTATATCTTTGCAGTATAAATTATTGAAATCATGAATGCATTATTTATTCCACTTGCTGTAAGTGTTCAACAAATATTAGTAGTTTTATTAATTGTATTATTACTTTTTGGTGGAAAGAAAATTCCAGAATTAATGAAAGGTTTAGGTAGCGGTATTAAAGAATTTAAAAACGCAGCTAAAGACGATCAGCCAGCAAACACCAAAAAAGAAGAAGAAACTAAAGAGTAGGTTCTCTTTGAATTCCAAAATAAAAAATTCCAAATTCCAATTTATAGTAATTGGAGTTTGGAATTTTGTTTTTTTAAACACCCCACCCTACGGGCACCCCTCTAAAAGAGGGGAATTACAAAATCATCGTCAACTGAATGCGTTTTCTAGCTTCATCTACCTCAACGACTTTTACTTGTACATGTTGGTGCATTTTTACCACTTCGTTTACATCGGAAACATAGCCTTCTTTTAGTTGGGAAATGTGAACCAAACCGCTTTCTTTGATTCCAACATCCACAAAACAACCAAAAGCGGTAATATTATTCACAATTCCAGGTAAAATCATGCCTGTTCGTAAATCTTTTATAGTTTTTACATTCGGGTCGAATTCGAAAATTTTTGCGGCTTTTCTTGGGTCTAAACCTGGTTTTTCTAATTCTTTTAAAATGTCTTTCAACGTTAAAATTCCGATTTCTGCCGTGATGTAATTTTCTGGTTTTATTTGGGCTATTTTTTCTTTATTAGCGATTAATTCAGTGGTTTTGATTCCCAAATCTTTTGCCATTTTTTCTACAATGGGATACGCTTCTGGGTGAACAGCCGAATTATCTAACGGATTTTTCCCGTCGCGAATTCTGATAAATGCCGCAGCTTGTTGGTAAGCTTTTTCACCTAAACGAGGTACTTTTTTCAATTGCTTTCTATCTTCAAAAGGTCCGTTTTCCGAACGATAAGTCACAATATTTTCTGCCATTTTTTCACCAATTCCAGAAACATAGCTTAACAACGATTTACTGGCTGTATTGATATTAATCCCAACAGAATTCACGCAACTCATTACTGTGCTATCTAAAGCCGATTGTAATTTGGTTTGATCCACATCGTGTTGATATTGTCCAACACCGATGGATTTTGGATCAATTTTTACCAATTCTGCCAATGGATCCGAAAGTCGTCTTCCAATGGAAACTGAACCACGAACGGTAACATCATAATTTGGAAATTCTTCTCTAGCAATTTTACTCGCAGAATATACAGATGCTCCGGCTTCTGAAACTACAAACACTTGAACGGGTTTGTCAAAAGCAATTTTTTTAATGAAAAATTCGGTTTCACGAGAAGCTGTTCCGTTTCCAATAGAAATGGCTTCAATATTGTACGCATTCACCATCGAACGAATTTTCTTCATCGCCATAGCGGTGTCATTTTGTGGTGCGTGTGGATAAATAGTTTCGTTATTTAGCAAATCGCCTTTTTCATCCAAACACACGACTTTACAACCAGTTCGATAACCTGGGTCGATGGCTAAAATTCGTTTTTCTCCTAATGGTGGTGCTAATAATAACTGACGTAAATTTTCAGAAAACACATCAATCGCCTTGATATCGGCTTTTGCTTTTGATTCTTGTAAGGTTTCGTTTGAAATAGCAGGTTCTAACAAGCGTTTATAGCTGTCTTTAATCGCCAATTCTAAATGTTCGGTTGCATCCGAATTTTTATTTTTGATGATGTTTTCTTCTATAAAATCTATGGCTTCTTCTTTTTCAACTGCGACATTTAGTTTCACAAAACCTTCCGCTTCGGCACGCAACATAGCTAATAAACGGTGTGATGGCGCTTTGAAAATAGGTTCTGCCCAATCGAAATATTGGGAAAATTTTTGAGCGGCTTCGTCATCTTTTTTGGTTTTAACAACTTTGGTTGTGATTTCAGCTTTTCGTTGGAACATTCTACGAAGATTTTTACGAATAAAGATGTTTTCGTTAATCCATTCGGCAATAATATCGCGAGCGCCTTGTAAAGCCTCATCTTCGTTTTTTACATTCGCATTCAAATATTTGGAAGCTAAAAACTCAATATCATCATTTTTTTGACTCATGATGATTTTTGCTAATGGTTCTAATCCGTTTTCACGAGCTGTATCTGCTTTGGTTTTACGAGACTTTTTATAAGGCAAATAGAAATCTTCCAATTCTTGTAAATCGAAACTGTTTTCAATTTTTGATTTCAATTCGGGTGAAAGTGCATTTTGTTCTTCAATAGATTTTAAAATGCTTTCTTTTCGTTTAATGATTTCGTCATATTGCTTTTTAGCTTTGGCAATATCTTCAATTTGCACTTCATCTAAATTCCCTGTTTGGTCTTTTCGGTAACGCGAAATAAACGGAATTGTACAATCTTCTGAAAGTAATTTTATAGTAGCTTCAATGCTTTTTGGAGTAATGTTGGTTTGGTTTTGAATGAATTGAATATGGGTCATTTTATTTTTATTTAACGCAAAGATGCAAAGGTTTTCGCAAAGTTTACAAAGTATTTAATTGATTCGTTAATTCAATTTTTTAATTTTATAAAATATATTAAAATGAATAAAGCCTTAATGATTTTTATATAGTTATTAATGTTATAACATTTTTAGTATTTAAGCAATGATAAATGGCAAGCTAAAATAATAGAAAACGTATTTCAGAATTCAATTTACTTTGCTATTGAATTGAGTGGGAACTATTGAGGATTATTATTAGAATGAATTTTTTCAAAACACAAACCAATAAGTTTTCTTTTATTTTGGTTTTCTATAGTGTTTTGATACTTCAAAGGTTGTTTTATTGTATTTCGGAATTCAAGCTTTTAAAAGCTAAACCTATATTTTCAATAACATCAGTTATTAACATGCTTTCTTCGCTTTGCGATTGAAGTGTGATATCCGCTGCTAGTCCATGAAGATAAACTCCTAAGATACTAGCATGTATTGGTTCGTAACCTTGTGCTAAAAACGAAGTAATCATTCCAGTTAACGCATCACCAGAACCGCCTTTTGCTAAACCTGAATTTCCAGTGGTGTTTTCAAAAGTTTGAATTCCGTCAGTAATAAAGGTTTTATGTCCTTTTAAAACAATAATGCAATTTAGTTCTTTTGCTTTTTGAATTGCTGTAATTCTTCTTTCAGATTCTGAATTGTGTTCACTAAATAATCGGTCAAACTCTTTTGGATGTGGAGTTAAAACAAATGGAAAATTAAAGTTTTTCCAATCGATTTTATATTTTGCAATTAAATTCAAAGCATCTGCATCAAAAACAACAGGAAGTTTGTTTTCGTACAATTCGTAAATGTATTGCAGACTAATTTCGTCAACTCCAATTCCAGGACCAATTCCAATGGCTTGATAAGATGATAAATCGTTCATCACACAAGAATTGGCATACATCGCTTCAGGAATCGAATTAAAAAGAACGCTTTTGTTTTCGGGATAAAAAGTAACGGTCAATAGCCCAACACCAGAACGCAAACAAGCTTTGGAAGCGATAATAGCAGCTCCCATTTTGTCTGAACTTCCTGCAATTAACAAAGCATGACCATGTGAACCTTTATGAGAATTCAGTTGTCTTTTTTTATAAATTTTTTGGATGATTGGTAAATCAAGTAATTGCATTAGAATTTATTTTATTCTAAAGTTACTAAAATTAATCTTGAACGATAAAATCTTTTGGATCTTCTTTTTTAAATTCGGGTTGAATGGTAATGTGATTAATACCAAATTTTTCAAATACCAAAAGTTCAATTTTATTTAACAAAGCATCAAATTCGGTTAAAGTGAAATCTTCCGAACATTCTAAATGCGCTTCTAAGTGAATTTCTTCTTCGTTTAAATGCCAAATATGAATATGATGCAATTTTCCAACACCAGTAATTTTATGAACTTCACGAACCACTTCCTTTATGTCAATACCTTCTGGAGTAAAAAGCATCAACATTTTTGTGGATTTTTTTATTAAATCTGAACCCACAATGATTAAATAAACAGCAATTAAAATAGTCATGACACTATCTACCCAAAACCAACCGTAAAATTTCATTAACAAACCGCCAACTAAAACCGCAACAGATGCCATCATATCAGTCAATAAATGCAAATAAGCAGATTTCATATTTAAATTATGATCAGCGTCTTTTTTTAATAAGATAACCGAAAATCCATTCACTAAAATTCCGAGTAAAGCCAACCAAATAACCAAACTAGATTCAATCTCTTGAGGATCAATTAGACGATTTATAGCACCATAAATCAAAATGAAAGCTACAATAATTAAAGTTGCAGCATTTACAAAGGCAGCTAATAATTCGAAACGTTTTAAACCAAAAGTTTGATTAATTGTAGCTTTTCTTCTAGATAATTTATGAGCAACTAAGCTAAAAACTAATGAAAGTACATCTGAAAAATTATGTAAAGCATCTGAAATTAACGCTAAACTTCCAGAAACAATTCCACCAATAATTTGAGCTATTGTAATAACCACATTCAGTAAAATAGAAATCAATAAATTGGTTCCTTTTACTTCATGTTTATGAATGTGAATGTGATTATGACTCATAAAAACTTACTTACAAGCTATTTTATTTACTCGGTTGGCATGTCGTCCACCTTCAAATGGAGTTGTTAAAAAAGTATCCACCATTTCAACTGCTTGTTGAATTGAAGTATAACGAGCTGGAATACTTAAAACATTAGCGTCATTATGTTGGCGAGCTAAAGCAGCAATTTCTTTTGTCCAACATAAAGCAGCACGAATATCTTGGTGTTTATTAGCTGTCATAGCAATTCCGTTTCCAGAACCGCAGATTACAATTCCTAAATCAGCTTTTTTACTTTCTACATCGTAGGCTACTGGATGACCAAAATCAGGATAATCTACACTTTCAAAAGAATCCGTTCCATGATTTAAAACCGTATGACCTTTTTCTTCTAAATATTGAACAATAGCTTTTTTGTAATCTGGACCAGCGTGGTCATTTCCTATTGAAATTTTCATGTTGTTGTGTGTTTTGTATATGCAAAAATACTAAAGATAAAAACAGTACTATAATTAAAGTATTTAAATTACGAATTTTTTAATAAAACAACTGAAATTCAATAAATTATATACGTTTTAAAACTAATAAATTAGAAATGTTAATTAAATAATCTAATTCCTTGATATTCAGTTAACTTTAAATTAACAATACTTGTTAACAACTTTAAATAGAATTTTAGAAGTTTTTTTAGGTTGATAGAAAAAAAATTGTAATCCAAAATTGAATTTTAAAAATCAAGATTAGTTATCGATTTTTATTTTAAATTTATGAGTCTATTATGTCTTAGTTATCAACAAAAAAGGAAAAGGAAGTTATATACAATTTCAATAAAAAAATAGAATTTAACAACTGTTGATAACTAGATTAAAGGTAATCTAAAGTATTTATATTTCAACTCATTAAGAAAAATTGATATTGTTAATTACATTGTATAAATTGATATAACTTTTATAAAAAGCTTTTCTTTAAAAACTTATACTACATATTAACACGCTATAATAACCATCATTAATTTAAATTTAATTAAAAAATATTTTTGTTGTTTTTAATAAATGTTGAAAACTTTAAACTTTTAAAAAATCAAACTATTTTTAAATGATCACTTTCATTTAAGTTATGGAGAATTTTTTTTACAGTTTCTATATCATTAGGATGTATTTTTAATTTAATTCCACCGTAAGCTATAGTTGCAAATGGATCAATTCCAATGATAGTTTCATTTTCGAAAAAATATGCTATTCCCTCTTGCTCTAATAAATTTTTAATAATTAAAGTTTCGTGTTGGTAGTTAAAAATAGCAACGGTTACAAAATTTTCCATAACAGATAAAATAAAAAAGGATTTACTTTTTGTAAATCCTAGTTTTTATTAAATAATTAATTTTTCTTTTTTATTATCGATAAGTATCTTTTTTACTTTATCAATATTTTGTTCTTCAACTTTTAAAGTAATGTTTCCAAAACCTATACTTTGTAATGGATCTACAGAAACCACTGTTTCATCTTGAATTATGTAAGGAATTTTTTTTCGTTCCAAAACACTCCTTAATTTCATGGTTTCTCTTTGATTGTTAAAAATAGCTACTACTACAAAATCATTCATATCTTTTTCATTTTTCGTTATTTTACAAATATACGAAAAGTTATTTTTTCATTAAAACTTAACCAGCTATTAGCATTTACTTATAACAATTTCGTAACTTTCAACAATAATTTAGAAATGATACAATGAGTAAGAAACCAAAAAAATTAGGAAAAAAAACAAAAGATTTTACCGCACAAATATTTAAAATACTTTCAAAAGAACCTTCTAAATCATTTAATTACAAACAAATAGCAGCAGCTTTAGAATTAAATGACACTAAAAGTCGTAACGAAATCATACGCGATTTAAAGTTACTAAAAGCACAAGACAAAATTCATGAAACAGAAATAGGAAAATACCAAATTATCTCTAAATCAGAATACTATGAAGGCTTTATTGATATGACTTCACGTAAAACAGGTTATTTTGTTTGTGATGAATTAGAAGATGATGTTTTTGTTCCGTTTATTAACTTAAATCATGCTTTAGATGGTGATAAAGTAAAAGCGTACATCTACAACAGAAGAAGTTCACGTAAACCAGAAGCAGAAGTTTTAGAAATATTAGAACGAAAAAAATCAGAATTTGTTGGGGTTATTGATGTGCAAAAAAACTTTGCTTTCGTAACCACTGCGAATGCTAAAATGTATACTGATATCTTCATTCCAAAAAATAAAATTGGAGATGCCGAACATGGTGATGTTGTTTTAGTAACCTTAGAAGATTGGCCAAAAAAAGCGGATTCACCATTTGGTTCCGTAATAAAAGTTTTAGGAAAACCAGGTGAACACAACACCGAAATTCACGCGATTTTAGCCGAATACGGTTTACCGTATGATTTTCCAATTGAAGTAGAAGCGTATGCGAATAAAATAGATACTTCAATAACAGAAGAAGAAATAAAAAAACGTCGCGATATGCGTGATGTTTTAACGTTTACGATTGATCCAAAAGACGCTAAAGATTTTGACGATGCCTTATCGTTCCAAGTCTTAGAAAATGGAAATTATGAAATTGGAGTTCATATTGCTGATGTTTCGCACTATTTACAAGAAGGAACAATTTTAGATGAAGAAGCGTATAATAGAGCAACTTCAGTCTATTTAGTAGATAGAGTAGTTCCAATGTTACCAGAAGTGTTATCCAATTTTGCTTGTTCGCTTCGTCCTCATGAAGAAAAATATACGTTTTCTGCTGTTTTTCAATTGAATGATAAAGCGGAAGTAGTAGATTCTTGGTTTGGAAGAACAGTAATGTATTCTGATCAACGTTTTGCGTATGAAGAAGCACAAAGTATCATCGAAACAAAATCAGACATTATTCCAGCTGAAATTTCATTAACTGGAAGCGAATATATCGTTCCAAAACCAATTGTTGATGCAACTTTAAAAATGGATGAATTAGCTAAAATTCTTCGTAGAAAAAGAATGGCAGCCGGAGCAATTTCGTTTGATAAAGTAGAAGTGAAATTCCATTTGAATGAAAGTGCAGAACCTGTTGGTGTGTATTTCAAACAAAGTAAAGATGCAAATCATTTGATCGAAGAATTCATGTTATTAGCCAATAGAAAAGTAGCAGAATTCATTGGTAAACAAAAGAAAACCTTTATTTACCGTATTCACGATGAACCTAATGAGGATAAATTAATCAATCTTCAAACTGTAATTTCAAAGTTTGGTTATTCGATAAACTTCAAATCAAAAAATGATATATCGAGTTCGTTGAATAATTTATTAGCAGAAGTTCAAGGTAAAAAAGAGCAAAATTTAGTAGATACTTTAACTATTCGTAGTATGAGTAAAGCCGCATATTCTACTGAAAACATTGGTCACTACGGATTAGCTTTTGATTATTACAGTCATTTTACGTCGCCCATTCGTCGTTATCCTGATGTTATGGCACACCGTTTGTTACAACATTACATAGATGGCGGAAAAAGTGTAAGTGAAGAAGATTATGAAGCCAAATGTATACATTCCTCACAAATGGAAGGTTTAGCCGCTCAAGCCGAACGTGATTCTGTGAAATACATGCAAGTGAAATACATGCAAGATCATAAAGACCAAGAGTTTTTAGGTGTAATTTCTGGTGTTACCGAATGGGGAATTTATGTAGAAATCATCGAAAATAAATGCGAAGGAATGGTAAGAATTCGTGAAATTAGAGACGATTATTACACGTTTGATGATAAACAATATGCATTGGTTGGTGAAGTTTCTAAAAACATCATACAATTAGGCGATGAAGTTTACGTTAAAGTAAAAAATGCCGATTTAGTGAAGAAACAATTGGATTTTCATTATTTGAGAAAAAAAGAATAATCAATTTTTGTCATGCTGAACTTGTTTCAGTATTTAAATTTATAATGATATGAAAAACAAATTTTTAACCTTTATAACTTGTTCCATCTTTTCATTTGGAATAGCACAAACCGAAAAAAACGTTGGCGATTTTACTAAAGTTTCTTCCTTTGATAAAATTGATGTTCAATTAATTGCTTCCAATGAAAATAAAGTAGTTTTACATGGCAAAGAAGCCAATCAAGTAGAATTGGTAAATAAAAACGGTGAACTTAAAATTAGAATGCCATTAACTAAAATGTTAAGTGGTGATAATATTTCAGCAACCGTTTATTACAAAAAATTAGACGCTGTAGAAGCTAATGAAGGCAGTAGAATTGCTTCTAAAGATGAAATTTCAACCATTAATTTTGATATTATTTGCAAAGAAGGTTCAGAAATTAAATTAACTAATATTCAATCCGATAGACTACAAGTTCGTGTTTCACAAGGAAGTGTGGTAACTATTTTAGGAACTAGTAAAAACCAAGACATTTTATCCAATTCTGGCGGCAAATACGACGGACAAGATTGTATAACAGAACAAACCGTAGTTACCGTAAACGCAGGCGGAATTGCGCATGTGTATGCAACAGATTTTGTAGATGCAAAAACCAGAGCGGGTGGTGAAATCAAAATTTACGGCCAACCTAAACAAATCAACGAAAAGAAAATCGCTGGTGGTACTATTGAACAAGTGAAGTAAAGTTAGTCGCAGTTTTCAGTCACAGTTTTCAGTTTTTTTTGTAATTTCGTTGTTTAACAATTTTTTAGTTTGCACTAACTGCGACTGAGAACCGAGACTGAGACTTAAATTTGTACTTACAAGACATACTTACCGCTATTCCTTGGGGACTTTTGTTAGCTTTTTCAATTGGTCCAGGATTTTTTGTTTTACTTGAAACCAGTATTACAAAGGGTTTTAGAGCGGCTTTTACCTTTGATTTAGGAATTGTTTTTGGTGACATTATTTTTATTTTAATTGCTTATTTAAGTACGAATCAACTTTTAGAACAACTAAAAGATAGTCCAACACTTTTTGTTATTGGAGGAATAATTATGTTCGTTTATGGATTAGTTTCTTTTATACTTTTAAAGAAGAATTTCCAAAAACAAACCGAAATTATCACCGATGAAGATAACATTCCTAAAAAGAACTATTTTGCCTTGTTTTTCAAAGGATTTTTATTGAATTTCATTAATATTGGTGTATTAGGTTTTTGGATGATGATTATCATAACCTACGGACCACAAATGGAAATGAATACGTCTCGAATTTCTATTTTCTTTGCCGCAATTTTAGCTTTTTATTTATTATTTGATGTAGCTAAGATATTATTAGCCAAACAATTAAAACACAAATTAACTCCAATTAATATTTACAAAATTAAACGCGTAATTAGTGTTGTAATTTTAATTTTTGGACTGTTTTTTATTCTCCAAGGTTTCTTCCCAAAAGAAAAAGAAATGATTACCAATAAGTTTTTACCAAATACTTCGGTTGAAGAATAATTGTAATCATTATGAAAAATTCTGAAGGAAAAGATATAGAAATTCTTAAAAATGGACCTATTTGTAAATATTTAAAAAGCAATGTTTTAAATGAAGAATTAATTTGGTTTCAAAATAATAAGTTCGAAATCATAGATATAAATTTAAGTAATTGGACAAAACATAATTTTCATAAGAAATTAAAAGAATCATTACATTTTCCTGACTATTATGGTGAAAATTTAGATGCTTTCAATGATTGTTTATTAGATATGATTGATACCAGTTTTAAAGGATTAATTTTAGTTTTTAGACATTTTGATGATTTTTACAAAGAAGATAGACAAAGTTCAGAATCAATTCTTGACATCATTTCAAAGCAATCTAGAAATTGGCTTCTATATGGAAAAAAATTAATTGTTTTATTACATTCCAAAGATTCAGAAATAGATTTCCCTGAATTTGGCGGAACTAGTCCTCATTGGAATTCTTCTGAATGGTTTAATTCTGACAGATAAATTAGTTAATCATGAAACACATTTTATTCCTCTTATTTTCTCTATCAATTTATGCTCAAGACACAATTCCAGCATCTAAAAGTGTTATTGCATTAGATAAAATGAATGTAGTTTACAGAGGAATTTTAAATCCTATTTCAATAGCTGTTAATGACGTTAAATCCTATAAAATTTATGGAAATAGTGTTAGTAAAAACGAAGATGGAAAATATATTTTATCACCTGGAATTGGTTTAATTGCAAAGGTTTTTGTTGAGATTACTAACTTCGATGACTCAATAATCATTGAAGAACATGAGTTTAAAATAGAAAATTTACATGCTCCCTTTGTTAAAATTGAAGATAGAAGCTGCATAAATTGTATTTTAAAAATTTCTAAAAATGATTTATCAAACGCAACAATTACAGCTCATATTCCAAATTTAAAATTCGAAATCAAATTTCCTAGAGTAATAAGTTTTGATATAGAATTTTCTAATAAAAAAACAATTACTGTAAATGGAAATATATTTCCAAAAGAGATTTTAAATAAATTAAAGAACAATTCCAAAGTTAAAATTTTCAATATTAGGCTCGAAAATAAAGGTAACGTTGAATATCATAAAGTCAATGGAATTGAACTATTGATTCTTGATGATAAGAAATAGCAATCTTCCAAAAATTAACCTTATGAAACACATTTTATTCCTCTTATTTTCTTTATCAATTTACGCTCAAGACACAATTCCAGCAACAAAAAGTGTTATCGCATTAGATAAAATGAATGTGGTTTACCCTGGATTTGAAAATCCAATTTCAATAGCTGTAAATGATGCAAAATCTTATAAAATTTATGGAGAAGGTGTTTCATTAAATGAAGAAGGAAAATATATAATTAATCCATTTTTTAATAGAGATGAAATACCAATATTTGTTGAAATAGAAAATTTTGATGGGTCAAAAATTATTGAAAAACATGTATTTAGGCCTTTACTATTAGAACCGCTTTATCTTACTATTAATGATATTAAAGATCAAGGAAATTTAGTTTTTTTTATTGAAGATTTAAAAAAAGCAAAAATTGGAGCAAAGATTAAAGATTTTTTATTTCCCGTAAATATTGAGGTTAAAGGTTTTGATATTAAATTTCCAAGAAACAAGACACTAACAGTTGAAGGTAATTTATTTACTGATGAAGTATATGAATTATTAAAAAAAACAAGAAAAAAGGATATAATTGTAATATCAAACATACGTTGGAAGCGTGATGGTTTAAAAGGAACTTTTAGAACTTCTCCAATAGTGTTTAAAGTAGTAAAAAAGAAAAAAGACTTTTATACAGTAATTTTATAAAACATCACTTGTTTATCTTTTAATTAATTTTTTAGATTCTTTACAGAATGACACAAAAAAAAGAGCTACTATTTCTAGTAACTCTTTTGAGGCATCGCCCGGATTCGAACCGGGGTAGACGGTTTTGCAGACCGCTGCCTAGCCGCTCGGCCACGACGCCATTTGTTGAACGGACTGCAAATGTATAGAAAAAGTTTAAAGTTTAAAAGTTTAAAGTTTAAAAAATTTTTAAAATTACTCTAAACTCCAAACTAATAACTCATTAACTAATTCCTAAACTCTTCCATTTCAATCGTAACCGCTTCTACATCACCACCAATAGGAGGATTCAATTTAGAAACTGCTAATTTTATTCGAGAAATCGATGGAATTTCCGTAAAACATCTCGTGATAATTCGTTGGGCAACATGTTCTAATAATTTAGAGCGAATCGCCATTTCTTCCACCACAATTTTGTTTAAATGTACGTAATCAACGGTATCAGCTAATTCATCGGTTTGAGACGATTTACGTAAATCGGTTTTAATTTCTAAATCTACTCGGTAATCAGAGCCTATTTTTCCTTCCTCAATTAGACAACCGTGGTAAGAAAAAGTTCTAATATTTTGTAATTTAATAGTTCCCATAACTTCATTGTTTATTGTTTGTAGTTAATTGTTTATTGTTTTGAAAACTTGGTTCAACCATAAACCATAAACCATAAACTTTTTTTATCTTTGTCAAAAGTAAAAAAAACAATGTCAACAGAAGAAAAATCATTGAATTTTATAGAACAAATCATTGAAGAAGATTTAAAAAATGGTTTGTCATCAGATAAATTACGTTTTCGTTTTCCACCAGAACCTAATGGTTATTTGCATGTGGGTCATGCCAGTGCTATTTGTTTAAATTTTGGTTTGGGAATTGATTACAATGCGCCAGTTAACCTTCGTTTCGACGATACCAATCCATCTAAAGAAGAACAAGAATATGTTGATGCTATCAAGCGGGATGTAGAATGGTTGGGCTTCAAATGGGATAAAGAATGTTATGCTTCGGATTATTTCCAACAATTGTATGATTGGGCCGTAGAATTAATCAAAAAAGGTAAGGCTTACGTTGACAATCAGTCTTCGGAAGAGATGGCAAAGCAAAAAGGAACGCCAACCCAACCTGGAACCAATAGTCCAAATAGAGATCGTTCTATTGAAGAAAATTTAGATTTATTCGAAAGAATGAAAAACGGCGAATTTCCTAATGGAAGTTACGTTTTACGTGCCAAAATTTCAATGGGTGCGAACAATATGTTAATGCGTGATCCTATCATGTATCGTATCATGCACGCGCATCACCACAGAACAGGAAACGATTGGTGTATTTATCCAATGTACGACTGGGCGCATGGAGAAAGTGATTATTTAGAGCAAATTTCGCATTCGTTTTGTACGTTAGAGTTTTTGCCGCACCGCGAATTGTACGATTGGTTTTTGAACCAAATTTATGACGAAAATAAAGTACGTCCAAAACAAAGAGAATTTGCACGTAGAAATTTATCACATACTGTAGTTTCTAAACGAAAATTATTGCAATTAGTTGAAGAAAAACACGTTACAGGTTGGGATGATCCAAGAATGTCAACTATTTCAGGAATGAGAAGACGTGGTTATACGCCAGCTTCCATTCGAAATTTTGCTAATACTATTGGAATTGCAAAACGTGATAATTTAATTGATGTTTCGCTTTTAGAGTTTTGTGTTCGTGAAGATTTGAACAAAATTGCACCTCGTGTAATGGCGGTTTTAGATCCAGTAAAATTGGTAATTACCAATTATCCAGAAGGTCAAGAAGAATGGTTAGAAGCTGAAAATAATCCGGAAGAAGAAGTAATGACTTTCAGAAAAGTGCCTTTTTCTAAAGAATTATACATTGAAAGAGAAGATTTTCAAGAAGAAGCACATAAGAAATTTTTCCGTTTGACTTTGGGAACTGAAGTACGTTTGAAAAATGCGTACATTATTAAAGGAGAATCAGTTGTAAAAGATGAAACTGGAAAAATTACCGAAATTCACGTTACTTATGATGTAGATTCTAAATCGGGTAGCGGTACAGAAGCTAGTCAAAGAAAAGTAAAAGGAACGATTCACTGGGTTTCTACAGCTCACGCCAAAGAAGCAGAAGTTAGAATTTACGACAGATTATTCACTAATGAAAGTCCAGATAAAGACAAAGAAGTTGATTTTAAAGAGTTTATCAATCCAAATTCGTTAAAAGTAATTACAGGTTATGTGGAACCAAGTTTAGTTACAGCTAAAGAATTAGATCATTTCCAATTCCAACGTTTAGGTTATTTCTGTGTGGACAGAGATTCAACCGCTGAAAAATTAGTTTTCAATAAAACAGTGGGATTAAGAGATACTTGGGCGAAAATTAGTACTCAGTAGACAGTAAAAGTTTACAGTTTGTCATGCTGAATTTGTTTCAGCATCTAAATTTATAATGATATGAAAAACACATTTTTAACTTTTATAGCTTGTTCCATCTTTTCATTTGGAGTGGCTCAAACCGAAAAAAATGTCGGCGATTTATTAAAACTATCAAAATTATTTTTTAATAACTAAAAACTTTAAAAAGTGACTTCCATAAACAAATTATAAGAAAAAAACTTTTTTAGCTAAAGTGTTTTTACATCTTTAATGGTGAAAATGTCAGAAATCGCTTTATTTTAATTTACGCTCAAAAAAATCACATTTTAATCCTGATGGGTTTCAAAAACCCATCAGGATTATTTTTTAATTATACAAAATAAAAAAACCACCAATAAAAATTGATGGTTAATTTAATTGTAATAAGATTTTTTTTATTCTTCGCTTTCAGAACCTCCAAAAGCATCTTTTTCACCGCTTCCTTTAACTCTTTTTGTACTATTTGCTTTTCTCATGGCTTCACCCACTTGATTACTTGCAGTGAAACTAGCTACCATATTATTCAACATTTCACTTCCCGCTTGTGGTGAATTTGGTAATAAGATTAAATTAGAGTTGGCATCAGCACCAATCGCTTGTAACGTATCATAATGTTGCGTCACCACAATTAAAGCTGAAGCTTCTTGCGAGTTAATCCCAACTTTATTCAATACATCAACAGATTCTACTAATCCACGAGCAATTTCTCTTCTTTGATCTGCAATACCTTGACCTTGAAGTCTTTTACTTTCTGCTTCTGCTTTTGCTTTGGCAACAATTCTAATTCTTCCAGCTTCTGCTTCGTATTCTGCAGCTGTTTTTTCACGATCTGCTGCATTGATTCGGTTCATTGCATTTTTCACTTGAATGTCTGGATCAATATCAGTAATTAACGTATTAATGATATCATATCCGTAAGTAGACATCGCTTCGTTTAATTCACGTTTTACCGCAATAGCAATATCATCTTTTCTTTCGAAAACATCATCCAACTTTAATTTTGGAACTTCAGCACGAACTACATCAAATACATATGAAGTAATTTGATCGTGTGGATATTCTAATTTATAAAAAGCTTCATATACTTTTTCTTGAATAACTTTAAATTGTACCGAAACTTTCAACTTTACAAATACGTTGTCTTTGGTTTTGGTTTCAATAATTACGTCTAATTGCTGAATTTTCAAATTAACTCTTCCAGCAATTCTATCAATTACAGGAATTTTTAATTGTAACCCTGAATTTCTAGTACTTGCATACTTTCCAAAACGCTCAACAATAGCAGATGTTTGTTGTTTAACAGTAAAAAACGAACTCAGTAAAATAAAGAGTCCAACGACTAAAAAAATAATAAATAATGATGGCATGGTTATAATTTTAAATTGATTACTATAATTATACGCTTTTTTAAGTGAAAAGTTACAAAATTAATTTTTTTAAGTTTACTTTTGGCGCTTCTTTTAATTTAAAAACTAGTTTAACCACATAGAAACATAGGTTTTAAACGGAAAAAATTAAGGTATTTTATTAAAGATAGATAACATAGTTGCTATGTAAAGTGCAATCTATGGTAAACTTTAACAATCATAAAACCTATGTTTCTATGTGGTTTATTATTTAAAAATAGTATATGAGAAAATTAATTTTTTTATTTTGTATGATTTCAACAGTTGCAATAGCGCAACATGGTCATAAAGACAGCAATCACATTGGAATTTCTGCCGGAGTTTCACAATTGAGTTTGTTTTCTGACCAATTCAACGCTACACCAGGACAAGGTTTTATAGGTGGATTTTCATTAAGAGGAAATTACTATAACAATTGGCAAGCAGTTTATGGGATGCATTTTTCTCAAAGTACTTTTTCATTAGAATCTGTTACCAATAAAGAAATTGATTTTACGATGGAAGCGGTTCAAATTTATTTTTGTTTCAGTTACAGAGTAATAGAAAATCATTTGAATTTAGAAATTGGTCCTGTTTTACAAGTCAACGGCAAATTAAAAATCGATAAAGAAGACGAATTAGCACTATTAAAAGACAGTCCATTAGTAACTGCAGAAGAACTAACAGATATTACAAAAATAAACGGAAACCTTTATGCTGGTATAACCGCCGGAATTAAACACGTGCGTTTGCATGTTAGTTACCAATACGGTTTCAACAACATCATGAATAACTTAAATAAAAACAACGATCTAAAAACCTTAAACGGAGAAAAGTTTAAAGGAAACATCGGTTTATTAAGTGCTATGATTACGGTTTATTTGTAAGAAAAATTTTTAATTTTTTTAAAAAATCTTCCCAGAAAGCTCAAATATTTTATATTTGAGCTTTCTTGTTTAACAACTAAATTTTTATTTATGAAGAAAGGTTTTTTATTAATTATGTTAGCTTTATTTTTTCAATCGTGCTTAATAAATAAAGCAATAGAAACTCCAAAAATGCGTAAGGAATTTACTGAGAAGAATAATGCAATTCCACCAGAATTTGGAGAGGATAAAAATACAGTATTACTTGTATTAAAAAGAGATAGAAGAAGTTATGATAAAGGTTTTAAGTCAGCATTAAAAAATTATTCAGGAAAGTATTTATTAATTAGTTATAAAGATTTAGATAAATATTCAGATATGAATGTTTATAGATATTATTTTGATTATTCTGACGGTACTACTCGTACAGTTCATTATCAAAATAGTGGTTTAACATCTTCTTCAACTAGAAAAAGATTTTTCATTTATGACAGGTTAAATAAAAAGAAATATCAATCTGGTGCAGAATTCATTCATTTTGGTAAAGCAATGAAAGTGTATTTCGAAAATCTAAACACCAAGTATACATCAAAATAAATTATTATGACCAATAAATTTTTTTTAATAATATTTTTATTTTTCTTTAATACATTATTTTCCCAAAAAAATAATTTATATGTTTATGAAAATTATCAAGATTATATTAGTAATAAACCTATTGATTATGGAGTAGCAACTGGCTATGGTATGAAATTGGGAAGTAGATATATTATTACAAATAGCGAAAACAAGAAAACAAAAATAAAAATTAATAAAATATGGGGCTTTAAAATAGGTAATTATCTCTACAGGTTTAATAAGAAAAAAAACATACCAGTTTCGTTTTTAAAAAATGAATTAGGTTTATTTTTTTATATTGAAGCTGATTTCACTTTAAGTAAAGCAATTTGGGGAGTTGATTATTCTAATTCAACAGATCATAGGAATGATGGATATTTTTATTCAAATGATTTGGATTCTGAGATTATTGAAATATCAAAAATTGTTAAAATTGACAATCCATCTGCTGATTTAAAAATTTTCATAGATTGTATCAAAGAAGCTAATGATAGATATGGATACCAAGCCCAATTTAATGGTTACACTAAATGTATTTTAACTAAATAAATCAAAAAGCCTCTGAATTTCAGAGGCTTTTCTTTTATAAACTAGCAATCGCTTTTTCTATTCTTTTCACCGTTTCGGCTTTTCCTATCATTTCGATAATGTCAAATAAATGCGGACCTTTTAATGCCCCAACTAAACTCAATCGCAACGGTTGCATTATTTTTCCCATTCCAATTTCGTTAGCTGTCATCCATTCTTTTAGCAAGGTTTCGATGTTAGCTGAAGTAAAATCTTCCATTTTATTCAATTCCGAAATCACTTGTTGCATTAAAGCTGGTGTTTCCTCTTTCCAGTTTTTAGCCGCTTTTTCGTCGTAAGTTGTTGGAGCTTCAAAGAAATAATCGGCTAAATCCCAAAACTCTGTTACGAAATTCGCTCTTTCTTTAATCAAAGAAACCACTTTTGTCAAATCGAGCGCAGTCGAGATTCTTTTTTTATCTAAAATCACTTTAAAGCTTTCTGCTAAGCTAACATCACTTTTCCCTATTAAATACTGATGATTGAACCATTTGTTTTTCTCAGGATCAAACTTCGCTCCTGCTTTGTGAATGCGGTTTAAATCAAATTTTTCTACTAATTCTTCCAAAGAGAAAATCTCTTGTTCAGTTCCGTCATTCCAACCCAATAACGCTAAAAAGTTGATAACCGCTTCAGGGAAAAATCCGTTTTCTCTGTAACCTGAAGAAGTTCCTTCATCCGTTTTCCATTCTAAAGGAAATACTGGAAATCCCATTTTATCGCCATCACGTTTGGATAATTTTCCGTTGCCAATGGGTTTTAAAATCAAGGGTAAATGCGCAAATTCTGGTGCATTCCAACCAAAAGCTTTGTATAGTAAAACGTGTAAAGGTAAACTAGGCAACCATTCTTCCCCACGAATTACATGCGACGTTTCCATCAAATGGTCATCCACAATATTCGCTAAATGGTACGTTGGCATTCCATCTGATTTGAATAAAACTTTATCGTCTAATAAATTGGTATCAAACTTTATATCACCACGAATGATGTCTTTTAATTCTAAAATTTCATTCACAGGTGTTTTAAAACGGATAACATATTGTTCGCCAGCTGCAATTCGTTCCGCTACTTTTTCACGTGAAACTGTCAACGAGTTATCCAATTGCTCTCTCACCGAATGATTGTAAATAAACGTTTTTCCATTTGCTTCTGCTTCTTTTCGCATAGCATCTAAACTTTCAGCCGAATCAAAAGCATAATACGCCCAACCTGAATGAATCAATTGGTCCGCGTATTGTTGGTACATCGCTTTGCGTTCACTTTGACGATAAGGTCCAAATTTTTCATTCTTTCCAACAGTTTCATCAGGCGCAATTCCTAACCATTCCAAAGCTTCAAAAATATAAGCTTCAGCTCCAGGAACAAAACGCGTTTGATCGGTATCTTCAATTCGTAAATAGAAAGTACCACCATGTTTTTTGGCAAATAAATAATTGAATAAAGCGGTACGAACACCACCAATATGCAACGGCCCAGTTGGACTAGGTGCAAATCTTACTCTTACTGACATTATATTAAATTTTGGACAAAGATAATTAGAAGTTAGAAGTTGGAAGTCAGAAGTTTCAAAAACTTATCTTTTTAATCTGTTTCATACTAGTTTTCACCACATAGAAACATAGGTTTTTATTTTAGAGCTTTTCATAACCCTTGTCGGATTCACATAGAATCACTATGATTTCTATTGTCAGTGTAACGCCTTTTACCATATTTAATTTACTATGTTTCTATGTGGTTTTAATTTTTCTCATTTTTTAAAGTGTTAAGTTTCACTAAAACCTATTGACTTATCAGTTAAGATGTTGTAATTTTATCGGTTATAAACAAAGTATTAACAATTTTGGAAGCAAAACACATCATTTACACCAAATTAGAAGCTTTTATTAAGAAGTTTTATACCAATGAAATCATAAGAGGAAGCTTATTGTTCATTGGAATAGGTTTGTTGTATTTTATTTTCACCTTACTTGTGGAACATTTTTTATGGCTTTCCACTAGCGGAAGAACGTTTTTGTTTTGGTTGTTTGTTGCGGTGGAATTATTTTTATTGAGTCGATTTATTTTATTTCCGCTTTTCAAATTAGTCAAATTACAAAAAGGAATTGGTTATTCCGAAGCTTCCACTATCATTGGAAACCATTTTTCTGAAGTGAATGATAAGTTGTTGAACTTTTTACAATTGGCTTCCAAAAATGAAGATTCCGAATTATTATTGGCTTCTATTGAACAAAAAGCAAATGCATTAGAACCTATTCCATTCTCAAATGCAATTAATTTTGCTAAGAACAAGAAGTTTTTGCCTTATGCTTTAGCGCCTATTATTCTATTTCTGATTTTCTTTGCCACTGGAAATTCTACTATAATTTCTTCTAGTTTTGATCGTGTGGTGAATTATCAAACACAATATATTCCGCCAGCGCCTTTTCAGTTTGTGATTTTGAATAAGAATTTGGTTGCCCAACAAAATCAATCGTTCTTATTACAAGTTAAAACCGAAGGAAAAGTAATTCCTGAAAACATCAGTATAGTTTTAGGTAACGAACGTTATTTCTTAGAAAAAGCACCAAACGGAACCTATGAATATGTTTTTGATGCGATAACGAAAAGCACTTCTTTTGTTTTACAAGCTAATACAGTAGTTTCACCAACATACGAACTTCAAGTAAAAGCCACTCCAACTATTTCTAATTTCAAAATGCACTTAAATTATCCGTCGCACATTGGAAAGAAATCGGAAACTATTTTTGGTTCTGGAAATGCTATTGTGCCAGAAGGAACTACTATTTCTTGGTCCATTGAAGCTCAAGCTACTTCTAATGTTTCTTTTATCGTTGGTGAAAATAGCGCTCCATTTTCTAAAAGTGAGAATGTCTTTGGAATTTCAAGAAAAATCAACGATAATTTAGCTTACGAAATCGCTACTTCCAATGCTAATTTTGCTAATCACGAACGCTTGGGTTATCAAATTTCAGTTATAAAAGATCAATATCCGGTTATTAATACACAATTAGCTCCTGATAGTTTGAAAGTTAAAAACAAAGTAGTTATTGGTCAAGTTTCTGATGATTATGGTTTGTCTAAATTACAAGTGGTTTATTATCCAACCAATAATCCAAATGCTGTTAAAAAGACTAATTTGACATTGAAGAATCTAACGGTGGATCAATTTGTTTATACATTTCCAAATGGTTTGCAATTGGAACAAGGTTTGGCTTATGATTATTACTTCGAAGTGTTTGATAATGATGTAGTTAATAATTTTAAAAGTACAAAATCAGCTGTTTTTTCACATTATGAAATGACAAATTCGCAAAAAGAAGACAAACAACTACAAGAACAAAACGAAAACATAAACAGCATTGAAAAATCTATCAAAACACAAGAAAAACAATTAACTGAAATTGATAAATTACAAAAGTTAAACAAAGAGAAATCGAGTTTGGATTATAAGGATTCCAAAAAAGTAGAAGATTTCATTAACCGTCAAAAACAACAAGATGAGATGATGAAAGAATTCCGTAAAAAGCTTACGGATAATTTGGAAGAATTCAAACCTACTAATCAAGATAAGGACAAAGAGGAATTATTGCGTCGTTTAGAAGAAGCAGAAAAACAAGCAGATAAAAACGAAAAGCTTTTGAAAGAACTAGAGGAACTTTCTAAGAAATTAGAAAAAGACCAACTTTTCGACAAAATGGATAAGATGAAGCAAAATGCTAAATCGCAAAACAAAAATTTAGAGCAATTGGTAGAATTGACCAAACGTTTTTATGTGGAAAAGAAAGCAGAACAAATCGCTGATAAATTAGATAAATTAGCTGAAAAACAAGAAAAGTTATCGGATGATTCCAAAAACAATTCCAAAGAAAATCAAGAGAAAGTTACCGATGAGTTTAAAGATATTCAAAATGAATTGGATCAGTTAGATAAAGACAACAAAGAGTTAAAAGCACCGCTAGATATTCCAAATGATAAAAACGAGCAGAAAGATATCGAGCAAGATATGAACAAAGCTAGTGAGCAACTACAAAAACAAAATCAAGAATCAGCTAAACCCAAACAAAAGTCTGCAGCCAAAAAGATGAAGGAAATGAGTCAATCAATGACTTCTTCTATGATGGCTGGTGATATGCAACAAATGGAAGAAGATGCAAAAGCTTTACGTCAAATTCTAGATAATTTAGTTGCTTTTTCTTTTGATGAAGAGAAGTTAATTGGTACTACCAAAAGCTTGCAATCGCGTTCGCTTCAATTTAATGCCGTTTTGAAACAACAGCAGAATTTAAAAAACCAATTCAAACATGTTGATGACAGTTTATTTGCAGTTGCCATTCGTAATCCAATGATTTCCGAAATTATTTTAAATGAAGTAGGTGAAATCCATTACAATATTGATAAGAGTCTAGAGACTTTGGCCGACAACAATGTTTCAAAAGGAGCATCACACCAGCAATATGTTCTAACTTCTGCAAATAAATTGGCTGATTTTCTTTCCAATGTGCAAAGCCAAATGCAAATGCAAATGTCAGGTTCAGGTCAAGGAAAACCTCAAAAAGGAAAAGGTCAAGGAAAAGGAATGCAATTGCCTGATATCATTAAATCACAAGAAGAATTGGGTGAGAAAATGAAAGAAGGTATGAAACCAGGTAAAGATGGTGACAAGGGTAAAGAAGGAGATAAAGGAAAAGATTCTAAAGGAAAATCGGGGCAACAAGGTGAATCTGGTGAAGATGGAGAAAACGGTTCTGAAGGGAATGCTGGTAAAGTTTTAGAGATTTTGAAAGAGCAAAGACAATTGCGTGATGCACTTCAAAAAGCATTAGAAAAAGAAGGATTATCTGGAATTGGTCAGAACGCTATGAATCAAATGAAAGACATCGAAAAGCAATTAATAAATAAAGGTTTTAAAAATGAAACTCTTCAAAAGATGTTGAATTTGAAACACGAGTTATTAAAACTGGAAAAAGCTATCCAACAACAAGGCGAAGATACCAAACGAAAATCAAATACCAATAAGGAAAATTTTCAGGGTTCCTCTACTCCACTTTCCAATGAATTAAAAGAATATTTGAACAGTATTGAAATATTAAATAGACAAAGCTTACCTTTGCAGCCCAATTTCAATCAAAAAGTACAAAATTATTTTAAAGGCAATGATTAGTTTTAATTACGAAACCGATTTTGAATTAGATAACGAATCTCAATATGAAGATTGGATTTCCCGCATTATTGAATCCGAAGGATTTGATGAAGGTGAAATCAATTACATCTTTTGTGACGATGAATATCTTCATAAAATAAATGTAGAATATTTAGATCACGATACATTAACCGATATTATAAGCTTCGATTACACAGTAGGAAATTTAATACAGGGTGATATTTTTGTTTCTATTGAACGTGTTCGTGAAAACGCTGATGATTTTAAGGTTTCTTTTGATGATGAATTGCGTCGCGTTTTATCTCATGGTGTTTTACATTATTGTGGTTACAAAGATAAATCGGAAGCTGATGAAGTTTTGATGCGTACTAAAGAAAAAGAAAAAATGCAAATGTTTCACGTGGAACATTAAGCTTATATACTAGAAATTTTTTAAATGTTTCACGTGGAACATAACAATTAGAATAATGTTTTTAAATCAATATGATGTAATTGTTGTTGGTGCTGGGCACGCTGGTTGTGAGGCTGCTGCTGCTGCTGCCAATATGGGTTGTTCCACTTTGTTGGTGACCATGAATTTACAAAACATCGCGCAGATGTCTTGCAATCCAGCTATGGGTGGAATTGCAAAAGGACAAATTGTGCGTGAGATTGATGCTTTGGGTGGTTATTCAGGAATTGTTTCTGATAGAACCGCTATCCAGTTCAAGATGTTGAATAAATCGAAAGGCCCAGCAATGTGGTCGCCAAGAGTACAATCCGACAGAATGAAGTTTGCCGAAGAATGGAGAAATATGTTGGAAGCAACTCCTAATCTAGATTTCTACCAAGAAATGATTTCAGGAATATTAGCTGAGAACGGAAAGATTGTTGGCGTCCGAACTTCACTTGGAATTGAGATAAAAGGAAAAACAGTAGTGCTTACCAATGGAACATTTCTAAATGGTTTGATTCATATTGGAGATAAACAATTTGGTGGTGGTCGTGCTGGAGAAAGTGCTTCTTTTGGAATAACCGAAGATTTAACTAATTTAGGTTTTGAATCTGGCAGAATGAAAACAGGAACACCACCAAGAGTCGATGGCCGTTCTTTAGATTTCTCAAAAATGGAAGAACAACCTGGTGATGTTAAACCAGAAAAGTTTTCTTATTCCAATATAACTTCACCATTAACTACACAACGTTCTTGCTGGATGTCTTATACTTCATTAGAAGTTCATGATATTTTACGTGAAGGTTTTGATAGAAGTCCAATGTTCAACGGAAGAATACAAAGTATTGGTCCAAGATATTGTCCATCTATTGAAGATAAGATTAATCGTTTTGCAGACAAAGAACGTCACCAGTTATTCGTAGAACCAGAAGGTTGGACAACTTGTGAATATTATATCAATGGTTTTTCAACTTCATTGCCAGAAGATATTCAATTCAAAGCACTACGTTCTGTAGCTGGATTTGAGAATGTAAAATTCTTTCGTCCGGGTTATGCCATTGAATATGATTACTTCCCTCCTACGCAATTACAACACACTTTAGAAACTAAGCTGATTGATGGTTTGTATTTCGCTGGACAAATTAATGGAACTACTGGATACGAAGAGGCAGCTTCCCAAGGTTTAATGGCTGGAATTAATGCAGCATTAAAAGTCCAAGAGAAAGCACCGTTTATTTTAAAACGTGATGAAGCTTATATTGGAGTTTTAATTGATGATTTAATTACCAAAGGAACAGAAGAGCCTTATAGAATGTTTACTTCTCGTGCCGAATACAGAACGTTATTACGTCAAGATAATGCTGATTTTAGATTAACACCAAAAGGATATGAAATTGGTTTAGCCAAAGAAGATCGTTTACGACGAATGGAAGAAAAACTTTCCAAATCGGAAGCCATGGTTACTTTCTTCAGAGAAACAAGTTTAAAACCTGAAGAAGCAAATCCAATTTTAGAATCTAAAGGTTCTTCGTTAATGGCACAGCCGGATAAAATGTTTAAAGTCTTTTCTCGTCCGCAATTGGATTTGGAAGATTTTATTAAATTTAAAAAAGTAGCAGCTTATATTGAAGAAAACGATTTGGATCAAGAAATTGTAGAGCAAGCTGAGATTCAAGTGAAGTATTCAGGTTACATTGAAAAGGAAAAAAGTCACGCCGATAAATTAACGCGTTTAGAAGATGTAATTATTCCAGAAAATTTTAATTTTGATAAGATTCAATCCATTTCCATTGAAGCCAAACAGAAATTAAATAAAATTAGACCAAGAACCATTGCACAAGCATCAAGAATCAGCGGAGTTTCTCCAAGCGATGTTTCGGTATTGTTAATCTATATGGGAAGATAGTCACAGTTTTCAGTTTTCATTTAGTCGCGACTGAATACTGCGACTGTCAACTGGATATGTTTCACGTGAAACAACGCAGTCAACCCTACTAAAATAAGCCATTGGCATAAAATTTTTAAAATGATTTTTTTAGAAGACAAGAAATTTATAACCGTTAAAGATTTTTCAGTTTCTGGAAAATCTTTTTCTTTATTGCATAACGAAGCTTACGATGTGCTAAAAACTCATCCACAACCTTCGTTGGAAAGTTTGCCTAGTTATTATGAAAGCGAAGATTATATTTCGCACACTGATGGCAAACGAACGCTTTTTGAAAAAATGTATCATTTGGTTAAAAGCAAGGCAATAAAAAACAAAGTCAATTTAATTAACCAATGGCATCCTAAAAAAGGAACGCTTTTAGATATTGGCGCCGGAACAGGCGATTTTTTATTGGAAGCCAAAAAACAAAATTGGATTACAACAGGAATTGAACCTAATGACAAAGCAAAACAAATTGCCATTCAAAAAGGAGTTTCTTTTGGAACCAATTTGGAAGAATTGGCAAATGAAAGTTTTGATGTGATTTCCATGTGGCATGTTTTAGAACACGTGCCAAATTTGGAAGAACATATTGCAATACTAAAACGTTTGTTGAAACCTAATGGAACAATTATTATTGCGGTTCCTAATTTTAAATCTTACGATGCCAAGTATTATAAAGAATTTTGGGCAGCTTATGATGTGCCTCGACATTTATGGCATTTTTCAAAAACAGCTATTGAAAAATTATTTGGTGATCAAAACATGCAACTTAAAAAAGTAAAACCAATGTGGTTTGATAGTTTTTATGTAGCACTTTTATCGGAGAAATACAAAACCGGAAAAATGAACTTCATCAAAGGATTTTTTATTGGATTGTTGTCAAATTGGTCAGGAATGCAAAAAAAGGAGTTTTCATCGCATATTTACATCATAAAGAAGAAGTAAAATTTATTTTAAAGCTATTTTAAGCAGTTTTAGACTTAAAAACATATAAAATCATTCACTTTTTTTGATTTTCTTTTAAATCGAATATATTAAGGTGGATTTTTATAGTTGAAAATTATTGAACTATTAAGTTGTAATAATTAAATCTTATACTTTAATTTTTCAGTTTATTTGCTACTTCACAAGGAATTACTATTTTTACAAAAATTTAAAAAATACATTTACACATACACAAATGAAAAAAGCACTTTTAATTTTAGGAATTGCGTTAGCAACTATTTCATGTAACAAAGAAACCGCTTCAGCTGAAGGAGCAAAAACGGCTTATATTGATACGGCAACTTTGATGGAGAAATATGACAAGTTTAAAGATGAAGAGGAAAAATTTAAAGTGAAATCTTTAGAAATGGGAAGACCTTTAGAAACAAAACTAAAGAATTTCCAATACGAAGCTCAAAATTTTCAAAGTAACGCACAAGTAAAAGGAATGGCTTGGGCACAACAAAAAGGTGCTGAATTACAACGTCGTGAGCAAGAATTACAAATGGAACAAAATGCGTTGTTACGTCAAATTCAAATTGAAAGTGACAGTATTAGAAGTGAAATCGTTAAATCAATGAAGGATTTCATCAAAGATTACGGTAAAAAGAACGGTTACGATTATATTTACGGAACTGGCGATGCTGCAACAGTTTTGTATGCTAAAGAAAACTATGATATCACAGAAGAAATTCTAAAATTATTAAACGAAGAATTCCAAGCATCTAAAGGCAAAGAAACTTCTAAAGAAGAACCAAAAAAAGAAGAAACTAATAAGTAATTCTTAATTTTAAATACCAATGAAGTCCTGTTAAAAGCAGGACTTTTTTATTTTCAATAAATGCTATATATTTGTTATACCGTTTTTGCTTTTAAATTACTGTAAAAGAAAACGATGATTTTTTTCTTTATACAACATAGAAAAATAAAGCATAGCCATAGCTACGTTTTCTTTTTATAGGGAAGTAGAAAGGAAAAAAGGGCGTTTTATTGCAGTAATTTCAAAGCAAAATCGGTATTATTATTAAATTTACGCCACATGGAATCACTATCAGCCGCAGCAATTTACACGCTTCGATTTATTAATCAAACCAATAAATCCATCTTTCTAACCGGTAAAGCCGGAACAGGAAAAACCACGCTTTTAAAGGAAATTATTGCCACAACTCACAAAAACACAGTGGTTGTAGCACCAACAGGAATCGCCGCTCTAAATGCTGGTGGCGTTACTATTCATTCGCTTTTTCAATTGCCTTTTGCCGCTTTTTTGCCTGATAATAAGGAACTTCCCAATTTTTCACCAACCTATAAATTTGAAAATCGCAATTCTCTAGGTCGGCATTTTAAGATGAACAATGTCAAACGCGCCGTTATTCGAAATATGGAATTACTAATCATCGATGAAGTTTCAATGCTTCGTGCAGATGTTTTAGACGCCATCGATTTTATGATGCGAAAAGTTCGAAGAACCGATAAACCTTTTGGTGGCGCACAAGTTTTATTTATAGGAGATTTATTACAATTACCACCAGTGGTCAAAAATGAAGAATGGGATGTTTTGAGAAAATATTATCGCGGTATGTTCTTTTTTCATTCGCATGTGATGCAACAATTTCCGCCATTGTATATCGAATTAGACAAAATTTTTCGCCAAACCGATTCCGAATTTATCGATGTTTTGAATAATTTGCGCTACAACAAAATTACTTCCAATGACATCCAACTTCTGAATCAATTCGTTCAACCGGATTTTGATCTAAAAGCTAATAAAGGTTATATTACTTTAACTACGCACAATGCCAAAGCTGATGCTATAAACGCACAAGCATTGGAAGATTTAAAAGGAAAAGAATTCTCTTATTTACCCGAAATTACAGGTGAATTTCCAGATAAGATTTTTCCATTAGAGGAACAGCTTCGATTAAAAATTGGCGCTCAAATCATGTTCATCAAAAACGATTTAAATTTTGATAAACAGTTTTACAACGGAAAAATGGGTGTAATTCAATCACTTTCTGAAAAAGAAATTTTCGTGCATTTCCCAGAAGAGAACAAAACCATTGAAGTAGAACGTTACGAATGGCAAAATATTCGCTATAAAGTCGATGAAAACACTAAAGAAGTTAAAGAAGAAGTTATTGGAACTTTTGTTCACTACCCTATTAAATTAGCTTGGGCAATTACCGTTCACAAGAGTCAAGGTTTAACTTTCGACAAAGCAGCGCTCGATGTATCGCAAGTTTTTGCTCCCGGACAAGCCTATGTGGCTTTATCACGTTTACGTTCGTTAAAAGGGCTAATTTTGCTTTCTCCGCTACGAATGAATGGCATTTCCAGCGACGAAGAAGTATTGAGTTATGCTGAAAACAAAGCAACAGAAGAAATTCTCAAAAATGAATTAACGGTTGAAACTTTACAATTTTGGCTACAATCATTATTCAATGCATTTGATTTCAAGCAGTTAGTCCAAGAATGGCGCAATCATATTTTTAGTTATAAATCCGAAGCGCCGAAATCACCAAAAACCAAGCACGAAAAATGGGCTATAGAACAGCACGATAAAATGGCTACAATAGCAGAACCTTCAATCAAGTTCTTGCAACAATTGCATAAAATTTTCAATGAAACTGAACTCCAACCCGAATTTGTAAAACAACGTTGTGATGCCGCTTACGACTATTTTTTTAAGATTTTAGATGAAATAACTGAAGAGTTATTGCTTAAAATTGAAGAAGTGAAACGGACCAAAAAAGTCAAAATTTTTCATGATGAATTATTGGAATTGGAAGATTTACAAATCAAAGCGGTTTTACAGTTGAAAAAGGTGAAATTACTCACTCAAATTATTGTTGAAGGCAAAGAAATTTCAAAGAAAAATCTAATTTCGGAAGATGCTAACGTTTATAAAATCAATAAATTAGTTAAAGTTTCGGAGCGATTTAAAGCCATTAGTAATTCATTAGTTGAAGATGAAGATGATGTTTCGTATTATGACGAACCTAAAAAGAAGAAAACCAAAGAACCTAAAAAATCTACCATCGAAGACACTCTGGAACTATGGAAACAAAACCTAACCATCTATGAAATTGCTAAAGAAAGAAAGCTAACGCCACAAACTATTTTCAATCATTTTAGTAAGTTAATTCAAATGGAAATTATCCAACTTTCCGAAATCTTACCTGAAGATAAAGTGGAAGAATTACAATCAGCTTTCCAAGATTTTAAAGGCCAAAGTTTGGGCGAACTAAAAGAAATTCACGGCGATAAATTTTCTTGGGATGAGTTGCGTTTGTACAAAGCGAGTTTGGTCAATAAATAAAATTTTCAATCGTTTCAAGTGAAAAATCACAACCAATATACTAAAACAACTGCTGGGATAAAGTAAATAACAATGGTTCTTGCGCCGTCGTAGTCTTTTGCAATGCGTTGGCCAAAAAGTAAGGATAATAAAGTCAAACAAGAAAAAACGGCAGCGTACCAAGCAATTTTACTTGAAGGTTTTAGTGCCAATTCAATAATTCCTGAAATACAAAAAACGCCAGTAATTATTTCCATTACTAAAATCAAAATTAAGCAGATTTTCAAATACTTAACCACAAAAGTATTGGCAAAATGCGATTGCAACCAAGTCATAGTTCCGTTCCAATCAGTCAACTTTTCAAAGCTGGAATACAAAAAAGTGATGGCTAATAATAGCAAAATCAAGATTGGAGCGGCATTGGTCATCATAACTAACTTTTTTTATGAATCAATCGGGTTAATTTTATGGATAAATCGGTTAAAATCAATCGGCTATTTCCGTTGCGCTCAATGTGATAAATGGCGTCATCAAGTTCTTTATAAATATCCATGATGTTGCCACCATCCACAAAAGGTGCAAATTTTTCTAACTGAAAATTACTGGTTTTTGGTTCAAAATAAA
>JAGYJR010000089.1 GCA_018401995.1 Flavobacterium sp. | reverse complement strand
AATGTTTTTTAGCGCACGCCGTGCATTAGTTTTTTGATGATTGGTGACATCACAATTGATAAAACTCCAATAGCTACAGAAACAAAAGTTAACATCCAGAAGAAATAACTAATTCCGTTTTCATTCGCCACTTTATCGATATTTTCACCAAATTTTGCTGCTCCTTTCATACCAATAGCAACCGCTAAGTACCAAATACCAAACATAATTGCAATCATTCTTGGAGGAACCAACTTACTAACGTATGATAAACCAACTGGAGAAATACATAATTCTCCCATCGTATGAAAAAGATACACTAAAATTAACCAAATCATACTTACTGAAGCTGTTTTTGCTCCTGGCTCAATTCCCATTGCACCGAACGCTACACATGCCATCCCTAACGCTAATAAAAACATCCCAATACCATACTTCATATTAGCAGATGGATTGTATTTACTTTCCCACCACTTAGAAAAAAATGGTGCTAAAGCGATTATAAATAAAGAATTTAATGTAGAGAACCATGAAGCAGGAACTTCTAAAGAAGCATCATTGTATTGATCATATAACATCCAAATTCCGATTGCCCAAACTATAATAAAACTTATAGATAGAATGATATTAGAAACGGCATAATTTTTAAATGTTTGTTTGAACAATAAAAATAAAACCCAAGTAATAATTGCTAATGGAACAATCGTAATTAAAGCATTTACAATTTTAAAAATTACTCCAGCATTACCTTCTAAAACTCTATTGGTATAATCTTTGGCAAAAATAGTCAACGTTCCCGGTGATTGCTCAAAAATTGCCCAAAAGAAAATGGTTAGAAAAGCAAAAAAGGTTACGGCAATCATTTTTTCTTTAGTGATTTGGTTGTAATTCATCAAACGATAAATTAACAAACCAATAAAAAGAACCAGCGCCAATAGAATAGTAAAATTATTTCCTGCTAAACCAGCTACTTCAAAATTAAAAATATCAACCGCTCCATCGGAAATGATTTTTGCTGGTTCGAAAATAATCCAAAGTAATCCCAACAAAACCATAACACCAATTAAAGCTAATTGAATTGGAGAAAATGGATTTAATTTATCATCACCTGTTAATTCAACTTTGGTTTCAGATTTCACTGGTTTTAATCCAATATTTCCAAAAATATTTTGCGCTAACCAAAATTGCAACGTTCCAAAAAACATAAAAATTCCAGCTAAACCGAATCCCCAACTCCATCCAACTTTTTCACCTAAATAACCACAAAGCAGAATTCCGAAGAAAGCACC
>JAGYJR010000088.1 GCA_018401995.1 Flavobacterium sp. | reverse complement strand
GCATTTTAAGTAAGAGCTCAAACAAATGCTACTATCCCTAACGCGGGATTTGGTTTTCAGTTGAATAGTTTTGAAAAGAAAATTTTAACATATCGTGCTTTTTTTTATATTTGTTACGTTCATTATTGAACACTATTTTATTAACATAATTTATTCTACTTCAATGAAACACTTAAAATTTATTTTGCCTCTTTTTCTTATTCTATATGCGTGTAGTCCTGATTCAGATGATACTGCGGAAGACACCCGACTTCAATTGACTGTATTAGATGAAAATGAAGTAGCCTTAGAAAATATTGAAGTTAAACTATATGCAACACAAGCAGATTATGACAACGATACAAATATAATTTCAACTTCAACAACAGACGCAACTGGAAAAGTAACTTTTGAAAACTTACAACCCATTACTTATTTTTGGAAAATAACAGCGGATTGTTATTTGGAAAATGCTGTTTATAATACAGTTAATCCAATTGTAGATAATACGTTAAATTTATTTTCAACAAACTTAACAAGTAATTTTAGAGGTGATTTAATTTTAAAAAATAATACCTCATACATATGTAGTGTTGTTTATACTGGACCAGTAAGTGATACTGAGATGATTGCTCCTGGTTTAACATTGTATCTAGAAGGATGGGATTCTGGAGTTTATAATTTTGAAATTACTCCTATAGAGGGTCCGAATCAAGGGCAAACTACTTATCAAACTTTAACTTTAAATTGTGGCAGCCAAGCGTTATTTGAAATAAACTAACTTTTGCTCAATTCTTATTAAAAACAATAAACCCAGCGATTGCTGGGTTTATTGTTTAGTATCACTACCTATTTTCATTTAAAGCTTTAATTACCACAATTAGCATCGTATAAATCAACTATGTGGGTTAAGCCTTTATTTTTAATTTCTTCTTTGGTTAGCATTTCTACTAATTGTGGGCAATCTGTATCAAAATGCACTTTTAAGGTTTTCTTTAAGGCGCTGAATGCATTTACGTGTAAAGTAAAACCATAAACTTCTGAGGCGTGAAGGAATAATGGATTTTCACCGCTCCCGCGCGATTCCCATCGCGTGGTTATGAAAAAAAATTAAACAATACACAGGATTAGTTTAATCTAGTTAGAGTAAACACAACATTATATTTTAAAAAAGCCGAGCTTGCGAACTGACGAAGTAATCCCTAACGCGGGATTTGGTTTTCAGTTGAAATTTATTAGAAAATAATTTATAAATTGCTTAAAAATTTACAAAACACGCGAAAGGATTCGCGCGTGAGCTGGG
>JAGYJR010000087.1 GCA_018401995.1 Flavobacterium sp. | reverse complement strand
AAAAAAAATAAAATAAGGGAGACAATATTTAATCTGTAAATCATAATAAATAAAAATTAAAAATAATTGTAAAAAAGATGAGCTATATAGTTCATCTTTTTTTATGTTTAAAGGGCTTAAATCAAAGAAAATGATAAAAAAAGAAACCCGATCGCTCGGATTTATCACCGCAACGATAGCGCAGAAATTTTTTCTGTGCCCACAAAGTAAATAAAAACAAAAGCAACTCCATAAAAGTTGCTTTTGTTATATAAAAATAAAGTGTATTTTTACCTTACGTTCTTATAAATGGCATATCCTTTCGGAATGCTCGTACCTAACCGCCACGGAAGCAGCAATAGCTACCGTTATGGCTTCCAAGGACAAGAAAAAGATGATGAGCTAAAAGGGGAAGGAAACTCCTTGAATTATACTTTTAGAATGCATGACCCAAGGGTGGGTAGGTTTTTTGCTGTGGATCCGTTGTTTAAAGAATTTGCTTGGAGTAGCCCTTATTCTTTTAGTGAAAATATGCCTATACATTTAATCGAAATTGATGGTTTGAAACCTGGTCCTCCACGATATATGAGAAGGGGATCTAAAGCCGCTATTCGAGATAGAGCTAATAGAAATAAAAATAGATATGGAGTAGTAAATTCAGGAAACGGCAGACCAAGTGTGACTAGGGTTTCAACTATTGATTTTGCTCCGAAAGGTGGGCCAAGACCTTCACGTCCAGATGCTAGAACTGCGTTACAAAAATATAGCGAAAAGAATATAAAAGAATTTATATCTACTTTTAACTTAACTCCTTCTGAACCTCAAAACCCTATTGGAATAAGCAATAATGCGGTTAATGCTTATAGACTTGCTGCAGAAATGATAGATTTAGTTAGCGATATGGAAACGGTTTTTAAGACTCAAGGTATGATTATGACTTCATATAATAATGATGGTGGAGGAAATGTTTTTGTTAAATCTAAAAACTTTAATTACATGCCTAAAGATGGTAGAAAACAATTAATTTTAATATCACTTGAATCTGAATATCAAAAAGAGTTTTCAAAAACGCTTAATGAAAAAGTAGAGTCTATGAATGGTGACAAAAATAATAACATGCCAGATAATTTAAAATATTCAAGTGCTTATTTTGCTACTTTAGCACAATTAGGTGATTCTCCTCAAACTATGTTTAATAAAATTGTGGAAAAATCACTAAAGGATGGAGATTCGAAAACAACAAAAGTACAGGATATTGTTCAGCCACAATTAATACAAGGTAATTAATAATGAAATTTGATAAAAAAACACTCGAGAGAAAATTTATTACAAATATTAACATTGATGAAACTTATTTTTTAGATTTATTAA
>JAGYJR010000086.1 GCA_018401995.1 Flavobacterium sp. | reverse complement strand
GATTCAATATTAAAAAAATCCCAAATTCATTAGAACTTGGGATTTGGAATTTGGAATTTGAAAGTTGTTTTTTAATACCTGTAGTATTCAGGTTTAAACGGACCTTCTTGAGCTACACCAATATAATCGGCTTGGTCTTTCCGCAATTCGGTAAGTTCAACGCCTATTTTTTCAAGGTGAAGCATCGCAACTTTTTCATCTAAGTGTTTTGGTAACATATACACTTTGTTTTCGTAAGCTTCGCTATTGGTCCACAACTCGATTTGTGCCAAGGTTTGGTTGGTAAATGAATTACTCATTACAAAACTTGGATGACCTGTTGCGCAACCTAAGTTAACCAATCTACCTTCAGCTAAAACAATGATGTCTTTGCCTTCAATAGTGTATTTGTCTACCTGTGGTTTTATTTCGTCTTTGGTGTGGCCGTAATTTTTGTTCAACCAAGACATATCTATTTCATTGTCAAAATGACCAATATTACAAACAATGGCTTTATCGCGCATGCCTCTAAAATGATCTTCTAAAATGATGTCTTTATTTCCTGTAGCTGTACAAATGATATCGGCAGTTGCGATAACGGTTTCTAATTTTTTCACTTCAAAACCGTCCATAGCAGCTTGTAAAGCACAAATCGGATCTATTTCAGTTACGGTAACAATGCTACCAGCACCTCTAAAAGAAGCGGCAGTTCCTTTACCAACATCGCCATAACCACAAACAATTACCCGTTTTCCGGCAAGCATGATATCCGTAGCGCGACGCACAGCATCTACTGCACTTTCTTTACAACCGTATTTATTATCGAATTTACTTTTAGTTACAGAGTCGTTCACATTAATGGCAGGCATTGGTAAAGTACCATTGGTCATACGCTCGTATAAACGGTGAACACCAGTGGTAGTTTCTTCTGATAAACCTTTAATTCCAGAAACCAATTCTGGATATTTATCAAGTACCATATTAGTTAAATCGCCACCATCATCTAGAATCATGTTAAGTGGTTTTCTGTCTTCACCAAAAAACAAGGTCTGTTCAATACACCAATCAAATTCATCTTCTTTCATACCTTTCCAAGCATAAACAGCAATTCCTGCATCTGCAATAGCAGCAGCAGCTTGATCTTGTGTTGAGAATATGTTACAAGAACTCCAAGTAACTTCAGCACCAAGGGCAATTAATGTTTCAATAAGAACGGCGGTTTGGATGGTCATGTGTAAACATCCAGCGATACGAGCACCTTTTAAAGGTTGAGAGTCTTTGTATTCTTCGCGTAAACTCATTAAACCAGGCATTTCGGCTTCAGCTAATTCAATTTCTTTACGTCCCCAAGCAGCAAGAGACATGTCTTTTACCTTATAAGGAACATAAGCAAGTGTTTTTGTGTTCATAATTGTATATTTGTTTTAAGCAA
>JAGYJR010000085.1 GCA_018401995.1 Flavobacterium sp. | reverse complement strand
TTCCTATTTGTGGTAAAACTTGGTCAATTAATAATTGTAAATATCCACTTTTATCATTTTTGAATTCATTTGGAATTGCATGTGCACCTAAAAAAGTTGCTTTAATTTCTATAGGATAATTTTCTTTCAATTTTTTAATAACTCGTAGCATTTTTAACTCAGCAGCAATGGTTAAACCATAACCAGATTTTATTTCAACGGCTCCGGTTCCTAGTTGTATTATTTCTTCTAAACGAACCTTACTTTGGTTAAATAATTCTTCTTCAGTTGTTTTTTGTAGTTTTTTTGCAGAGTTTAAAATTCCGCCACCTTTTTTTGCAATTTCCTCATAAGAAAGCCCTTTAATTTTGTCTACAAATTCGTCTTCTCTATTTCCGGCATACACTAAATGAGTATGTGAATCACACCAAGAAGGTAAAAGCATTCTTCCGGAAGCATCAATAATTTTAGAGAACTTTTCATTTGGGCAATTATCCATTTTTCCAAAATCGGCAATAAGTCCGTTTTTAACTACCAAATAAGCGTTTTTTAATGTCGGTAAATTATTCATTGCTGCACCGGACACAAAGTCAACCGAGGTTTCTCTTACTTGAAGTAACTCTTTGATGTTTTTAAAAAGGGTTGTCATTAAAATAGGTTTTTTACAATAGCATCTTCCACCAAATTTGGTAGCGTTACTTTTAAATTGGGGGTTCTTTCCATTTCTCGTTGAATTGCAAAAATTGCTTCTTTATTTCTTGCCCAACTTCTTCTGGCAACACCATTATTTACATCATAAAAAAGCATGTTTTTTAGTTTTTCTTCAGCTTCTTTTGTTCCATCTAATAACATTCCAAAACCACCATTCATCACTTCTCCCCAGCCAACGCCACCACCATTATGGATTGAAACCCAGGTTGCACCTCTAAAACTATCGCCAATTACATTATGAATTGCCATGTCTGCGGTAAATTTACTTCCGTCGTAAATATTAGAAGTTTCTCTAAAAGGCGAATCTGTTCCGCTAACATCATGATGATCTCTACCTAAAACTACAGGGCCAATTTTGCCTTCAGCAATAGCGGTATTAAAAGCTTGGGCAATTTTTGTACGGCCCTCAGCATCTGCATATAAGATACGTGCTTGCGAACCTACTACCATTTTGTTGTTTTTGGCATTTTGTATCCACGTAATATTGTCTTGCATTTGCAGTTGGATTTCTTCTGGAGAATCTTTCATAATTTCTTTTAGAACCCCAGCCGCTATATCATCGGTTTTGTCTAAGTCTTCTGGGTTTCCAGAGGCACAAACCCACCTAAAAGGACCAAAACCATAATCAAAACACATTGGGCCAAGAATGTCTTGTACATAAGAAGGGTATTTAAAATCGATGTCATTTGCCGCCATTACATCGGCGCCAGCCCTAGAAGATTCTAATAAAAATGCATTTCCGTAATCAAAAAAATAAGTGCCTTTTTTAGTATGTTTGTTAATTGCTGTTGCATGTCTTCGTAA
>JAGYJR010000084.1 GCA_018401995.1 Flavobacterium sp. | reverse complement strand
AGCAATTAAATCAATACCAGTATTAAAAGATAAAGCAGCAGTTCACTTTACTTCTAAAGTAGCTGAAAATTCTGCAAAGAAATCTTCTATTGATTTTTCTAAACAATCTTCTGTTGCATCAAAGATTTTAGCTAAAGCAAAATTATAACTATTTGCTTTGGGTTTTCTACTTGATAGCTGTACACTTAAACCTTATAATCAAGAAATAATAGATAGTTGTAATCCTTTTGATTGTGACCATCAAGATTTAAATGATTTCTTTACAAATGATGTAGATAATTATTCTACTGAACTTTTAGGTAAAACATATTGCTTCACATTAGATGCAGACCCTTCTATAATTGTATGTGCTTTTACTATTTCAAATGATAGTATAAAAACAACACATTTACCTAATTCACGTAAAAAGAAAGTAATTAAGGAAATTCCAAGACAAAAACATATGCGCAGTTATCCTGCTGTTCTTATAGGAAGATTAGGCGTTCACAAAGATTATAGAAGTATTGAAGGTGAAGAAGATAATACAGGAAAGCAATTAATGGATTTTATTAAATCTTGGTTTATTGATGGCGCAAATAAGACAGGTTGTAGATTTATTGTTGTCGATTCTTATAATGAACCAAGAGCATTAAGGTATTATGCTAAAAATGGTTTTGAAGGTTTATTTACCACTGAAGAACAAGAAAGAGAATTTACAGGAATGAAATCTGTGTTGAATAAAAAACAGATTTTTTATAATAAGGTTAGAAAGTTTTTTAAACTACCATTAATTGAAATAGAGAAATTATCATCAAGATTAATGTTTTTTGATTTGATTGTACTTAAAAAGTAATAATACATTAATTCCCCACAACCCAAAACCCAGATTTTTTTGCAAACGTAAGTACAGTTTTGATAAAGCGGTGTTTTCAAAAAAAACCTCTGTCTTTTGGGTTGTTCCGCGCGCCACCCTTCTGTGGTTTTTTGCGTCACGATTTTTGCCCCACCACTAAAGCAGCACATTGCTTGTTTTGTTTTCTCGTGTTATTTTTTAAAGTGGTAAAAACAAAAAAGCAAAGAGCTGCAGCCACCGCGCAAACAAAAATACGCGCCACAAAAAACCACCCCAAGCTATATTTACATAATTGGGCGTTATGATTCAAAAACAAAGCGATAATATTTTAAAAGGTTTTTGATTTTGAAGTCATAACACAATTATGTAAAATAGCCGCACAGCCAACGCGCAGTCTCGTCTTTTTCATTAACAATAGTGCTACACCGGAAGGGAAGTAAGTTTAAGTAATTAAACATCATACCTGCTATAATTCCAATTACGTCTCTGATAGCCCACCCACCCAATTTAGCGGTTTCAGAAATGGGCAATTCATCTCAACACCATAAATGTGCAAAAGGCAGGTGCAATGCGTTAGTACAATAAAATTTTCAAATAGGGGATAGCTTCAACATATATAACCATTAGATGCACCAGCCTTTAGCACCACTTAGAAAGAGTGCTTTTTTAAAAGTGTATCAATGCATTTATTCAAGTCAACCCATCACGGCCGA
>JAGYJR010000083.1 GCA_018401995.1 Flavobacterium sp. | reverse complement strand
TTTTGGAAAGACATTAAAGAACTAGAAGGTATATTTATTTGTGGAGATGCTGAATGTAAAAGACCAATGGTGTCACTTAGAAATTTTGACACAGTTGCAAAGAAAATTAGATGTGGTTGTGACAAAACAAAATACGAATGGAGCAAGAAATAATACCCACGCTAAAAGCCATACACATTTGCAATTTGCACCAGCCACTGCACCGCCAAAAATTGCAAAAGAGTATGTCTTTGCCAACGCTGACGGACAAACAGGACGGAAGAACACCAGCTTGTAACAGCACCTATAAGAAATTGGCGGTTCAGTGGTTAAATGAAGTTCAGTTTTTCAATCAAACTTTAGTGCAGGTTGAAAGTTTTGTGCTTCGAAATCCGCCACTGCGCCAAGCGCCAAAACTTTGGCGGTAATTTTAAAAACAAACAAAGCAGACATAACATGAAAAAGTATTTTTACTCAAACGGACAGGAAAAAGAAGGACCGGTGACATTAGAAGAATTGAAACGGAAAGAAATTCAACCAAAGACCTTAATTTGGCATGAAGGGCTTGACGATTGGAAAGAAGCTGAAAGTATTGACGAGCTTAGAGAAATTTTTGAAGTAAACCCTCCACCTCTTGACACAGAAATTGAAACTGTAGGGGAAGCTGAATCTAAAAATTTCAATTCTGAAAATCAGAATACCACAAAGACTTATTTAGTAAAAAAACAAGGTATGTTTTCCAATCCTTTTTCATTCGATGGAAGAATAAGAAGGACTGAATATGGGATTAGTTTTATAATATTCGTATTTGTTGCGGTTTTTGTTAACGCACTTGTGCAATCGGGAGAGTTTCCAATTGTTGGTTTAGCTTATATACCAATGTATTCGTTTTTGTGGGCACAAGGTGCAAAAAGGTGTCATGACTTAGGAAATAACGGGTGGTGGCAATTCATACCATTTTATGCATTATGGATGATATTTCAAAACGGACAACCAGGAATGAATGAGTATGGCAGAAATCCAAAAGGTTAGATTATGAGATTTTCAATTTTACTCACCTTCTGTTTCCTTTCATTGAAGTTATTTAGTCAAACCTTTTCTGAGTCAGACATAAAGAAACTTGCGGAGCAAGTAAATCGACAAATAAAAGGTGTTGACATAGGTAACGGCATTAGGGCAAAAGGTTGTCTTTCTATAGGTCGCACACTTATTTACCAATATGACGTGCCTGAATATTGGGAAGCACCAAACAACATAAAAGAAGAATTAGTATCTAACCTTAAAACCGCAGGTGCTGCAAAAACCTATTTTTTACAAAACATAGATGTAGATTTTTATTACTACAAGGGTAATTCACTTGCGAAAAAAGTCAATGTTAAATCAAATGAATTTTCGACTTTCAGTACAAGTTTAGGAGAATACATCAGCATCAAAGACCACCCAAAATCAAAAGAAGTAAACCTGAAACTAAAAGTACCAGTTGGATGGGATGTTAAAGAAGGCGACCGTCCGAATATTGTAAAAAAGTTTACAAATGAAGGAAACACATATTTGATTTTAATAAAAGA
>JAGYJR010000082.1 GCA_018401995.1 Flavobacterium sp. | reverse complement strand
GGTTCGGACAACTGACCACCTTGGTTCAGGAATTAATTCAAAATCTTCTTGATATTTTAAAAAGTGAAATGTCATTGCTGTTGAACCAATATTTGTAATTCTAATTAAAGTCATTCCGTTAACCAAATGGTCGTGGCAGTTTTGACTTGATACTTTTAGTTTGCTCCAAGAAATATCTTTATCGGCTGTTCCTTTTATTTCATACTTCTCTATGATCCCATTCGCTTCAACGGTTAGGTCAATTCCATTTTTATTTGTAACAAATGAGGTCATTGCATTTAATGATAAGAAATAGAGTTTAGCCACTTCAACCGCAAGTTTGCCAACATCACTATTTTTTCCAGTATTAGGGTAAAGTGTCAACAATTCATTCAGTTGTTCATCAGATATGGAAAAGTTTACTGTCGTCATTTACTGTGTCGTCTTTTACGCTTACGCATAACTCACTTATAAGCGAACATCCGTCTCGCCTTTTGTGCTCGTGGCGCTGTATAGGCGAAACACGTGTTCGTTTATTTTTTGGTAGTGAAAAATACGCAATTTGCTTACAACTCGTCAAATGGTGAGTGGTATTTTTGCAATGAGCGGGGTGCTTACGTGTGTGTAAATCTCTTGTAGTGCGTGAGCTCTTATGCCCAGAAAAAGCCTTTTGAATGTAGCGCAAACCCTGACGCCTTTGGTCAGGACAGAATCCGTCCCCGATTCCAATAGGATGTGTCGCGTAACTGTGCCGACTCCACCGTTTTGCAGCTACCCAGTTGCGTGGCGATTTCGAAGCACTTCACTGTCAATCAAGCACAAACTTTGATAGAAGCACAAAGCTTGGATTTAACCACTGAACCGCCACTTTTGGGTAGGTGCTGTTATGCGTATGGCGTTCTGTTTTCATCATAGCAAGTTTTGTTCAATCATTGCAGTTCTAACTTGTTCGTATTTTTCTTTAAGTTCTTTAGGAGGTTCTTGTCCACAACAATATCTCATTTTTTCTTGACTGAGTTTGTCAAATTGCACTTTCAGGTCACTTCTCTGAGAAATGAATAATTCTTGTATTTGAATTAAGGTGTCAGCCAAGTTCTGTGCTGAATAATAAACAGTCACGTTAGCCAAGTTGTATTCCTTTTGCCTGTTAAGCTCTTGAAGCTGAATTTTAAGCTGTCCGATTGTATTATAAAAGTCGTAAATGAGATTAATCGATTCCGAAGACAGATAAAGCATATTGTCCGCAATGTCTGAATGACACTTACTCACTGAATTATCAAATTTCTTTAAAGCATCAATAATGCAAGAAGTATCCACACAAGTCCCAGATAATGAAACGTGTAGTTGTTGCACGTCAAATAGTATTTTGGAAAGAGAAGAGTAAACTCTTTTTTCTTGCTCTCTTATGTCATCTTTGGTTTTGAATTGTAACTCAAGATTTTTTTCAATTCTTTTTAGTTGTCGGTTATTCCTATTGGTCAACCATAAAATGCCTAGTGGAAGTAAAACACCAGTCAAAATGATATTAATCAGACCAGGATTATTTTCAAGAATATATTTTATTGTTTCATTCATATATTAGCTTTTTCT
>JAGYJR010000081.1 GCA_018401995.1 Flavobacterium sp. | reverse complement strand
TTGTTGCAGCGCCTTTTCTTAAATTATCAGCTACAATCCAAAGATTTAATGAATTAGGTTGGCTTTCATCTCTTCTGATTCTTCCAACGAAAACATCGTCTTTTCCTTGCGCATAAATTGGCATTGGATAAGTAAAGGTGTCCAAATTATCTTGAACAGTTACACCGGGCGTTTGATGTAAAATTTGACGAATTTCACTTAAATCAAAATCATTTTCAAACTGAATATTTATCGCTTCGCTATGACCGCCCACAACTGGTATTCTAATGGCTGTTGCAGTAACGGCAATGGTTTTATCGTTTAATATTTTTTGTGTTTCACGAACCAATTTCATTTCTTCTTTGGTATATCCATTTTCTTCGAAAACATCACATTGAGGAATGGCATTTCTGTGAATGGGATATTTATAAGCCATTTCATCTTGAATTCCTGCATATTCGTTTTCTAATTGACGAACCGCTTTTACTCCAGTTCCAGTAATGGATTGGTAAGTAGAAACTACAATTCTCTTAATAGTATATTTTGTATGTAAAGGAGCCAATGCCATCACCATCTGAATTGTAGAACAGTTAGGATTAGCAATGATTTTATCTTCTTTGGTTAATACATTAGCATTGATTTCAGGAACAATAAGCTTTTTGTCTAAATCCATTCGCCAAGCGGAAGAATTATCGATTACTGTTGTTCCAGCGGCTGCAAATTTTGGAGCCCATTCTTTAGAAGTTTCACCACCAGCCGAAAATAAAGCAATTTCTGGTTTCATTTCGACTGCTGTTTGCAAACCTACAATTGTGTATGTTTGTCCGTTCCATTCCATTTTTTTTCCAACAGATTTTTCTGATGCTACTGGAATTAATTCTGTTACAGGAAATTTTCTTTCTGCTAATACTTGCAGCATAACTTCGCCTACCATTCCGGTAGCGCCTACAACGGCTATTCTCATTTTTATGTGTGTTATTTAATGATGCAAAAATATAGAATATTTAAATGACTTAGCAAGAATTTACAGGATTATAACATTTTTTTAATTCTGTAACATTTATTTAAAAAAACACCCCGACGAATCGGGGTTTAGTTAGAATATATAGTATAGCGGTATCGACTATTTTTTCAATAAATCTCTAATTTCAGCTAGTAATTCTTCTTGAGTTGGTCCTGCTGGAGCTGGAGCTTCTTCAACTGCAGGTTTTTTCATTTTGTTGTATCCTTTGATAATCATAAACATGATTAAGCCCACAATTACTAAGTTAACCAAAGTGTTAACCCATGCTCCATAACGAATGGCAACTTCTGCAACTTCTGCAACACCTTCAGATGCAGCTACAGCATCAGTTAAGATAATTTTTTTATCAGCAAAGTCAACGCCGCCAGTAAAATAACCTACTAAAGGCATTACAATGTCGTTAACAAAACCATTTACAACGCCACCTACAGCGCCAGCCATTATTACTGCAACAGCAAATTCAATTACGTTGCCAGTCATGATAAAATTTTTGAATTCTTTTAGCATAATTTTAAAATTTTTAGAATTAGTTTTAATTTGTTTGAAAACAAATTTAATAAAATTATA
>JAGYJR010000080.1 GCA_018401995.1 Flavobacterium sp. | reverse complement strand
GATCGGGGAGTATTCTGCAGAGATTTTACATCAATAATATTTTTCATAATTTATTGACCCAGCAGGAAACTGACTTAAAAATGGAGTAGATTCATGCAAGCCATTTAAAGATAAATAATAAAACAAATCAGGCCAATTAAAATTGTAAGTTTCGTTATTTGACAACAACCAAAATTCTTGTTCAGATTGAGAAATATTGAGCTGTAGAAATCAATTTATCCTTTAAACTCGATAAAACATCTGTAAAAACAGGAATCATATAATTAAACATAAAATCGTGCTGTGTAACTGTACCCGTAGATACTGGAACACCTCCAAATCCCGTTGAAAATGTTCCTAATAACTGCCCTAAATCTAACCCATTTAATGCTGCAATTGTTGTGCCTAAATTTTGATCAATTTTTTTTATATTTAGATATGCATGGATACATTCGTGTAAAATAGTTTTTGCAATAGATAAATTAGAGTGGGCACCAAAAATAGATTTTTTAATTTTAATTGTATTATACCAATTTCCGTTTGAGCCTTGAATAACGCATTTTGCATTTTTGTCTGCAGGTATTCCTGAATCAACAATTTCAAATTTAACGTTTATTCTAGGATCATCAATTTGAAAAGTTTCATAAAACATCTCTTTGAAAGTATTATTCTCCATTAACTTATCATATATCCAAGAAAATTGTTTCCCTTCAGTAGTAGTTGTGTCAATTGAAGTAAAATCAATATTAGCAGGTGAATTTACCGATTTTTCAAAATCTAAATTAAGACCGCTAACTGCTGCATTTTGTGAAAACTGATTTGCAAAATCTAAAGCACCAGAATCAACCACATTATTAATAGTATTCTGATTTAGGTAATTAATAATATCATCTTTAGTCTCATCAGAAGCTACAAACAACCACCAATTTGATTGTTCTAAAGTCGTAAAACTTTGTAAAAGTTTTTGTTCGGTTCTGTTTTGTGTAACAACTGGTTCGGTAACTATAGTGTTATTTAAATTGTTTGTACCCGAATTACTACCATAAATGGTTGAAGATTCCCCTCCACCAGTACCAGATTCATTCATATCTACGAAAACAGGTACATCATTAACAGAAAAACAAACTATACTTGTTTCATAAATAATATGTTCACCACCATCTCTATTGTCAAAACAACCAGGGCCAGCAGGACAACCGTTATTCCTGCAAATTGCTTGTGTGTAGGTAATACAAGTTACTCTCGAAGATATATCTACTGAGTTATAATCTAAGTTTTGTATTGCAATTTCTCCTTTATATGCAGGTAAACTATTTGTTGTAACACTTTGTATATAATCGCTACTTGGGTTATATGTAATTAAAAAAGCCTGTTTTGAGTTATCGTCGAAATTTTCAATTATTACAATGTTTTCAAATGTATTTGTATTGTTGTTTTGAGAGTTAATTCTATAAATAGGTGCTGTTATAGAAGTATAGTTTTCATATTGATTTAAAATCATGTTATCAGTATCAATAATAAAATTATATAAAGTATCAATTACTAACCGATTATTTATATCTCTTCTAGTTTTTTTTGAGACTTCATCAAATTTAGTAAAAATTTTTTCATGATTTTTTAATTCTGCTAAAGAAATTTTCTTCCTAGTAATTTT
>JAGYJR010000008.1 GCA_018401995.1 Flavobacterium sp. | reverse complement strand
AACACTTTTTGCATCGCTAAATTGGAAATGAAAGACGTAAATCCTTCATCCATCCATTCGTGTTTGGATTCGTTTGTGGCTAATAAATGTTGGAACCACATATGTGCCAATTCGTGAGCGGTTACACCCACCAAACTTGGAAAACTTCTGTTGCCTGTGATTAATGTACACATGGCATATTCCATTCCGCCGTCTCCACCTTGAATAACCGAATATTGTTTGTATGGATATTCGCCAATAGCTGCATTGAAATATTCCAATAACTCAGCAGTTTTAGCCGGAAGATTTTTCCAATTTTGAATGTCTTTCACGTTTTTCTTGTAGAAGAAATGCAACTCTACGTTATTTGGACCTGCAATTTTATCGTGAATGTATTCATTATCAGCTCCCCAAGCGAAATCGTGAACATTTGGTGCTACAAAATGCCAAGTTAAGGTTTTGGTTTTCTTGGGATGAACGACTTTTACGCCATCGTCTTCGTAACCGTGACCAATTTCGTTTTTGTTTTGTAAATAACCAGTTCCACCGATAGTATAATTTTTATCAATGGTGATTTTTACATCAAAATTTCCCCAAACACCGTGAAATTCTCTTCCAATGTAAGGATCAGCATGCCAACCTTCGAAGTCGTATTCTGCCATTTTTGGATACCATTGCGACATCGATAATGCCACGCCTTCTTCCGAATTTCTTCCCGAACGACGCACTTGCAACGGTACTTGACCGTCAAAAGTTAAAGTAAAAGTCGTTTTTTGTTTTGGTAGAATTGGTTCGTTTAGCGTAACTTCTAAAATAGTTCCAACGGTTCTGGTTTTGGCAGCAACACCATTTTGTTTGAAATCTGAAATTTTTAAATAGCCAATTTCATTTGGTTTTAATGTGCTAATTCTACTTTCTTTTACTTCTTTGTTAGCTACTGTAAACGTTCTTACCATGCGTTTATCTGGATCAGAAATTGCTTGTAAACGTGCATCCATTTCGCTTCCCGGTTGGAAGGCATTGAAATACAAATGATAAAACACTTTGTGTAACGTATCCGCAGAATTATTGGTATAAACTAATTCTTGTTTTCCTTTGTATTGGAAGTTATTTACGTTCATATCCACATCCATTTTATAATCGACATGTTGTTGCCAATAACCTGGATTTGGATTGTTTTGTGCAAAAATTCCCAATGAAAAACAAATGGAAAGAAATACGATTTTTTTCATGATGTTATAAATTAAAAATGCCATTCCAAAAACAATTTTTCAGAATGACATTTTAGTAGGATTGTGTTTATTTCGCCATTTTTTCTGCCAATAACAAGGCATTATACGCATTCACGATTCTTCCTGATTTAGAAATTTCAGAGAATTTTGCTTTTTGTTTTGGGTCACCAACCATTACTTCGTTTTTCATTGGTGTACCACTTTCCATAATGATTTGTTTCACTTGAACCGCAGTCAAACTTGGATAGTACGAACGAATTAAAGTTGCCACACCAGCCACATTTGGAGAAGCCATTGAAGTTCCTTGTAAATATTCATAAGTGTTTAATGGCGTTGTTGCGTAAATTTTATCACCAGGAGCAAAAATATCTACATTGTTTTTTCCGTAGTTAGAAAAACTAGCAACCATTTTAGAACCGTAACTTGGTGAAAGTGCGCCAATGATTAATACGTTTTTAGCATATTCCGGAGAGTTATCATATGTGTCATTTGGATATTTGTTGGTTACATCTAAATCATACGATTCATTTCCAGCCGCAATTACTACCAAAACATCTTTAGATTCTGCATATTTGATGGCATCCATAACCCATTCTTTGTTTTGAGAAAAATATTTTCCAAAAGAACCGTTGATTACTTTAGCACCATTATCCACGGCATAACGAATAGCTAACGCAATGTCTTTATCATATTCATCACCATTTGGAACGGCTCTTAAAGTCATGATTTGGGCATTATTGGTTACACCATCACCACCTAAATTGTTGCCTCTAACTTGTGCTACAATTCCAGCTACGTGTGTTCCGTGTTTCGCTTCTTTTGGTTCTGGACCAATTACGTTGTTGTTACCGTATTTGGTATCGGTAATATCTTCTGGATTATCACCCACAATAGAGCGACCATCGAAATCAACATTCAAATTGTAGTTCAATTGACCGTATATATAATCTTTAATTGGTTCTGTTTCTTTATCAAATTCCTTTTTTGTTGTTTGCGATAAAATTTGTGTAAAAATAGCTTTTGGTTGGGCTAAACTAGTTTCAGTTTCTGGAATATTTTTTACTTCTTCCAAAGTGAAATCGCTCTTCTTAAAATATTCTATTAACGCTTTTTCAGCATTTAAAATGAAATCCAATTGTTGTTTTGGACCCATTAATTCTTTTTTACTCTTTTCTAATTCTGTTTTAGCTTTTTCATAATCAGCCGTTCCTGGACCTTTTTTTACGATACGCGTCATTTCCAACTGCTCATGAACCGCATCGCCTAAGAAGTTCCAACCGTGAATATCGTCAATGTAGCCGTTTTTGTCGTCGTCAATTCCGTTTCCTGGAATTTCTTTAGTATTGGTCCAAATCACCGCTTTTAAATCTTCATGATTGATATCTACACCAGAATCTACAATTCCAACGATTACTTTTTGTCCTTTTTTACCTTTTAACAACTCAGCATACGCTTTGTCCACGCTCATTCCTGGAACTGTATCTTTTACTAAATCCAAGTGACTCCAGCGTTGCAAATCGTTTTCTGCTAATGGCGTTATTTTTAAAGGTAATTGGTCAACGTTTTCTGCTACTGTGCTAAGAACTTTAGGAGCTCCACAGCTTACAAGTGCAAAAATTAAACCTAAACTTAGATATAAGGGTCTAAAAATTCTTTTCATTATATTTATATGTTTATTTTTTATTATTAGTCAATATTACGATTAATCTGTTACAGTTTTTGCCAACTTAACATTATTTTAGAATTTCGTTGCAGGTAAAAACTTCTTTCAAACGAACACCTTTTTCGGTTCGTTCTACAGTGATAATTTCATTGTGTGCGTCGTGTTCCAAAAACAAGTAATAATTATTATCAGCAGCGGCATTCATGAATTTTGTTTTTTCATCCAATGTCAGTAGTGGTCGTGTATCATAACCCATTACATACGGAATTGGAATATGACCAGCGGTTGCTAACAAATCACCACAAAAAACGATTGTTTTTCCTTTGTAATTAATGTGTGGAATCATTTGTTTTTCGGTATGACCATCCGCGTAGAAAATGTCAAAACCTAATTCATTGGAAAATCCAAAATCACTATCTGGTCTATTGATGAAATGCAATTGCCCACTTTCTTGCATTGGAATTAAATTTTCGTGTAAGAATGAAGCTTTTTCGCGAGCGTTGGGTTGCGTTGCCCATTTCCAATGATTTTCATTTGTCCAAAATTTAGCGTTTTTGAAAGCGACTTCATAACCCGTTTTGTCTTTGTTCCAATTTACACTTCCGCCACAATGATCAAAATGCAAGTGCGTCATAAACACATCAGTAACTTCGTCAGGATGAAAACCAGCATTTTTTAAGGATTTTTCTAATGAATGATTACCCCAAAGCGAATAATACCCAAAAAACTTATCCGATTGTTTGTTGCCCATTCCAGTATCAATCAAGGTTAATCTATTTCCGTCTTCAATTAATAAGCATCTTGCGGCGATATCAATTAAGTTATTTTCATCAGCCGGATTGGTTTTGTTCCAGAGCGTTTTTGGTACTACACCAAACATGGCGCCACCGTCTAGTTTGAAATTTCCAGCTTCAATCGGATGTAATTTCATAGTTTCTCATTTTTTAGCCAAATTACAAAAAATAGAATAAATAGAAACTATAAAGGTATAAGTTATAAAAATGTTAGGAACTCTTGTAAAAAAAAATTTATGACGTATCTTTGCGGTTAATTTAGACAAAATCAAAATAAGAATATGATTAAAGTATCTGATACAGCAAGTAAAAAAATCATCAGCATGATGCAAGAGGATGGTTTTGATGCGGCTCAAGATTACGTTCGAGTAGGCGTAAAAAGTGGTGGCTGCTCGGGTTTGTCATATGAATTAAAATTTGACAACACCATAGGAGAAAACGATAAAGTATTTGAAGATAATAATGTAAAAATCGCGGTTGAGAAGAAGAGTTTTCTCTATTTAGCGGGAACCATATTAGAATTTTCAGGCGGTTTAAACGGAAAAGGATTTGTTTTTAATAATCCAAACGCACAAAGAACGTGTGGATGTGGGGAGAGTTTCTCTCTGTAAATCAAAAAATATGAGTAAGTATACTGAAGACGACTTAAAAGTCGAATTAGAAAATAAAGAATACGAATACGGATTTTACACCGAATTGGACTCAGAAACGTTTCCTATTGGATTAAATGAAGATATTGTTCGTGCGATTTCAAAGAAAAAGGAAGAACCAGAATGGATGACCGAATGGCGTTTGGAAGCTTTTCGAGCTTGGTTAGAAATGATTGAGCCAGAATGGGCAAACGTACGTTATGAAAAACCAGATTTTCAAGCGATTTCGTATTATTCGGCACCTAAAAAAGCCGATCCGAATAAAAAACTTGAAGACGTTGATCCAGAACTTTTGGCGATGTACAAAAAGTTAGGAATTTCTATCGACGAACAAAAGCGCATGAACAATGTAGCGATTGACATCGTAGTGGATTCGGTTTCTGTGGCAACGACTTTTAAGAAAACATTAAACGAAAAAGGTATTATTTTCTGTTCGATTTCGGAAGCCATCAAAGAACATCCAGAATTAGTTCGTAAATATTTAGGAACAATCGTTCCGCAGAAAGATAATTTCTATGCCGCTTTAAATTCAGCTGTTTTTTCTGACGGAAGTTTTTGTTATATTCCAAAAGGCGTTCGTTGTCCAATGGAATTATCAACCTATTTCCGAATCAATCAAGGTGGAACTGGTCAGTTTGAAAGAACGTTACTAATTGCTGACGAAGGAAGTTATGTTTCGTATTTAGAAGGTTGTACAGCACCGAGTCGTGATGAAAATCAATTGCACGCTGCGGTTGTTGAATTAATTGCTTTGGACAATGCAGAAATCAAATATTCAACCGTTCAAAACTGGTATCCTGGAAACAAAGAAGGAAAAGGTGGTGTTTATAATTTCGTAACCAAAAGAGGTTTGTGTGAGAAAAACGCAAAAATTTCTTGGACACAAGTAGAAACAGGTTCGGCTATTACATGGAAATACCCATCAGTTGTTTTGAAAGGCGATAATTCAATTGGCGAATTTTATTCTATAGCCGTTACTAATAATTTCCAACAAGCCGATACAGGAACTAAGATGATTCATTTGGGAAAAAACTCAAAGTCAACCATTATTTCCAAAGGAATTTCAGCAGGAAAATCACAAAATAGTTATAGAGGATTAGTGCAAATAGGAGCAAGAGCAGAAAACGCTCGTAACTTCTCGCAATGTGATTCACTTTTAATGGGGAATAATTGTGGAGCACATACGTTTCCGTATATCGAAAGTAAAAATGCTTCGGCAAAAATCGAACACGAAGCTACGACTTCAAAAATTGGAGAAGACCAAGTGTTCTATTGCAACCAACGTGGAATCCCAACAGAAAAAGCAATTGCCTTAATCGTAAACGGATTCAGCAAAGAAGTATTGAATAAATTACCAATGGAATTCGCAGTAGAAGCGCAAAAATTATTGGAAATTTCGTTAGAAGGAAGTGTTGGATAACTTAATTTGTTCAAAGTTTAATGTTTAAAGTTCAATGTTACGAGATAACTTTATAACATTGAACAAAAGAAACTCTAAACTAAAAATAATGGCTACCATAAAAAAATTTGAAGATTTAGAAATCTGGAAAGAAGCAAGAAAACTTTCGAAAGAAATTATTACAATTGCGAAAGAGTCAGATTTAAAAACAGATTTTAGATTAAAAGACCAAATAAAAGCATCATCAGGTTCGGTCATGGATAACATTGCTGAAGGATTTGAAAGAAATGGAAATTTAGAATTCAGACAATTCCTATCCATTGCTAAGGGTTCAGCAGGCGAAGCACGTTCTCAATTATATAGAGTTTTTGATAATGAATATATTAATGAAGAACAATTAAATTCTTTAGTCTTGGAATATGAAAATTTAAGTGGTAAAATTAATAACTTCATAATTTATTTAAATAATAACGATTACAAAGGAACAAAGTTCAAATAACTTTAAACCTTAAACTTTAAACCTAAAACAAATGCTTAAGATAAAAAACTTACACGCTTCGGTAGAAGACAAAGACATATTAAAAGGAATCAACCTTGAAATTAAAGCAGGAGAAGTTCATGCGATTATGGGGCCAAACGGTGCTGGAAAATCAACGTTATCTTCAATCATTGCTGGAAATGAAAACTACGAAGTTTCTCAAGGTGAAATCTTTTTAGATGGAGAAGAAATTTCAGAATTAGCTCCAGAAGAAAGAGCGCACAAAGGTGTTTTCTTATCGTTTCAATATCCAGTGGAAATTCCCGGAGTTTCGGTAACGAATTTCATTAAAACGGCTATCAACGAAAGTAGAAAAGCTAATGGAAAAGAGGAAATGCCAGCCAATGAAATGCTGAAATTAATCCGTGAGAAATCAGAGCTATTGGAAATGGACAGAAAATTTTTGTCGCGTTCTTTAAACGAAGGTTTCTCGGGTGGTGAGAAGAAACGTAATGAAATCTTCCAAATGGCAATGTTAGAACCAAAAATCGCAATTCTGGACGAAACTGATTCAGGTTTGGATATCGATGCTTTACGAATTGTTGCCAACGGTGTAAACAAATTGAAAAACGAAAACAACGCGGTGTTAGTGATTACGCACTACCAACGTTTGTTAGATTATATTGTTCCAGATTTTGTTCACGTTTTAATGGACGGAAAAATCGTAAAAACGGGTGGAGCAGATTTAGCTTTAGAATTAGAAGAAAAGGGGTACGATTGGATAAAGAATGAATTGAACTAGAGTTTACAGTCTCAGTCACAGTTATCATAGGACTGCGACTGAACACTGCGACTGAACACTAAATACAATGGAATTAAAAGATAAAATGATAGCTTCCTTCATGGCCTTTGAAGAAAAAATCAAAGACAATGAAGATTTGCACGAAGTTCGAAATCACGCCATAAAAAATTTCGAAAACAAAGGTTTCCCAACAAAGAAAGAAGAAGCTTGGAAATACACGTCGTTAAATGCGATTTTGAAAAATGATTTTTCGGTTTTCCCAAAGAAAGAAAATACGATTGAATTTAAAGATGTAAAAAAGTATTTCTTACACGAAATTGACACCTACAAAGTAGTTTTCATTGACGGAATTTTTAGTTCGTTTCTGTCCTCTACAACACATGAAGGTTTGGATGTTTGTTTGATGGCTTCAGCATTGACCAAACCAAAATACAAAATGGTTATTGATAGTTATTTCAACCAAATTGCTAATAAAGAAGACAGTTTAACATCTTTGAATACAGCTTTTTCATTGGAAGGCGCTTACATCAATATTCCGAAAAGTAAAGTGGTGGAAAAACCAATTGAAATCATTTATTTCTCAACAGGAAATGAAGCGGCTTTGATGGTACAACCACGAAACTTAATTATCGTTGGCGAAAACGCTCATGTGCAAATCGTAGAACGTCATCAAAGTTTAAATAGTAATCCGGTTTTAACGAATTCGGTTACCGAAATTTTCGCTCAAAAACGCGCAATTGTAGATTACTACAAAGTACAAAATGATGTACAAACTGCTAATCTTGTAGACAATACTTACATTGCCCAAAAGCAAGAGAGTAGAGTAGCGGTGCATACGTTTTCTTTTGGTGGAAATATTACAAGAAACAATTTGAATTTCTATCACCAAGGCGAAAGAATCGATTCAACGTTGAAAGGAATTACGATTATTGGCGATAAACAACACGTAGATCATTATACTTTAGTGCAACACGCAACACCAAATTGCGAAAGTCACCAAAACTATAAAACCATTTTAAACGATAGTTCAACTGGAGTTTTCAATGGAAAAATCTTCGTAGAAAAAGAAGCGCAAAAAACCGATGCATTCCAACAAAACAACAACATCTTAATTGGCGATAAAGCTACCATCAACGCAAAACCACAATTGGAAATTTTTGCTGATGATGTAAAATGTTCGCACGGTTGCACGATTGGACAGTTAGATGAAAGCGCGATGTTCTACATGCAACAACGCGGAATTCCGAAAAAAGAAGCGAAAGCTTTGTTGATGTATGCGTTTACAAGTGAAGTAACAAACAGTATCAAAATACCAGAATTAAAAGCAAAAATTGCAAAAATTATTGCTAATAAATTAGGGGTTAATATGGGATTTGATTTATAGAATTAAACCACAAAGACACCAAAATAATACACTAAGAGCGCAAGGTTTTCTACTTTGCGCTTTTTTTATGCTTTTTGTCAAACAACTAAGAATTTCCTTATCTTTAGTAAAATTTTACAGTATGGAAAGGCCTCATTTTTCAGAAATACTACTTCAAAAACTCCATCAGAAAGAATTTTTGAACGATAAAGACTTGGAAGAAATTGCTCTTTATCAAAAGAAAGGCATTTTTTCGTTACGAAGCGAGTTGCTTCTGATGATTTACTTTTCGGTAATCCTATTTACTTCTGGAATTGGCGTAATTGTGTATAACAACATCGATTCTATCGGGCATTTGGCGATTCTTTCGGCTAATTTTATTTTGATGTTGGTTTGCTTTTATTTTAGTTTTAAAAAAGCAAAAGGGTATTCCAATGATGAGGTTGTATTCGAAAATCCGTTGTATGATTATTTGGTTTTAACTGGAAGTTTGTTGGCGTGTATTTTTTTAGGTTATATCAATTTTCAGTATCAAATTTTTGATGAATCCTATGCTTATGTTTCTTTGATTTCGGCTTTGCTTTGCTTTTTTGTTGCGTATTATTTCGATAATAGAATTGTACTTTCCATGGCGATTACCAGTTTAGCGGCTTTCATTGGAATCAGCATAACACCAAAAAGTTTGTTTCAAAATGAAGTGTATTCCGATTTATATTTAACATATTCTGGATTGGTATTAGGAATTGGTTTGCTAGTTTGGATGGAGCACAGTTTAAAAACCAAAATCAAAGCACATTTTCACTTTGTTTATGCTACGTTTGCTTTGCATTTGTTGGGCGTTTGTATTATGGCTGGTTTACTTTCGGAACATTGGTTTGTTTTTATCCCAATTTTAATCGGTTTTGTATATTATTTCTACCGATTTAGTTATCGTGTTTTGGCAACGTCTATTTTCGCATTTATGCTGTTGTATGGGTATTTTGGCGTGAATATTTTGGTTGGTAAATTCCTGTTCTATATTGATTTTGGATTTTTTCATCAATTAGTAATTATGGTTTCTCCATTTTATGTAATAGCCAGTATTTATTTCTTTATCCGATTAGTGAAACAATTTAATGCCGAAAAGAATGCAAGCGTACAATAAATCCGAATTAGAAAACTATTTTTTGGCCGAAGAAGCGAAAAAATTATTCCAAAAGAAATTTCTTTCTAAAGCGCAATTACTAATAATAAGCGCCCAATTAGCCCAATTAAAATCCAATTCCAATATTTTCTTTCGAATCGGGTTTTTTCTATTGGGAAATTTTCTGCTTTCATCTGTAATTAGTGCTATTTCTTTGATTTTACTTCAGTTAATTGTAGAGCAATATCAAATCATGTTCTTCTTTTACGCTATTGTGGCTTACATTGGATTGGAAGTTTTGGTAAGAATGAAATTTTTCCGACACGGATTAGATGATGCTTTCTTGCTTTCTGCTCAAATATCATTGTTAATTGGAATTGGTATTCTTACTGAAGCTTTTTTGCCGGTTTTAATAACGATGTTTGTTTTAGGTGTATTTTTTGCTATTCGATTCATCAATACGATTTCAGCTTTATTGGCATTTATTGGTTTGGTTGGGATATTTTTCAATGTAATTGTTGAACATGATTTTATGCCTAAATTTTATTTGTCGTTTGTTGGATTATTACTCGCGATTATAGTTTACTTTTTTGTCGTTCGTTTAAGTAAAAACCAAAATTATTATCCATATTTCAAAACTTTCGATACGATTAGAGTTGCGAGTTTGCTTTTAGGTTATTTGTCAATGAATTATTTAGTCGTTCGCGAATTGTCAGCATCTTTAATGAACTTACAAATCACAAATAAATCAGATGTTCCGCTTGCTTTTGTGTTTTACGGACTCACGTTTTTAATTCCGTTGCTTTATTTCTTTTTGGGAATCAAATGGAAAGACAAATTGGTTTTATATTCGGGATTATTAACGCTTGCATTCGGATTTTACTCTATTCGTCATTATTACTATTTCTTTCCAATAGAATATGTAATGGTAATTAGCGGAATTTTACTTTTTGGATTAGCGTATTTGATTATCCAAAAGTTGAAAAACAAAACCGAAGGCGTCACTTTTCAACCGGATAGAGATTCAGATACTTCGTTGTTTTTAAACGCTCAAGCGGTTTTATCATTAGCCAACGCAACTACACCTGCACCAACACAAACCAATCCAATGGAATTTGGCGGCGGCGGTTTTAGTGGCGGTGGAGCAGGAGAGCAATTTTAATTCTATTTTAACCTTTATTTATTCCAATTATAAACAATCAAATCGTAAATTTGTACTCAAATTGTATGAAAATGTTTGATGTTCAAAAAGTAAGAGCTGATTTTCCCATTTTATCACAAAAAGTAAATGGCAAACCTTTGGTGTATTTTGATAACGGAGCTACTTCGCAAAAACCGCAAGTGGTTATCGATGCTATTTCAAAATATTACTGTGAAATCAACGCGAATATTCACCGTGGCGTGCATACATTGAGTCAACTGGCTACGGATGCTTATGAGGCTTCGAGAAATACGATTCAAAATCACTTAAACGCCAAACACAATCACGAAATCATTTTTACTTCGGGAACTACTTTCGGAATAAATTTGGTAGCGAATGGTTTTGCAAGTTTGCTAAAAGTTGGCGATGAGGTTATGGTTTCGGCTTTGGAACATCACAGTAACATTGTGCCTTGGCAATTTTTGTGTGAAAAAACAGGTGCGAAGTTGGTCGTAATTCCAATGAATGAAAAAGGGGAATTAATCCTTTCAGATTTTGACAATTTACTTTCTGAAAAAACGAAAATCGTAACGGTTAATCATATTTCAAATGCATTAGGAACGGTTAACCCAATTGAATACATCATCAAAAAAGCACATGGAGTAGGAGCAGCTGTTTTAATCGACGGCGCACAAGCAACACCACATTTACGTCCAGATGTGCAAGCTTTGGATTGTGATTTTTATGTGTTTTCAGGACATAAAGTTTGCGGACCAACAGGCGTTGGAATTCTTTACGGAAAAGAAGAATGGTTGCGAAAATTGCCACCGTATCAAGGCGGAGGCGAAATGATTGCTGAAGTGACGTTTGAAAGAACCACGTATGCTGATTTACCACATAAATTTGAAGCTGGAACACCAAATATTTCGGGTGGAATTGTTCTTGGAACAGCAATCGATTATATGAATTCGATAGGGTTTGATAATATCGAAGCTTACGAACACGAATTATTAATATACGGAACCAAAAGATTACAAGAAATCGAAGGTGTAACGATTTACGGAACTACAGAAAACAAAACTTCAGTAATTTCGTTTAATATTGACGGGATTCATCCGTATGATATTGGCACAATTATAGATAAGTTAGGTATAGCGGTTAGAACCGGTCATCATTGTGCCCAACCTATTATGAATTTTTTCAATATTCCAGGAACGATTAGAGCGAGTTTTGCTTTTTATAATACCAAGGAAGAAATTGATATCTTTGTAGAAGCGGTTAAAAAAGCGCAAATGATGTTATCTTAAAACCATACCAAATGAAAGTAATTACAATTATAGCGTCTTTAATACTAACTTTTATGAGTTGCAGCGGAAAAAAGAAAACAACAGAATCTGACCAAGGTTCTTTTTTATCAAAGCAAAATGAAGTTATTATGCAAAATAATATTCCAGTAATAAAATATGAAGCTAATTCTAGAGGATTTGCTTTTGCAATAAAAGTTGAAAATCAAATCTTGTATGTTTCTCGTGTGCGTGATTTTAAAGATTATGAACAGAAAATAAATATTTCAGAGACTGATTGGAAAGAAATTGTTTCGCTAACAAAAGAAATTGAATTGGATAAAGTGAAGGATTTGAAATGGCCAACCGAAAAACGCTATTATGATGGAGCGGCCCATGCAAATATTACTTTTATTTCTGAAGGAGTAGAGTATCCTGCAAACGGGTTTGATCATGGATTTCCACCTATTGAGATAGAAAAATTGGTAAATAAAATTTTAGAAATTGCAGATAAAGTAAAATAAGATGACCATAAAAGCCATACAAGAAGAAATTGTAGACGAGTTTTCCATGTTTGACGACTGGATGCAACGCTACGAATACATCATCGAATTAGGAAAATCGCTTCCGTTGATAGAAGAACAATATAAAGTTGACGAAAACATTATCAAAGGTTGTCAATCCAAAGTTTGGGTTCACGGTGAAGAACAAGACGGAAAAATCGTTTTTACAGCCGATAGTGATGCGATTTTAACCAAAGGAATTATAGCGATTTTAATTCGTACTTTTTCTAACCAATCACCAAAGGATATTTTAGACGCCAACACGGATTTTATTGACGAAATAGGATTAAAAGAACATTTGTCACCAACTCGTGCAAACGGTTTGGTTTCAATGATAAAACAAATAAAAATGTATGCTTTAGCTTTTCAAGCGAAACAATAATTAGTCACAGTTTACAGTTGCAGTTTTCTAATTGCTCTGAGACTGAAAACTGAGACTGAAAACTTAATTATATGGAAGAATTTAACGATACAATCAACTTAGGCGAAAATGTAGTCAAAGTTTTAAAAGGAATTTACGATCCAGAAATTCCAGTAGATATTTACGAATTAGGTTTAATCTATGACGTGATGATTAATGAGGATAACGATGTAAAAATCTTAATGACATTAACCTCGCCAAACTGTCCAGTAGCCGAAACCTTACCAATGGAAGTGGAAGAGAAAGTAAAATCTATTGATGAGGTAAAATCTTGTGAAGTAGAAATCACTTTTGACCCACCATGGAGTAAAGATTTAATGAGCGAAGAAGCAAAATTAGAATTAGGAATGTTGTAAAATAGTTAGCAGTCGCAGTCACAGTGAGCAGTTTATGAGCTTCTTGCTGAAAACTGCGACTGAAAACTGCGACTAAGATATGGACGAAATAGTAAACAAAGTAGCGCAAAGTTCCTTGCAAGTTTTCGATTTAGAAGATTACTTTCCAGATAATCATGTGGTAGATTTAGATATTTCTCAATGGTTATTAGAAGGTTTTATTCTGAAAGAATCTGATTTTAGAACCCAATTAAAAAATACTGATTTTTCAATTTACCAAGATAAATATGTAGCCCTATATTGTTCTACAGATGCTGTTTTGCCTGCTTGGACATTTGCTTTGGTTACGGTTCATTTGGCGCCATTTGCTTTAAAAATTATTCATGGCTCAAAAAAAGCTGCTATTATAGAATGGTACCAAGATATTTTGAACAAATTAGATTATACCGATTATTTTCAAAAACCAGTCATCCTAAAAGGTTGTTCCAAAAAACCAGTTCCTAACGAAGTATATACATTGGCTATCCAAAAACTAATGCAAGTTTCCAAAAGTGTAATGTTTGGTGAGGCTTGTTCGGCTGTTCCTTTGTTTAAAAATAAATAAGTATCTTTGCGCCTTTAATTTTAAAATTTAAAGAATGAAAAGGTTTTTATTTTTAACATTATTTGTTTCAGTAGCAACTATTGCACAAGAAACAACTATTGATTCTACAAAGCATTGGACAAGAAAAGGTGTTTTCACTCTTTTAGCCAATCAATCCTCTTTTGATAATTGGTTAGCTGGTGGTCAGAATAATTTTGCCGGAAATGTAAATATTAATTACGATTTTAATTATAAAAATGGCGATTGGAATTGGGATAATAAAATTATCGCAGCTTATGGTTTAACCAAAATTAAAGGTGCGGATACTCAAAAAACAGATGATAGAATTGAGTTTAATTCATTACTTGGAAAAAAAGCTACTGGAAATTGGTTTTATTCTGCGTTTTTTAATTTCAAAACTCAGATGGATACAGGTTTAGATCCAGCGACCCAAACCACTAAAATTTCTCATTTCTTCTCACCAGCATTTTTTCAACTTGGACCAGGTATGTTGTGGAAGAAAAGTGATAATTTAAAAGTGAATATTGCACCTGCAACATCAAGAGTTATTTTAGTTCATGACCATTTTACTGAATTTGGTTCATCTTTTGGAGTAGAGCAAGGGGAAACTTTACGTTACGAACTTGGAGCTGCGGTTAATGGATATTATAAGTTTCAAATAATGGAAAATGTTTCGGTTGAAAATATTGTAAACTTATATTCCAATTATTTAGAAGATGCAAAAAATGTAGATATTGATTATCAATTGAATATCGTAATGAAAATCAATAAATATTTGTCTACTAATTTTGCATTTCAAACGCTTTATGATGATAATGCATTTAAAGGCTTTCAAACACGTCAAGTTATTGGTGTAGGCCTAAATGCTAATTTTTAATAAGAAATCGGCTTATTACACAAAAAGACCTCAATTGAGGTCTTTTTTTATTCGTTTTCAACAGCATCTTTGTAATCAGGATACAAAAACTTGTTATATGGAAATCGAGTGATATGAATTTCTCTTACGGCTTCATATACTTTCTCTCTAAATTCTTCAAAATTTGCTTTTTCGGTTGCTGAAATAAACAACGTATTTTTGTCGCCTAATTTGCTCATCCAAGTTTTTTTCCAATCTTCCAAAGTGTAATGCTTTGTTGTTTTTTCAACAGTAATATCATTTTCATCATATTCTAATGATTTATATGCATCAATTTTGTTGAAAACCATGATAGTTGGTTTATCAGCACTTTTAATATCTTGTAAAATTTGGTTTACCGATTCAATATGATCTTCGAAATCGGGATGTGAAATATCAACCACATGAAGCAATAAATCAGCCTCTCTCACTTCATCTAAGGTGCTTTTAAACGATTCAACTAATTGTGTTGGAAGTTTTCTAATAAAACCAACCGTATCACTTAAAAGAAATGGTAAATTCTTAATTACTGTTTTTCTAACAGTAGTGTCAAGTGTTGCAAATAATTTGTTTTCTACAAACACATCACTTTTTCCAACTGCATTCATTAACGTTGATTTCCCCACATTGGTATAACCGACTAAAGCAACCCGTACCATAGCACCACGATTGCTTCGTTGCGTTGCCATTTGTTTGTCAATTACTTTAATTTTATCTTTTAGTAAGGATATTCTATCACGAACAATTCGACGGTCGGTTTCAATTTCTGTTTCTCCAGGACCACGCATTCCAATTCCTCCTTTTTGGCGTTCAAGGTGCGTCCACATTCCAGTCAAACGAGGTAATAAATATTGACATTGCGCTAATTCAACTTGTGTTCTTGCATAGGATGTTTCAGCACGTTGTGCGAAGATATCTAAGATAAGATTAGTTCTGTCCAAAACCTTACAATCCAGTTCTTTGGTAATATTCTTGGATTGTGATGGCGTTAATTCGTCGTCAAAGATTACTGTTTTAATATCGTTATCTTTGATGAAGTATTTAATTTCTTCTAATTTACCCGTTCCAACAAAGGTTTTTGGGTTCGGCTTATCCATTTTTTGAGAAAAACGTTTAATAACCGTTCCTCCAGCTGTATAGGTAAGGAATTCCAACTCATCAAGATATTCTTTGAGTTTTTCTTCACTTTGGTTTTGTGTTACAATTCCAACTACAATTGATTTTTCAAAGTCAATAACTTCTTTCTCTAACATAATCGTTCTTTATATACTACAAAGGTAGCGAAATACTCATCATAAAAAAAGCGACTCAATTGAGTCGCTTTAGTAGTTGAAAATTTGTAATTAGTTAATTACAACATCATCAATATGCATTGTGGTAGTTAAAGCAGGGTTAAAGCTATAACCGCCAGTATATTCAAAAATAATAAATCCATTACCAGTTAATCCAGCTGGAAAATTATAAACGCCACTATTCACAAATGGCTGAGAAGCACTTCCTGTTGTTCCGCTTGCGATTGTGAAATTAGATGAAATATCTACTAATGTAGCATCATCAACTATTCCTAATGGAGTGTAATCAGTTGAATAATAAACTTTTAAAACTCCACCATTATTAAAACGATCTTGAGATCTAAAAGACATATTGTTTGCAGCAGTAAAATCTACTGGCATAATGAAATATACTCTGTTTACAGGAAATTGGAATGTTGGATTTGAACTAAATGCAGACATTTTCAAGTATTTATTTCCACTAAAAGCTTCACAATACCAATAATTTCCTCCTTCTGCAGGATCGTTAATGTATCTAGGGAAATCTCTTTGCCCTGTAGTAACACTTCCAGAAGTATAGCTTTCAAAATTTTCAGTGTAAGAACCTAAAAATTGAATATTGCTTCCTCCAATAGGTGGATTAGAGTCTAATCTAGGTTGGTCTAGCTGAACATCAGCCAAAGTTCTTATCATGAATTGGAATCCACTACCAAATTTGGTTAATACACCTCTAATTTTACCACTACCACTTGGAATTGGTTCCCCAGCAAAAGTTGCAAAACTACTTACTCTTACCGTTAATGTATTGCCATCAGCATCTACAATTTCGTGATTAGTTGCACCACCAATCGTAAAGACGTCTTCATCATAGTAATTTTGATTTAAAGAAGCATCTGAGAATTGAACATTTTCAATTTCAATTAGTTTATTGATGTTACTGTTTTGTTTGGTTTGAACAATATTTAAATTATTTACCAAATCGTCTTCATTAATTTTTGTACAAGACCTTTTGATAACATCTTGATAAGTTACTCCAGGAATTCTTCCTACTTGGTCATCCGAAGGATCAACAGGGTCATTTCCAGCAAAAAGAGCACCAACTTCAAGTGAAGAAATTTGTGTGTCAAATTCTACATATTGGTCTTTTAAATAAACGTAAACTTTTCTTCCTGGTTCAAATTTATTATATAAGTTGTAAGAATCAATTGGAATAGAAAATCCATTGTTACCATCAACAGAAACTAAAGTTAAAGTTTTAAAGAAGTTTCCTCCTTCATCACTTGAGGTTACATAAGCTTCTATAATGTTGTCATCTTCGTATTGTACAGGATCTGTTGTAGCATTATTAGCTAAATTTAAAACAGTTTCCGTAGCTGTCGTTTCTAAACATTCTCCAGATAAATCAGGAGTGTTATAATCATCACCATTAACACAACCAACTAAAGTTGCAACTAATGCAGGGATAACTAAAAATTTAATATTTTTCATAACTATTAATTTAAAGAGGAAATTTTAACTTTATCTACTTGAAATAAACCATCTAAAGTAGTTCCGTTTCCAGTAACTTTAAATGCAATGTGAATAGTTCCACTATATGCTGATAAATCAATATCACCAGAAGGAATATAGATATAACCATTAGTAGTATTATTAGCAACAACAGCACTTAAAGGTGTCCAAGTAGCTCCTAATACATCAGTACCATCAAAATCAGAAGAAATAAAAACTTCCAATTTATTATTTGGGTTATCTACAAAATTTGAAGCAGATTCAAATGAAAATTTTGCGCCATCAAATTCGTCTAAATTAATTGATGGAGTTATTGCCCAACCAATGTTTGAAGGTTCATTACTTTGAAACGAGCTAAATTGAATGTAGCCATCGTCATTAAAATCTCTTTCAATCCAAAGTTTAGTTCCTGTTTCAGCAAAGTTAGTCCAACCTTCATAATCAAAGTTTTGATTGAAATCAATATCGTCAAAATTTTCAATAAAACCAGGTATTAATTTAGGAATGTCAAAATCATCGTCTTTGACACAACTTGTAAGAACACTTGATGTAAGTGCTAACAAGAATACAATTTTTAAAATTTTATTTTTCATAGTGCAATTTTTAGAAATTAATGTAGAAGTTTACAAAATACGTTCTTCCAAAACCGTAAAAATACTTTGGTCCAAAAGTACGTGTTCCACTAACTAAATCTTGTTGTAAATCAGGGAAAGTTGCATTTCTTGATTGTTCAAAACCACCAGTCTTATACTCTACATCAAATACATTATTTATAGATGCAAAGAAACCAAATGTGTCTCTAGTTTTACGACTAATTCTCCAAGATTTACCTCCAATTAAATTTACAAGCATAAAGCTATCAAATTTTTCTTGTTTTAGCAAATCTCTAACCGATTGTTCATTAGCTCCTGGGAAAGAAATACCGCTGTTATCAATAGTAAAATTATCGGTTCTTAGAATGTTTGATGCATCAATATATGAATCTGCTAAATAATTAGCATTGGCACCAACCCACCAGAATTTAGGACTTCTATATTCTAAACCTAATGAATAGGCTTGTTGTGGAATTCCCGCTTGTCTAACTCCTTTGATATAATTAGTTCCAAAATCAGTTACAGGGTTTAATCCAGCAGCAGCTCTGTTATCATCATTTGTTCTTAATCTTGCATTGTCAGAGAAAATATATTGTCCGTAAGATGCCGCAGCAGTTGCTTTAACAGTAGATGTAATTTGATACTCTAAACCAAGTTCAAGACCCATATTTTGTTTATCAATTCCCGTAACAATTTCGCTTACGAAAGAATCTTCATCTCCACCGGCATCTCCAATGTTTTCTGCATAAAAGAAAGAAATTTCAGTCGCATCTTTGATTTTAGTATAGAAACCTGTTAAGCGAGCCTTTAATTTAGGAGCTCTAATGATATAACTAGCATCTGCACTAACAATTGATTCACTTACTAAATCAGGAGTAATATTATTATTTAAACGAGCGTTAGAAAACGTGTTTCTTAAGTTAGGAGCTTGAGTCATGTAAAGACCATTGAAGTCTAATAAATGACGACCAGTTAATTTGTAAGTTAATCCTCCTTTGAATCCAAAGTTTTCAAAAATTACCTTGTTCCCTTTTCCAAAAGAATTGTTCTCATAAATACCATTTCTGTATAACCCTTCTCTTTGATATTCAGATCTAGAAAATGTTTGTGCTAAATAGAAATCAGCTTTGTCGTACGTAAATTTAAATTGTGTAAATCCATCAATTACTGTAGCAAATAAATTATAGTTGTAACCATATTTATCTCCCTCAACCACTTGTCTGTTAGGATTATTTAAATCTGGTTGCGCTCCGTTTCCAGTAAAGAATGGGTCAATATCTAAAAAGTATTCACCACCCATTAAGTCTAATAAATTTTGGAAGTTATTTGATTTTAATCTTCTAAAGTTTGCGCCAGCATTAATGGTTAAATTATCTGAAACAGTAGAGTTTAAGATGGTATTAGCGCTCCATAACTTGTCATCAGTTCTGTCTTCATACAATACATAAACACTTCTACCTGGAGTTGCACTGTTTTGATTAGCAATGTACATTGCATTCCAATTAATTTGGCTATTGTTCAGGAAAAAAGTTTCTGCAGCTGCAGCCCCTGGAAAATTCGGTGTCCAGTTTCCTGCGTTATCAAATGTATTAAGAAAGAAACTAGGTAAATTTTGATAGTATGTAGGGTCAGGATTATTAGCATTTTGGAAATCTAAACGAGAGTTTCCAATTGATCCTGTTTGGAAAGCAACATTGGTATTTAATGAAGTTCTATCTGTAATTTTCCAGTAGTGTGATAACATATTTATTGGCTCTGCAATATCTTTATCTCTAGAATTTCTTTTCTTACCATCTTGCCAACCCCAATATGAATTATAACGAACGCCCATCAAGTTATTTACTTCTTCTGTATTTGGTGAATTTTTACCTCTACTGTTTTGAGCATAAATAGAAGTGAAATTTAAACTGTGTTTATCATTAAATTTCTTCTCAACACTCGCAAAAAGAGAATTTGCGCCATAATCAGTTCCGTCAAAATAGCCTTCTTGTGCCCATCTTCTAGAAGCTGAAACTACAAATGCCCAACCATTTTTGTCTAACCCTGAAGCGTGAGTTGCCATTGCTCTCCAACTATAATTAGAATTTGTTCCAGAAAAAGTAATACGATTTCCTGGTCTAAAATAAGAAGCTCTTGTATTGATTTCTTGTGTGCCTAAAGCGTTACCAAAAGTGTAATCAGATGGAGCAGAACCCATTGTAAATTCTTGGTTTCTGGTAGCGTCATTTAATCCACCCCAATTTCCCCATTGTGGTCTTCCATCATATAATTTATTCATTACAATACCATTAATCATAGTAGTACTGTACTGATTATCTAATCCTCTAATTCTAAAACGCGCTTGTCCCCAGTTGAAAGCCGCTGTTTGTTGGTAAGTATCTCTAGCCGCTTGTAATAAACCAGAAGTACTCTCTGATCCACTGTTGTCGTCACCTAAATCATTTTCTGTAATTGTAACCAAACTTAACTGTAACTCGGAAGCCAAGTCTACTTCTAGGATGATTACGCCTAAATCTAGGGTTTCTCCTAATGTAGGTTCTAAAACTAATGTTTGTGTTACATAACCAAAAGTTTTAATAACAACAACATCAGATTTTTCTGCAATTGTTTGGAATTTAAAAGCTCCATCGAAATCAGTTAAAACCGTTTGGTTGTTACTTTGTAATGTAACAGGAACATTTTGTAATGGTTTTTGTGTTTTTTGGTCAACAACTTTTCCTTTTAACGCAGGTGTCTGTTGTGCAAAAACAAAAACAGCTTGTAGCACGAATAAAATGCTTAATACAAGTTTTTTCATAAATGAAATTAAAAATTAATAAAAGGTTAATAGTTAAGTAATTAAAACTTAACAGCCCGCAAATGTATAACTTTTAATAATATTATTTACCTTTGGCACCCAATTTGTAATAAAATTGACAGTAACATAACATATATTTTATAAAAATGAAACATTTATTAGCTGGCATATTTATGCTATCTCTTGTAAATCTAGGGTTTTCTCAAGCTAAAAGTTATAAGGTGCAAACTATTGCTTTTTATAACATGGAAAATTTATTTGACACAATTAACGATCCTAAAATTAATGACGAAGAATATTTACCTGTAAAAGGGTGGACACATAAAAACTACAAAAAAAAGCTAGATAATTTAAGTAGAGTATTACCAGAAATAGGTGTTGGTGAAAATCAAAAAAATGCGCCTGTAGTAATTGGTGTTTGCGAAATTGAAAACAGAGGAGTACTGGAAGACTTGGTAAAACACCCTAAAATGGTTCCTCACGGTTATAGTATAATTCATTTTGATTCTCCTGATGGTCGTGGTATTGATACCGGTTTGCTATACCAAAGTAAATATTTTACACCAACTAGTTATACCAATATTCCACTTTATATCTACCGCGACGCTGAAGATAATAAAAAAGAGGAAGAAAAAGATGAGGACAGTGAAGACAAAATGGTTACAGATGTAAAAAGTAAACGCGTTTATACTAGAGATCAGCTATTAGTTACAGGTTATCTTGACGGAGAAGAAATTAGTTTTATTGTGAATCACTGGCCATCGCGTTCGGGTGGAGAAAAAAGAAGTAGTCCGTATCGTGAAGCAGCTGGTCGTTTAAATAGACAAATTATTGATTCACTTTATAAAATCAACCCAAATGCTAAAGTAATAACAATGGGTGATTTAAATGACGGTCCAATGAATAAAAGTGTGAAAAAAGAATTAGGAGCTAAAGGAAAGAAATCAGATGTTAAAGAATTTGGTATTTACAACCCAATGGAAGAAATGTCTAAAAAAGGAATTGGAACATTAGCGTATCGAGATTCTTGGGATTTATTTGACCAAATGATGTTAACCGAACCATTAGTAAGAAAAGAAGGAACAGGTTGGATATATTGGAAAGCAGGAGTATATAACAAACCCTTTTTAGTTCAAAAAGAAGGTAGATGGAAAGGATATCCTTTACGAAACTCTAATGGAGTTCCAGGTTTCTCCGATCACTTCCCAGTGTATGTGTATTTGATTAAAGAAGTGAGATAAACTAAAGATAGTGAATATAAAAAGGTTAGTTGGTAACAAAAGTACCACTAACCTTTTTTCTTTTTTGTAACTTTACCTTTTAATTTATAAAAGATGAAAATCCAAAAGCCGTTCAATTTAAACCAATGGATTGAAGATAACCGCCATTTGTTGCAACCTCCAGTTGGAAACAAAACTATTTACGACGAAACATCGGAAGATTATATCGTGATGATTGTGGGCGGACCCAATGCTAGAAAAGACTACCATTACAACGAAACGGAAGAATTATTCTATCAATTGGAAGGCGAAATAACCATTTACGTTCAAGAAGACGGTGAAAAGAAAGCGATGCAATTAGGTCCAGGTGATATGTATTTACATCCTGCCAAAACACCACATTCTCCTTCACGAACTGCTGGTTCAGTTGGATTAGTAATCGAAAGAAAACGCGCTGGAAAAGGATTTACGGATGGCTTGCTTTGGTATTGCGACACCTGCAACCATAAATTACACGAAGTCTATTTCGAGTTACACGATATTGAAAAGGATTTTCTACCGCATTTCCAAGAGTTTTACAGTTCTGAAGAAAAAAGAACGTGTCAAAAATGTGGTACTGTAATGGAAACCAATCCTAAGTTTACAAAAGAATAATGTAGTAACACTAAGTCCCACAAAGGTTTTCACAAAGTCTCGCAAAGGAATCTGTGAAAATCCTTAAATCCGTGGCTAAAAACAAGATAGAAATTAACCTTGTGACCTTAGTGCATTCTTGGTGCTCTTTGTGGTTAAAAAATATATTTTCTATCTTTGAAAAAATTTTAACAAAAACAGAATAAAAAGTTATAAAAAATGATATCAGAAGCAGCAATTCAATTTGGTATGCAAGAAGCATTGCAACAATTAGGAATTAAAGAAATTAACGAAGGAACTTCAACAGGTTCAAAATGGTTTTCTAACGGAAAAATCATTGAATCATATTCACCAGCAACTGGTGAGTTAATTGGAAAAGTAAAATCTTCAACCAAAGAAGATTACGAAACTGCAATGCAAGCAGCAACTGAAGCTTTCAAAACTTGGCGTTTGATGCCCGCTCCAAAAAGAGGGGAAATTGTACGTCAAATGGGAGAAGAATTACGTCAACATAAAGAAGCGTTAGGGAAATTAGTGTCTTTTGAAATGGGTAAATCGTATCAAGAAGGTCTTGGAGAAGTGCAAGAAATGATTGACATCTGTGATTTTGCAGTTGGTTTATCACGTCAACTACATGGATTAACTATGCACTCTGAGCGTCCAATGCACAGAATGTATGAGCAATGGCATCCGTTTGGAGTGGTTGGAATCATTTCAGCTTTCAACTTCCCAGTAGCGGTTTGGTCTTGGAACACGATGTTAGCATGGATTTGTGGTGACGTTTGTATTTGGAAACCAAGTTCAAAAACGCCTTTATGTGGTGTAGCGTGTCAAAACATCATTCAAACGGTATTAGAAAGAAACAATTTACCAGAAGGAATCAGCTGTTTAGTGGTGGGTAACGAGTCTGGAGATTTAATTAATAACGACAAACGTATTCCATTAGTATCGTTTACAGGTTCTACCAGAATTGGTCGTCACGTATCAAAAACGGTTGCTGAACGTTTTGGAAATACCATTTTAGAATTAGGTGGAAACAATGCTATTATCGTTTCTAAAGAAGCGGATTTATCAATGGTATTGGTAGGAGCAGTTTTTGGAGCGGTAGGAACAGCAGGCCAACGTTGTACTTCAACTCGTAGATTGATTGTTCACGAAAGTGTTTACGATAAAACATTAGACGTTTTAGCTAAAGCTTATGCACAGTTAAAAATTGGAAATCCATTAGATGCAAACAATCACGTGGGACCACTTATTGATAAAGGTGCGGTTCAAGATTACTTAAACGCTATCGAAAAAGCAAAAGCAGAAGGCGGAAGAGTGATTGTAGAAGGCGGTGTTTTAGAAGGAAAAGGATACGAAAGCGGTTGTTACGTAAAACCATGTATTATTGAAGCGAAAAACGAGTTCGAAATCGTGCAACACGAAACTTTTGCTCCAGTATTATATGTAATGAAATACAGCACCATTGAAGAAGCAATTGAAATGCAAAATGCAGTTCCTCAAGGATTATCTTCTTCTATCTTTACCAATAATATGAGAGAAATGGAGTTATTCCTTTCTGCTGCAGGTTCTGATTGTGGTATTGCTAACGTAAACATTGGAACTTCTGGTGCTGAAATTGGTGGTGCTTTTGGTGGTGAAAAAGAAACAGGTGGTGGCCGTGAATCAGGCTCTGACGCATGGAAAGCCTACATGAGAAGACAAACCAACACCATTAACTACGGAACTGAGTTGCCTTTAGCTCAAGGGATTAAGTTTGATTTGTAATATTTAAGTGATTAGTGAAAAGTAATTAGTGATTAGTTACTTTTGGATATAGAGAAACCCTGTGAAATTGATTTTTTGCAGGGTTTTTTGTTTTATGTAAGCAATAGAAAAACTTTATTATTTTGTTGTGAGATATTAAATAGTTCAGATTGACTAAACAACCTTTTTATTTGCAATTATTTTTATTAAGGATTACTTCAAAGTTGACAATTTCAATCTGTTTGCCTTTTACATGCTTAATGAAAATATATTTATCATTGAAATACATCAATTCAAAATCCTTTTTGTTTTTATCCAAATAACATTCTAAGTATTCAATATTTTTAAAATTAGAAGGCGAATGAAATAGCTTATGAAAAACGGATGTAATATTACTTAAATTTATTATTATTAATGGAAAGCAACTAATAATTATAATTAATAAGTATTTTTTCTTTAATTCTTGCCCAAACCAATAAACCAATAAATTTCTTAAAGCCTTTAAAAATAATAAAGCGGTGTAGACTATAATTGTCAAATCTATAGTAGTAAAACTTTTTTTATTTAAAATTTTATACACTATAAAAACAAAAATGAATGTAATAAATAAAAACAGTATTGCTTTAAAGCCTAATGAATCACTTAAAGATTTTTCGATATTTAAATCGACTTCAAACGAAAAGACAATCCATTGTATGAATAAATAATTAACTAATAAAAATAATATTATTAATCCATCAGACACTACTTGTGTAATTGAAAGAAACGCACAAAGAAACATCCATCCTAACAAGTTCTAATAATTGCCAAAAGCCACCAATATGGTTGGTATTAGTAATAGAATATTAATGTTTTCTTTTATATAATTGACTACTTTATTAACTTTTTTCATAACTATTTGTTAATTTAATCAAGGAAAGAACAAGATTTCTACTAGCCCTGAACACATTCCCTAACCACAATCCACTTCAAAAACTCACTCCTCCACAAGCTCCAAATCCACCATAATATGACCAGCATATTTAGAGTTGGCTATTTCAAAAAAAGCTTTTTTACTCAAATCAATTTCACGGCCTTTAGTAAACGGTCCACGATCGTTGATGGTAACTATAACTGATTTTTGATTTTTGGGATTCGTCACTTTTACTTTTGTGCCAAATTTTAAGGTTTTGTGTGCGGCAGTTAGTTTGTTGTTGTCAAATTTTTGTCCGCTCGCGGTTCTTCTGCCGTTAAACTTGTCGTGGTAATAAGAAGCGTGTACGTTGGTTTTAAAAGGTTTTAACGCAATAGCTGGTGTGTCAACCAAAACGCTGTCTTTGGGTTGAATACTGTCTAAAAAAACAGCTTTTCTGTTTAATTTCTCAGGAAACGAAACAGAAAAGCTGCTAGCTATAGGGAGCAGAAATAAAAGCACTATGGAATACATATAATATCTCATAAGAATGAATTTCTGCAAGTAAAACAAAAGTGGTGCCAAAAACTAGTTGAACCAACTAGCCCAAGGCAAACGCGATAAAATTAAAACCAAACCAATGGTGTAGAAAACCGCAATTTTCTTGTATTTCCCATTGTGACTTTCTTCTTTTTTATGTTTTGACCAACCAATAGTAATCACTGCCAATGCAATAATATTAATTAATGGATGCTCTAAAGAAGTTAAACGTAAGGCTTTATCACTCATATTTCCTAAGGCATCAAATCCTAACGGTGAAACAAAATATAAGATCAATCCAATTAACAATTGCATGTGCGACAAAATCATCGCAAATAAAGAGATTCTCAAATCTTTAGCAGCGAAAAAACGCTTACTAACTAAACCCGAAATAGCATTAACAGCTGCAAAAAACAAAACAGCTAATACAATATAAGCAAAAACAGAATGCGCGGTTTGAAGTGCTGTGTACATAAAATTAGTTTTAAAGTTGATTCTTACAAAGATATAAAAAATATTTACGAAAAAACCAAATATGTTGGGAAGTGGTTTAAACCAATAAAATCAAACTAACGCGTATTCGTATCCAAAAACTGCTTAATCAAGAAAGAAGTAGAACTGTCGTGAGAACTTACGGTGTTACTTTTAATCTCATCCAAAATAGTAGTAGCCATTTTTTTGCCTAATTCAACGCCCCATTGGTCATAACTATAAATGTTCCAAATGATACCTTGAACGAAAATTTTGTGTTCGTAAAGCGCTAATAATTTCCCTAAACTTTCAGGTGTTAATTGGTCAATTAAAAGTGTGTTTGACGGTTTGTTTCCTTCGAATACTTTGTACGGAATCACTTTTTCATTGGAAGAAGTGGCTTGCTTTCGAATGGCGTCTTCTGAAATTCCCATTAATAAAGCTTCTGTTTGTGCGAAGAAATTAGCCATTAATTTTTGATGATGCGATGTATCACCGTGCAAAGATTTCTTAAATCCAATAAAATCAACCGGAATTAATTTGGTTCCTTGGTGCAACAATTGGAAGAAAGCATGTTGCGAATTACTTCCTGGTTCGCCCCAAATAATTGTTCCTGTTTGGTAATTTACAGGGCTTCCGTTTCTATCAACACTTTTTCCGTTACTTTCCATAACGGCTTGTTGCAAATACGGAACTAATTTTTGTAAATACTGCGAATAGGGAATAATAGCTTCAGTTTCAGCACCAAAAAAGTTGTTGTGCCAAACACTAATCAATGCTAAAATTACGGGTAAGTTCTCATGAAATTTAGCAGTTTGAAAGTGCGAATCCATTTTTTGAGCTCCCAATAACAATTGTTCAAAATTGGAATAACCAATACTCAAAACCAAAGATAATCCAACCGCACTCCACAAAGAAAAACGACCACCAACCCAATCCCACATAGGGAAAATGTTGGTTTCATGAATGCCAAATTCCGTTGTTTTTTCGATATTCGTAGAAACGGCCACAAAATGTTGGGCAATAGCTTCTTGATTTCCAAACTGCAAAAACCATTTCTTGATAGTTTCCGCATTGGAAAGTGTTTCTTGCGTTGTAAATGTTTTAGAAACTACCACAAATAATGTAGTTTCAGGATTCGATTTTTTTAGAATTTCTGCAACATGATCGCCATCGATATTGGATACAAAATGCACATTCAAGTGATTTTTGTAAAATTGAAGCGCTTCCACTGCCATAGCCGGACCTAAATCGGAGCCACCAATGCCTATGTTTACAATATCGGTAAAAGGTAAGTTGGTAAATCCTTTCTTTTCGCCAGAAATGATGCTTTCAGAAAAGGTTTTAATTTTATTTTTAACAGCTGCAATTTCAGGGTCGCAATTTTCAGTAGTTCTTAATGCGGTATGTAAAACCGCTCTTCCTTCAGTTTCATTAATTTTTTCACCTTGAAATTGCAATTGGATGGCTTTTTTTAGCCCTGTTTCTTCAGCTAATTTCAATAACAATTGAAAAGTTTCTTCGGTGATTTTATTCTTCGAATAATCCAATAAAAAATCTTCCCATTGCAAATGAAAGGCATTTACACGGTTTGGATTTTCAACAAAAAGCGATTGCAAACTTCGGTTTTGTAAAAGTTTGTAGTGGGATTCTAATTTTTCCCATGCTTTTGTAGATGTTGGATTAATTGAAGGTAATGCCATTTAGTTTTTGAATGTTACTTTTAAAATACTGTCCAACTCTTTTTTGTATGGCTTGATGTATTCTACGTATTTTTTTCTGTTGGCTTCATCCATAGGTTCGGCATTGGGTAACTGCATGCGAAGCGGATCTACTTGCACGCCATTTTTCCAAAAACGGTAGCAAACGTGAGGTCCTGTTGCCAAACCGGTACTTCCTACTTTTCCAATGGTTTGTCCTTGCGTTACATATTGTCCGTTTCTTACCAAAATTTTCGACATATGTAAATATTGAGTCGAGTAGGTACTGTTATGACGAATTTTCACATAATTACCATTACCAGCTGTATAACCAGTTCGTTCTACAGTTCCAGAAGCCGTTGCCTTGATTGGTGTTCCATGAGCAGCAGCATAATCAGTTCCATTATGCGCTTTCCATCTTCCTTGTACAGGATGAAAACGACGTGGTGAAAAACGAGAAGAAATGCGATAATAATCTAAAGGTGCTTTTAAGAACATGCTTTTTAATGCTTTTCCTTCTTCATCATAGTAACTAGATTCCTTTTGGTTTTCTTTTAGTTTATATGGAAACGCATAGAAATCTTTTCCTTTATGTTGGAAATAAGTTGATTCAATTCGGTCTATACCTACATAGATCGAGTCTTCAATAAATTTTTCATAAAGCGTAACCGCAAATTTATCTTCTTTTTGAATGCGAAAGAAGTCGATAGAGTAGGCGTAAACACCTGCTAGTTTTGGAGCTAAACCCGCACTTACTCCAGCTTTTTCAAGTGTTTCAGAAAGAGACCCTTCAATTTCAGCGGCTATCGTTCGTTTTCTGATGGTAACTGGTTTTTCTTTATTTTGAACACTAACACCATTACGTAAATCAATGACAGTGTAATGTATTTGATCTTTAATGTATACAAATTGTTGCAGTTGGTCAGGATTGTTTTTGTCGAAAAATAAAAGATATGGTTTTCCAGCTTTAATTCCTCTCAAGTTGAAAGAGTCTCTAACTTTCTCCGTTAGTTGGTGTACATTCATACTGTCTGGTAACTGATAATTTTGTAGCATTTTACCAAAAGTATCACCTGATTTTATAGTGTCTTTAACCACTTTGAATTCGTTGAAAACAATTCCAAATTCTTTTATAATCGGTTCAACAACTATTTGTTTTTCAGTAGTTGTTTCTTTTTCTTCTTTAGAATTACAAGATATAAGTATGCTTAACGATAGTAGTAGAACTAAATATTTCAATTTTTTGCTTTTTTCAAATTTTACAATCCTTCACCCCAGTTTTCAATTTCTTCTTTGGTCCATAGTTCTGGAAAGAAAATTCGTTTTTGGTATTTAGGTAACATATATTTTTTCCAATCACTACCGCCAGTTGCTTCATGATTTCCTGGTGTGCTTTCTATGTACTTTTTTGCCGTGTTAAAATGACCCATTACCCAAGTTACATTTATGGTATAATCTAGATGACGCATGGCAGCAACAAGTTCTTGGTTTTTTTGGTCTACTTCAGGAATTTCTTTGAATTTACGCCATAAATTAATGGTGTTGTATTCTTCCATAAAAGTCAAGAAAGTGGCTTTGTATTTTTTTTCAAAAGCTTGAATCAAATATGATTTTTCTCCTGTTTTATGATCTTTTCCTGCAGCTTGCCAATACAAATGTTCGAAAGCATGCTCGTATGGTGTATTTCTATCAATATTTGCTCTAAAACGATTATCAATTAGGTTAATCAAATCAGTTGAAGCAAATTCAATTAAACGGTATTGCGCACTTTGGAAGCCGCTTGCCGGGGTTAGTGTGTTTCTGAATTTCAAATATTGATCTACTTCCATGCCATCAGTCATGATGTTGAATGATGTGGTTAGCATATCAAAATAGCGACTAATTCTTCCTAGTTTTTCAGTAAAATAAGGAGTTGAAGGTTTTTCGGTATGACACAATTGGTCAATTTCCCACAAAATCATTTTGAAAATCAACTCGTTCACTTGATGATACATGATAAAAACCATTTCATCAGGTAAAGTGGTGCGTTGAATTTGTAAGTTCAACAAAGCATCAGTTTGAATGTAATCCCAATACGTAATTGGTTTTGACCATAATAAACCTTCTAAGTGAGTTGCTGTACTTTGGTTAATTGCTTTGAATTTATCATCTAATTGTTGCAATTGATTTTGCAAACCTTGCGTCATTTCCATTATTCTACTTTTACTTTAAATGAATGCTTTAAACCTTTAAAAGCGTCTAGATCTGCTTTTAATGATCCAACAGCTAAATTAGCTTTTAATCGAACAGGAATTTTGTTGTCATCATCTGATATCCAAACTGTTAGACTTTCCTCTTCTTTAAAAACCCTACCTGCTTGCACATAAGGCCTAAAAACCATACATGAAATTTTTCCAAATTTAGTTTTTATATCTTCTCTACCAATAAATTTTAACTTAAACTTTGTCGTTTCATTGTCAAAAAACATATCGATTGCAATGGATTCGCCTACGTTAAGTTTGTCAATTTTTGGGTGGTTTCGAAGATAGTAAAACGAAGATACAATATCTTGAACATTTTCTGGTACTGAAAACGTTTTTTCTGTTTTGTGTTTGTAGTCTTTTACTAAAACGGTGTTGTTTTTTTGATCGAAAAACCCCTCTTGGTCTTTAATATAACCACCTTCGTTAATTTTTCTAATAAAATGATAGGGTTTTCCTGTTTCTTTGTCGAAATAACTTTGGTAGTCGTCTTCTACTTTGAAGAAGAATTTAGCCATGCCAACAGTCCAACCTTTTCCAATAACATGATGGACTTTTTTGTTGCTTTTTACAGCGTCTTTGATTTCAATTGAGGCGTAACCAGCGTTTATAACACCATAATGAATACGAAGTTTAAACCATTCACCTGTAGTAAAAGCATCTTCTTTTTTTACAAAAGAATTGGTAGTAATAAATACCAAAAGTAAAAGTGCTATTCTTTTCATAATTATTTCTTTTGTAATTGGAATACAATTTCTGTTCCAAAAATACTAAACAAAAAAACCCAGTCAAAATTAATGACTGAGTTTTTATGTTATTAACCAACCAAAAACTATAAATTATGAAAAATTTATTACTCCACAAGGCAAACTACCTCCTTGTTTTGCGAGTGCAAAGGTATAACTGTTTTTGAATTATTGTTAGTTAAAATTAAACTTTAACATTTTTTTATCAAAAATAGCGATGTTTATACCTTTTTGTTTGATGATTGTTTAATTAAAGTTCAATTTTACAGCGTTCCTCTCAAAGCTTGCTCACGTTCAATCGATTCAAATAGGGCTTTAAAGTTACCTGCACCAAAGCCTTTTGCACCCATTCTTTGAATAACTTCGAAGAAAAGCGTTGGACGATCTTCAATTGGCTTAGTAAAAATTTGTAACAAATAGCCTTCTTCATCAGCATCAATCATAATTCCTAATTTTTGAAGTTCGTTGATATCTTCTTTAAATTTCGACATATGATCTTTCAAACGCTCAGGAATTGCATCGTAATAGGCTTGTGGAGGCGTACTTAAAAATTCAATTCCTCTTTTACGCATTTCTGCTACTGTTGTTAGAATATCATCAGTTGCAACAGCAATATGCTGAACTCCTTCGTCTTCGTAAAAATCTAAATATTCTTCAATTTGAGAACGTTTTTTTCCATGAGCCGGTTCGTTAATAGGGAATTTGATTCTTCCATTTCCATTACTCATTACTTTAGACATCAAAGCGGAATACTCTGTAGTAATTTGTTTGTCGTCAAAGGAAAGGAAATTTACAAATCCCATTACGTCTTCAAACCATTTTACAGCTTCATTCATTCTATTCCAGCCTGTGTTTCCAACCATGTGGTCAATATACTTTAGTCCTACTGGTTCTGGATTGTAGTCTGATTTCCATTCACTATAACCTGGTAAAAAGATTCCGTTATAATTTTTGCGCTCAACAAAAACAAAAACAGTTTCACCATAAGCGCCATAAATACCCGCTCGAACAACTTCTCCGTTTTCATCTTTTTCAACAGCTGGTTCAAAATAAGGTTTTGCACCGCGTTTAGTAGTTTCTTCAAATGATTTTCTAGCATCTTCTACCCAAAGTGCAATTACCTTTACACCATCGCCGTGTTTTTTTACGTGTTCACCAATAGGAGAATCACTTTTTAATGCAGTAGTTAATACCAAACGTATTTTATCTTGTTTCAAAACATAAGACGCTCTGTCTTTTACTCCAGTTTCTAAACCTGCATAGGCTAACGATTGAAAACCAAAGGCTGTTTTGTAAAAGTGAGCCGCTTGTTTAGCATTTCCAACATAAAATTCTACGTAATCTGTTCCTAATAGTGGTAAGAAGTCTTGTGCTCCTTCAAATATTTTTTCTAATCCGTATTCAACTGATTTTATTTCTGTACTCATAATTTTTGTTTTTTTAATTAATAACTTCAACCGAATCGATGACTGTAGAATCAGATTCTATATAAAAATCATCAAAATCATCTTCAGCTTCTTCATAAATTATTGTTTCTTCGTATTGTTGTTTGTTGTTAATTTCTTCAAATATTTCATTGAATTTATCTGCAAAATTTATTTGGTATACAAACATTGCTATTGCAAAAACCAAAATATACAAACCATTTAAAGAAACGGAAATAATATTTAATATTTTACCAATACTTACATTTTTGTAACTCTGTACAGAAAATTCTTCAGGGTATTTTTGGTATTCACTAGAACTGTTAATTGCCAATACTAAACCAACAATACTCATGACTAATGAAGCAATGACAAAAAACCCACAACAACATCCTAAAAACAAAGTAACTAAACTTATAATTCCTAAAATTAAAGAAGATGGATCGGCAGCAAGTTTTCTTTTGTTCATTTTTAATTTATTAATTATTCTAACCAAGACAAATAATAGCTGTCATCGGCAATTTTCATAGCTTCTTCTGTTACCATTAACGGCTTGAACGTGTCTACCATTACAGCTAATTCTTGGGTTTCTGTTTTCCCAATACTTCTTTCTGCTGCTCCAGGGTGTGGTCCGTGAGGAATTCCTGCAGGATGCAACGAAATATGTCCAGCTTCAATATCGTTTCTACTCATAAAATCACCATCAACATAATACAAGACTTCATCAGAATCTATATTACTATGATTATATGGTGCCGGAATTGCTTCTGGGTGGTAATCGTACAAACGCGGAACAAACGAACAAATCACAAAAGCATCGGTTTCAAAAGTTTGGTGTACTGGTGGCGGTTGGTGAATTCTACCAGTTATTGGTTCAAAATCATGAATGGATAAGGCATACGGATAGTTAAACCCATCGTAACCCACAACATCAAATGGATGCGTAGCGTAAACCATTTCAATGATTTCGTCTTTTTTCTTTACTTTTATTACGAAATCTCCTTTTTCATCGTAAGTTTCTAGTTCTTCAGGTCTACGAATGTCTCTTTCGCAAAAAGGCGAATGTTCTAATAATTGTCCGAACCAATTGCGGTATCTTTTTGGCGTATAAATTGGTCGGTGCGATTCTACGATAAACAAACGATTATCTTCTGTATCAAAATCAATTTTGTAGATAATTCCTCTAGGAATAATTAAATAATCACCGTATTTGAAATCCAAATTTCCATAAATAGTTCTCAGTTTACCTGAACCTTTGTGAATAAAAAGCATTTCATCGGAATCCGTATTTTTGTAGAAATAATCGGTTGTAGATTGTTTTGGTGCTGCTAGGGCAATATGACAATCGCTGTTGGTCAATACAATTTTTCTACTTTCTAAAAAGTCATTTTCTGGATTCACTTGAAATCCTCTCAATCGGTAGGATTGAATGTTATTTTCTTTGGCAATTTTTGGAGCCACGCTATATTGGGCACGAATCGCTTTTACTTGTGTAGGTCGATGTTCGTGATAGGAGTTGGTCGACATTCCGTCAAAACCAACGGTACCAAAAAGCTGCTCGTAATATAAATCGCCATTGGTTTTGCGAAACTGAATGTGTCGCTTGTGTGGAATTTTTCCTAATTTATGATAAAACGGCATAGTGTTTTGTTTTAAAGTTTATAGATACACTGAAAGGATTCAGTATTTGCTAACCATAACAAAATCAACTCATTCCGGATTTCTCTTGATGAGGTATTTGAGAAGGATAAGTAAGTTGTCCCACTTTTTCATGACACAAATATCGTAATTTTTTTTTATATTAAAACCAAAAGCCTAAACTAATCCATGTGAAGTGATTACGTGTTTCAGGAGACCATGAATGTTTAATTTCTAATGGACCTATTAGAGAATCATAGCCGTAACCAAAACCATAGCCAGTAAAGCTAGGTTTGCTAATCCAACCCTCAACGGATTCAAAAATTTTATTTCCTATGTTTGCAAAATTTCCTGTAAAGTTGATATGGTGTTTTCTATGAACTTCGTAATCAATGGTTGAGCTAACTTTTACATAACTGTCACCAACAACACTAATGAAATCATAACCATAAAAAGGGCGAAAGTTGTTTAAATTGGCAAAACCATATCCACCAAGTGCAAAATCAAAATAATTTACAGATTGTTCTCCAATTGAAAATCCACCTTCAGTTTGAAGTCTTAGTGTGAATTTTTTATAGAATGTTCTTGCTAATCCAAAATCAGCTTTGGCAATTGTGAACCGTTCGAAATTTTTACTATAATTAGAAGAATATAAAAAAGATTTTAAATCCCCATTAAAGTACCAACCTTTTTTGGGAAAATATTTATTGTCAAAAGAATCATATTTCATGTAACCATAAATTGAAAAATAATCACTGTTTTCAAAAATTGGCCTAGTATTTTGAAGCGTTTCAGAAGAAATTTTTAGGTGCTTTAATTCAACTCCTGCACCAATTGAAAATTTCTGAGCAAAAATAGTTTGCATATAAATTTGATTGGTGAAATCTGAGTAATCAATGTTTACAGAGTTTAAACCTAAATCAGTAAATGTTACACCGTTATTAAAATCATTTGGAACGTTTCTATTAAAGCCAGCATATCTTGAATTGAATCCAAAACTCCAGTAAAACCCGTTGTCGATGTAATAATTTAAGTTATAACGAATATTATCTCCTACTACAAAATCTAGCGACATTACATCATTTTTAGCAAAAATCTTATTCTTAGTAAAGTTTATTAAAAGGCCACTTTTAAAAAGTTCGTCATAATGAAGTCCAAGTTTTAAAAACGTGGTACTTTTCTTTTCTTTTAAATCTAATATTAGTTTTTCACCGTCTTCATTTCTTTCAAAATCGTAATAAATAGACTGAAAACTTTGTGTTGCATTCAAATTATTTATCCCTTTTTCTAAAGTTGTAAAACTTATTCTGTCATCAGGTCTAAATTTTAATTTACCAATTACGTAAGAGCGAGTAAAATTTCTTAAGTTGTTAATTTGAATGTTTTTCACATAAATGGAGTCAATATTTTTAACTTGAAATCTTTTTTGCTCAACATGATTTTTTTCTTGAGTGTATTTAATCTTTTGTAAATCTTCTATCAAGTCATTTGCTGCATCAACACCTTTTTCTACAATTGCTTTTCCTTTATCAAAGGAAACTACAGAAAAACCTTTGATGTCGGGTTTAATATATAAATCAGTTTGTCCAATTTTATTTCCCATTTTTTCAATCATGTTGTAATTGGCAATTTGGGTAAGCATTCCAGTTGCTCCTTTAAGTTCTTCTCTAGATTTTAATCCATCTTGTACATCAACACCAATGATAACTGTTGCGCCTAACCTTCTTACTTCTTCAATTGGATAGTTGTTTACGACTCCGCCATCAATTAGAAGTTCACCATCAATTTCTACTGGATTGTAAAGTGTTGGTAATGCACCGCTAGCAAGCATACTTTGCGGGAGCACTCCTCTGTTTAGTATGATTTCTTTACCTGTTTCAACATTAGTAGCAATACAGAAAAAAGGAATAGGTAAATCGTTAAAATCTTTAATATGACTTACGTGTTTGGTTAACTTTGAAAGTAAGTTGTAGTTATACATTCCTTTAGACAGTGCTGAGGGAAGCCCGAGTTTAAAACCGTCAAAAGGAAGTGTTACTGCATAAATTTCGTCGTTTCTTTTTTGGTAAAAATTTTTAGAATCACGGGGCGTAAAATCTTGTAAAAGTGCATCAACATCAACATGTGAAAAAATAGAATCCAATTGTTTACCAGTATAACCCGAAGCGTAAAGTCCGCCTATAATAGCGCCCATACTTGTTCCGCCAATATAATCAATCTTTATTCCTAACGAATCAATTACTTTAAGCACACCGATATGAGCCAATCCTTTAGCGCCTCCACCACTCAGAACTAATCCGATTTTAGGAGTTTTATCCGTATTAACAGGTTCTTGTCCTAAGCTGATTTGGGTGAAAATTAGTAGGCTTATCAACAAGAAAATTTTTTTCATTAGGTCTTTGTGTTGTTTTCTTTGTAAAAGTCGGTAATTTTTTTGGCTTTTGAAAGTCCAATGATGGCAGCAATCTCATTTTCATTAGCATTTTGTAATCTTTTAACGCTTTTGAAATGTTTCATTAACGTTATCATCGTTTTTTCACCAATTCCAGGAATACTTTCTAAACTATTAGTTAAAGCCGATTTGCTTCGTTTATCGCGATGATGCGTGATTCCAAATCGATGCGCTTCATTTCGTAAAAACTGAATAACTTTCAGAGTTTCTGATTTTTTATCTAAATACAATGGTACTGAATCACCAGGATAATAAATCTCCTCCAAACGTTTTGCAATTCCAATAATAGCAATCTTTCCACGCAAGCCTAAATCGTCCAAACTTTTTAATGCCGAAGACAATTGTCCTTTTCCACCATCAATAATAATCAATTGCGGCAACGATTGATTTTCCTCTAACATCCGCTTGTATCTTCGGTAAACCACTTCTTCCATCGAAGCAAAATCATTTGGACCTTCAACGGTTTTGATATTGAAATGTCTGTAATCTTTTTTACTTGGTTTGCCATCTTTAAATACTACACAAGCCGCAACAGGATTCGTTCCTTGTATGTTCGAGTTGTCAAAACACTCAATATGTCTTGGTTCCGCAGATAAACGTAAATCTTTTTGCATTTGCGCCATGATGCGATTGGTATGTCGCTCTGGGTCCACAATTTGAATTTGTTTTAATTGGTCCAAACGATAAAATTTGGCGTTACGCTCAGATAACTCTAAAATTTGTTTTTTATCGCCCAACTGAGGAACGGTAACTTTAATATTTTCGCCTAGATCAATTGGAAAAGGAACTACAATTTCTCGTGCATTCAAATGAAAACGTTCACGTAATTCTACAACAGCTAATTCCAATAATTCTTCGTTAGTTTCGTCTAATTTTTTCTTTAGTTCCAACGTATGAGACCGCACAATAGCGCCATGCGAAATTTGTAAAAAGTTGACATAAGCCATTGTTTCGTCAGAAATAATCGAAAACACATCCAAATTGGTAATTTTCGGATTCAAAACGGTGGAACGCGATTGGTAATTTTCTAAAACTTCGATTTTTTCTTTGATTTTTTGCGCTTCTTCAAATTGCATTTCCATAGCCAAATCAGCCATTAATTTTTTGAAATCTTTCAAACTATCTTTGAAATTTCCTTTTAAAATTTGACGGATTTTTTCCACTTGATTTTGGTAGTTTTCAGCCGCTTCATAGCCTTCACAAGCACCTTTACAATTGCCAATATGATATTCTAAACAGACTTTAAATTTACCCGAATCTATATTTGCTTTTGACAAGTCGTAGTTACAAGTTCGCAATGGATACAACTCTTTAATCAATTCCAAAATGGTATGAACCGTTTTAAAACTCGTATACGGCCCAAAATACTCCGAACCGTCTTTAATCATTTTTCGAGTTGAAAATATTCTTGGGAAGCGTTCGTTTTTGATGCAAATCCAAGGATAGGTTTTATCATCGCGAAGCAGAACATTATAACGCGGTTGTAGTTTTTTTATCAGATTATTTTCCAATAACAATGCATCGGTTTCCGTTGGAACTACAATGTGTTTTATCGTAACAATTTTCTTTACTAAAACTGATGTTTTGTAATTGACGTGGTTCTTCGTAAAATACGATTGAACGCGCTTTTTTAAGTTTTTTGCTTTTCCAACATACAAAATTTTCCCATCCTTATCAAAATATTGATACACACCCGGATTATCAGGTAAAGTTTGGATTTGAAGTTCTAATGGTGTTTGCATTTTTTGGAAAAGAGTAAAGAACAAAGATAAGAGAATTGTTTTTGAATTCTTAATGTTTTTTAACCACTAAGCTCACAAAGAATGCACAAAGCACACAACGATTTTTAAATTTCTCCAGTTTCTTTCATCCATGTTCCAATAAAATCTTGATTTTTGAACTTGATTTTGTTCTTGTTCTTGAACTTTTCGTATTTTTAACACCTTAGAATCAAACCAATGACTGCCTCAAAACCACTTATTATTCTTAAAGAAACCATTTTAGCTGGCGAAAGCAAAACCATTAATATGGAAATTGCCAAGTTGCATACCATGAATAAGCTAAAAGTGCCCATCATTGTGGAGCGTTCAAAAGTGGACGGGCCAACCGTTTTATTTTGTGCCGGATTGCATGGCGATGAAATTAATGGAACCGAAATTGTTCGTCAGTTAATTGTTCAAAAAATCAACAAACCCAAAATTGGAACTATCATTTGTATTCCAATCATCAATATTTTTGGTTTTGTAAATAAGACACGAGAATTTCCTGATGGAAGAGATTTGAATCGTGTTTTTCCTGGAAGTAAAACAGGCTCATTGGCGAGTAGATTTGCGTATCATATTTTAAAAGAAATTATTCCACATGTGGATTATGCTATCGATTTTCACGCTGGTGGTGCGAGTCGATTTAATGCGCCGCAAATTCGTATAGTTCCTGAAAATGCTGAGTTAAAACAACTTTCGGATATTTTTAATGCGCCATTTACTTTGTATTCCAAAAATATTTCTGGCTCTTTTAGAAACTCTTGCGATAAATTAAATGTGAAAATGTTACTTTTCGAGGGCGGAAAATCATTGGATTTAAACGATGCGGTTACTGGAGAAGCTGTTGAAGGAGCGAAACGTTTTTTAGCTCATTTAAATATGTTGCATCCAAAGAAAAAAGCTGTTTTTTTAGATCGAAAACCCATTTATATTGAAAAATCGAATTGGTTTCGTGCCAAATATTCTGGAATGTTTCATGGGGTTGCGGTAATTGGTTCGTTCGTTAAAAAAGGGGATTTATTGGCAACTATTTCTGATCCGTATGGAAAAGTAGAACATCAAGTAAAAGCTCCACATGAAGGTTATTTAATTAATGTAAACGATGCGCCATTTGTGTATCAAGGTGATGCGATTTATCATATCTCAACACAAATAACTTTAGAAAGCTAACATTTGTCATATTTTGTCTTTGAAAGTGTTGTTACTTTCGCATCAAAATTGGAAAAAATGCAGTATTGGAAAAAAACAACGCAACAAGAACGAAAAGAACGGATTACAAAAGCATTAGAATCAAATATTAGTTTTTCAAAAGACATTTCATTAGGTTTTCCGGCTTCAAAACTAGATGGGAAAGTTTTTTATGACGATGCCCCATTTTTAAAAGAAGCACCCACATTACAAACTTATGTTGCCAATCCGAATAACATTGGATGTCATACTTTTGGTGCGTCTGAAAGTGTGTTTTCTGGAACGCAAGAAATTGAGTGTGAAGTTTTAAACGTTATTGCAGTCGATATTTTTAAAGCCAAACCCAATGAATTTGATGGTTATATTGCTCCAGGCGGAACCGAAGCCAATATTCAAGCGATATGGGTTTTTAGAAATGAATTCATGCATCAATTGGATGCCAAATTGGAAGAAATTGCCATTTTAGCATCGGAAGACACCCATTATTCTATTCCAAAAGCTTCCAACTTATTACAGATTGATTGGTTGAAAATTCCAGTTGGTTTTGAAAATCGTGACATTGACGCAGTTGCATTGGGTACTATAATTTTGGAAGCTAAAAATAAAGGAAAAAAATACTTTATTGCGGTTTCAAATCTTGGAACAACGATGTTTGGTTCGGTTGACAATCCTGAAGTTTATATTTCGGCTTTGGAAAAACAGCAAGTAATGTATCGTTTGCACATTGATGGAGCTTATGGCGGTTTCGTGTATCCGTTTAGCAATCGAGATTCTGTTATTAATTTTAGTAATCCCAAAATTAGTTCTATTACTATTGATACTCACAAAATGTTGCAAGCGCCTTACGGAACTGGAATTTACATTTGTAGAAAAGGTTTAATAGAAAATTCATTAACCAAAGAAGCTGAATACGTGGAAGGAATGGACTTAACCCTTTGTGGTAGTCGTTCAGGAGCTAATGCGGTAGCCATTTGGATGATTTTGTTTACCTATGGTGGACACGGTTGGTTTGAAAAAGTAAGTGTTTTACAAATGCGAACCCAATTTTTATGCCAGGAATTGGACAAACTCAATATCAAATATTTCCGTGAACCGTTTATGAACATTGTTACGATTCATGCCGAATTTGTGCCAAAAAATCTTGCTGAAAAATACCGATTAGTTCCGCAACAACATCAAGGAGACAACAAATGGTATAAAATTGTAGTGATGGATCATGTAGAAGTTGAACATTTAACTAGCTTTGTAATGGAATTGAAAGCTGTTGGAAATGAAAAAGAAAGTATTAAGAAGTAAGTACAAAGTATTAAGACAGTCATTATCTCAAGAAGAAATCGAAGACAAAAGTTTAGCGATTGCTAACCAATTGTTGCGAATGGACATTTGGAATCATTTGTATTACCATTTGTTTTTAACGATTGAAGAGCAAAAAGAAATCAATACCGAATATATATTACAAATTCTAGCAGGGAAAGATAAAGAAATCGTCATTTCGAAGTGCGAATTTGAAACCTTAGGTATGACGCATTTTTTATTGACCGATAATACCAAAATCAAAAAGAACAGCTACAACGTTCCAGAGCCGGTTGATGGTTTAGAAGTTCCCGACACCAAAATCGATGTGGTTTTTGTACCACTTTTAGCTTACGACAAACAAGGAAATAGAGTAGGCTACGGAAAAGGGTTCTACGACAACTTTCTAAACAAATGCAAACCCGAAACCATTAAAATTGGATTGTCGTTCTTTCCGCCAGAAGAAAAAATTGATGATGTTTCTGAAAATGATGTGAAATTGGATTTTTGTGTGACGCCGGATGGGGTTATTTGTTTTTAAAATAAAAAACCAGTTCAAGTAATCCATAAACTGCAATGTGAACAAAAAGAACAAATAAAGGATAAAATAACATTGGAAGTGAGCCGCCACCAATAAAGTTATTTTCATCAAGAAACAAATACAAAAACCAAGAAGTATAAATAAAAAGAATTATTAAATTGATTTTGTAAAAAAGTCGTTTTGTAATTTGAGTTTTTGTTCCAAAATAAAGAATTGCTAGTAAATAGCAGCAATAGAGAAACACAAATTCACCATCTAAAGGAAACATTTTACTCTGTTACTTAAACTTCTTTCTCAGTAGTTCCAAAAACTCTTTTATTAAACACAATCAAAATTCCAACACCAGTAGAAATCGCTACATCAGCTACGTTGAAAATAGCGTTGAAAAAAGTGAAGTGTTTGCCACCCCAAATTGGCAACCAAGATGGTAAATTGCCTTCCCAAATTGGAAAATAGAACATATCTACAACTTCACCATAAAACCAAGTGCCATAAGGTTCGGCAGCAAAAGCTGTTGCCACTTGATTGTAACTGTCGTTAAAAATAACACCGTAAAAAACAGAATCAATAATATTACCAACAGCCCCAGCTAAAATCAAAGCAATTGCGGTAATTAGAAAGTTGGAAAGTTTTTTTCTAACGGAATCCCACAACCACCAACTAATCCCACAAACAGCAACAATTCTAAATAAAGTCAAGAAAAGTTTGCCATAATCACCAGGAATTACTGCACCCCAAGCCATGCCTTCGTTCTCAATAAAGTGAATACGAAACCATTCAAAAACCTTTACTTCTTCTCCCAAATAGAAGTTGGTTTTGATGTAAATTTTAGAAATTTGATCTATTAAAAGTACGAGTACAACTAGTAATGAAGCCTTTTTCAGTGACATTTTTTGGTTTTTGAATTGCAAAAATAAGGAAAAATCAAGAACAAATTCAAAAGTCAAGAACAAGTTCAATTTCAATCTCAAAAATCAAGAACAATTTCAAAAATTAGGTACAAAAATTAAAAGTTTAAACGCAAAGATTTACGCTAAGTTCGCAATGTTAAAATCTGATTAATCTGCGCTTCAAAGAACCCGTCTCATCCACATGCTAACAAAAAATCCAAACCCCAAAATGTATCAAAACAAATTGGAATTTGGAATTTATCTATTGGGTGTTTTGTAATTAGCGCTGTAAATTCTTCGCTTCGATGCTCATTGTAGCATGTGGAACGATTTTTAAACGTTCTTTACTAATTAATTTACCAGTAACTTTACAAACCCCGTAGGTTTTGTTTTCAATACGAATTAACGCATTTTTTAAATCGCGAATGAATTTCTCTTGACGAATGGCCAATTGTGAATTTGCTTCTTTGCTCATAGTTTCGCTTCCTTCTTCAAATGCTTTGAACGTTGGTGATGTATCATCTGTTCCGTTGTTTAAATCATTCATATAAGCGCTTTTGATAAGCTCTAAATCGTTTTTCGCTTTTTCTAGTTTAGCTAAAATTAATTCTTTGAATTCTGCTAAATCTGCATCTGAATATTTTAATTTTTCCTCTACCATAATTCCGTTATTTAGAAATTAATACTCTTGTTTGTAACTCATCAAACTCAATTTCCGTACCATTTTCTAATTGGTCTACAAAAATAAGCTCTTTAGTAAGTGTTTCTGATTTGATGTAACTTTCATTTGCTTTAACTGCTTTTTCAATTGTGTCGTTTTTTAACAATTGAACATGTATTTTATCTGTTACTTCAAAACCAGAATCTTTTCGGATATTTTGAATTCGATTCACAAGTTCTCTGGCAATTCCTTCATTACGTAATTCTTCTGAAATGGTAATGTCTAGCGCTACCGTAATTCCGTTTGCATTAGCTACTAACCAACCCGGAATATCTTGTGAAGAAATCTCCACGTCTTCGGATGTTAAATTAATACTTTTTCCTGATATTTCAATGGTTAACGCATTTTCTTTGTCTAATTGATTGATTTGTTCTTGAGAAAAATTTTGTATCTCTTTGGAAATCAAACCCATGTCTTTTCCAAAACGCGGGCCAAGTGCTTTAAAATTTGGTTTAATTTGCTTCACTAAAACACCAGAAGCATCTTCCAATAATTCAATTTCTTTTACGTTTACTTCCGCTTTAATTAAATCAGATATAGCTTCAATTTCTGCTTTAAAACCCTTGTCAAGTACCGGAATCATTATTCTTTGTAAAGGTTGGCGTACTTTAATCATCTCCTTTTTACGAAGTGATAAAACCAATGAAGAAACCGTTTGCGCTTTCCCCATTTTGCTTTCTAATGATTTATCAACAAAGTTTTCAACCATTTTTGGAAACTCCGCCAAATGTACGCTTTCAAACGACTCAGAACCTGTCGCTTGTGTTAAATCTCTGTAAAGTTTGTCCATAAAGAACGGTGCAATTGGCGCAGAAAGCTTCGCAACCGTTACCAAACAAGTATAAAGTGTTTGATAAGCTGCAATTTTATCTTGCGCATAATCGCCTTTCCAGAATCTTCTTCTACACAAACGAACGTACCAGTTACTCAAGTTTTCTTGAACGAAATCGGAAATAGCACGAGCCGCTTTTGTTGGTTCATAATCTGCATACGCTTCATCTACTAATTGAATTAAAGTATGTAATTCCGATAAAATCCAACGGTCGATTTCTGGTCTTTCGTTTAATGGAACTTCCGCTTCATCATATTTAAAACCATCGATATTTGCATATAAAGCAAAGAACGAATACGTATTATAAAGTGTTCCGAAGAATTTTCTTCTTACTTCAGCAACGCCTTCGATATCAAATTTTAAGTTATCCCAAGGATTTGCATTGGAAATCATGTACCAACGCGTAGCATCTGGACCATATTCTGACAAAGTGGTGAATGGGTCAACCGCATTTCCTAAACGTTTCGACATTTTTTGTCCGTTTTTGTCCAAAACCAATCCGTTTGAAACTACGTTTTTGTATGCAATTTTATCAAAAACTAATGTCCCAATCGCATGTAAAGTATAAAACCAACCACGAGTTTGGTCAACACCTTCTGCAATGAAATCAGCTGGGAAAGCTTTATTTTCGTCGATTAATTCTTTGTTTTCGAATGGATAATGCCATTGTGCATATGGCATAGCTCCTGAATCGAACCAAACGTCAATTAAATCCGTTTCGCGTTTCATTGGTTGTCCTGATGGAGAAACTAAAACAATTCCGTCAACTACATTTTTGTGTAAATCCACTAAATCATAGTTGGATTCGCTCATGTCGCCAATTTTGAATCCTTTGTATGGATTTTCTTTTTGGAAACCTGCCGCGATGGATTTTTCGATTTCGTTATATAATTCCTCAACCGAACCTACCAACATTTCTTCGGTTCCATCTTCGCTTCTCCAAATTGGTAAAGGAATTCCCCAATAACGTGAACGCGATAAGTTCCAATCATTAGCGTTTTTCAACCAATTTCCGAAACGACCTTCTCCTGTAGCTTTTGGTTTCCAGTTGATGGTTTCGTTTAAGTCGAACATTCTATCTTTGATTTCGGTTACTTTGATGAACCAAGAATCTAATGGATAATATAAAATCGGTTTATCAGTTCTCCAACAATGTGGATAACTATGCACGTATTTTTCGACTTTGAAAGCCTTATTTTCTTCTTTTAATTGGATAGCGATTTCCACGTCAGCTGAACGCTCTGGTGCTTCTCCGTCGTTGTAATATTCGTTTTTAACGTATTTTCCTGATAAGTCACCTAATCCAGCGACAAATCTACCTTGTAAGTCTACCAATGGAACAGGATTTCCGTTTTCGTCTAAGACTAACATTGGTGGCACTTCTGGAGTTGCTTCTTTAGCCACTTTAGCATCATCAGCTCCAAATGTTGGTGCTGTGTGTACAATTCCAGTTCCGTCTTCCGTAGTAACGAAATCACCTGAAATTACTCTAAAAGCATTTTCTGGATTTTGATAAGGTAATGCTAATGGTAATAATTGTTCATAACGAATTCCTACTAAATCAGCGCCTTTTACTTCTGCTAAGATTTGGTATGGAATCTTTTTATCTTCTGATTTGTAATTTGCAAAATCTGCTTCTGATTCCGCAACAAAATACTTTCCTCCGAATTGTTTTCCAACTAAATTCTTAGCTAAAACTACATTCACCGCTTCAAAAGTATATTGATTGAAAGTTTTTACTAAAACATAATCGATTTTTGGGCCAACAGTCAATGCTGTATTTGACGGTAATGTCCAAGGAGTTGTTGTCCAAGCTAAGAAATGAACCGTTCCAAAACCTTGCAAGAAACTTGGTAACGTTTCGTCTTTTGCTTTAAACTGCGCGACAATCGTAGTATCGGTAACATCACGGTATGAACCTGGCTGGTTAACTTCGTGCGAAGACAAACCTGTTCCCGCTTTTGGCGAATACGGCTGAATCGTGTAGCCTTTGTATAGTAGATCTTTGTTGTAAATTTGTTTTAGTAACCACCAAACCGTTTCCATGTATTTGGATTTGTAAGTTACATATCTTCCATATCTACCCAATAGCCCATTTTTTCCGTAAGATCATTCCATACGTCGGTGTAACGCATAACGGTTCTTTTACACGCTTCGTTGTATTCGGTAACGGAAATGGTTTTTCCGATATCTTCTTTGGTAATGCCTAATTCTTTTTCGGTACCTAATTCTACTGGTAATCCGTGCGTATCCCAGCCTGCTTTACGCTTAACTTGGTAACCTTTTTGAGTTTTATAACGACAAAAAATATCTTTAATCGCACGCGCCATTACGTGGTGAATACCAGGCAAACCATTTGCAGATGGTGGTCCTTCAAAAAACACGTAAGGTGTAGCTCCTTCACGAGAAGTTACCGATTGTTCAAAGATGTTGTTTTTTTTCCAAAAATCAAGAACTTCTGATGCTACTGTTGGCAAGTCAAGTCCTTTGTATTCAGTAAATTTTGTGCTCATTTTGTCGCTTTCTAAAATCAATTTGCGAAAGTAATGATTTAAAGGTAAAAGGCAAAAGGTAAAAGGCAAAAGTTAGTAATTAAGCAAAAACTTCCTTTAGAATTTCTAATGATTTGGGTTTTTTAAAACCATCAATATTGAACGTGTAATAATCCATGAGAATTTTTAGCAGTTCTTGCCGTTGGGTTGAGGAGAATATTTTTTGGTTGTCTTGGTAGCGCAGCTCCATCAGTTTCCTAAATAATTGCGTAGTTTCTTTCGATAAACAACTTACACCTTCAAATGGGACAAAAACACCTTCAGTAATTTCAAAATAAGGGTTTTCATTATCGGGGTTTTGGGGATAAAAACCGAGATATTTGGTTACTTGTAACAAAGTTATCAAGTGAAAATTGGCAATTTCATCGTGGTTGTCTAACCATGTAAAAGCAGTTTCTAAAAACTCAAAAAGCGGTTCGTTTTTTCCATCTTCTTTGATGGCATGATGTAATACTTCGGAAAGAAATAATATAATTGTGGTTTTGGTAATATCTTGGTGTAATGAATGATACGGATTTTGAATTTTAATTTCTTTAAAGCGTTCCAAAGTATCTTTGTTTTTATGATAGGCTTCAATTTCTAATTGGGCTAACGGTTGAAAAAAAGCAATTTTTTGGTTGTTCTTTTTCCCTGTGAAAGCATTGTTTACAAAATAAGATTTTAGTCCGTCCGAAAGCGTAAAGCATTTTACAATCAAGCTTTTTTCTTGAAATTTTAAAGTGGAAATTACTATGGCTTTAGTTTTGACGAGCATTTTTTAATTTGTTTTCTTTAACTGAAACTAATACAAAAGTAATTAGAACGAATTGTAAAGGCATCATATATCGGGAACAATTTACAGGACCAGTTATCAGAACATAATAACCGATAAAAACTAAGAAGAAATATTCGGAGAAACTTCTTTTTTTAGTCAAATAGAATTTAAAAAAATGAAACCATTTAAAAAGTAGTGCGAGAAAAATTGGAATTAACAAAACGTAAATTAGCATCAATGATTTATTTGAAAACAAAGAGGAAAAAGGCTTATTTCCATTCAATATTTCAAGAAAACCTTGTCTGCCGTCTTCTTTTGCAATAATACATTAACCATCGAGGATCAAAAACACCTCTTATTCCAGTTGAGATATGATAAAAAGTATACGATAGAAAGTTTTTCTTTATTTCATGATGTGCAATATTCTTTAAGAACTCATTTTTTTCTTTTTCTTTTTTATCTTCTAACTCTTTGTTTATATTTGAAATCCATTGATTGGCAATGTTTTTTGATTCATTGTTCGCTTTGAAGTAATATAAATTGTAATAAATGAGGTTTTTGTTTTCCATTGAGGAAAAGTGTTTATAGCCAAATTTATTTTGGTTGAAATTGATGTACAATAGAACCGATAAAACAGGCAATAAAACCCAAAAATTGAATCGTTTTACTTTGTAAAAATAAACGAACATTAGCCCTAAATTTATAAATACGAAGGGATAAAACACGGGTTTTGTGAATACTAATATTGTTATTATTAGCTGTGCATACTTAATGTTTTTCCATTGAAAGTGAACGATATACAAATAAAAAAGTAGCGTAATCAAGAAAAGAATTAGTAATTCAGACATTACTAATTGTGAATATATAAAAATCGATGGCGTTAATAGAACTAAAATCAATAACAAATTTCGCTTTTTATTTTATAAAATCTATTAATTTTATATAAAAAAAAGGAAACTTAAACAAAAGTATTGATTGAAAAAATACAATTACAAATGGATTAAATGTAGAAGTTAAGGATAAAAATAATGGATAAACAAAAGGCCTTCTGCTGATTATTAGATTATCAGTAGTAAAATAATCACCTTGAATAATCAATTTTGCAACTTCGAGATATTCATAAGAATCTACAAGATAGAAGTTACCATTCCATAGTCGCAATAAAAGCAAAACAATATAGAATATGATAAATGTAAAGATAGTCTTTGAGAAATTATTGTTTTTTCTCTTCATGATATTCTTCTTCCGTATTTATAGACCAAATATTTTCTTTAGATAAAATACCGTTCTTTATGTTTTGAACCGCTTGCATTGCCGTTAACATGGAATGATCTTGGTTGTTATATTTATGCATTCCATTTCTTCCTACTAAAAATAAATTTGGAATGACATCAACAAAGTTTCTGATTTTATAAAATTCACTATAGGTTCCAAAATAAGCAGGATAAGTTTTAGGAACTTTGATAACTGTTGCGTCCAAAACATTTTTAGAAGAATCGATAAAACCTAGCTGTATTAATTCTTGAGTGGCTTGTGCAATTAATTCTTTTTTATTTAATTGCCAAAGCACATCATTTTCATTACAAAAATATTCCAATCCCAACCAAGTGGTTTCCGCATTAGAAACTAAAAAAGGGCTCCAATTATTGAACACTTGAATTCTTCCTACTTTTACATAGCTTTCTTGAATGTAAATCCAATTGTCGTTTAGTTCAATTCTTGTTTTATTCAACAATATACCAACAGTGATAAAATCTCGATAGACTAAATTATCTGAAATATTTTTAATATCTGACGGAATAGAAAAAGAAAAAGCATTAAATAAATCTTTTATTGGCATTGTTGAAATGCAGTAATCAAATGTAATGGTAGATTGAATTTTTTCTTTTCCTGTTTCAATCAAAGCAGAAGTCAATTCATTTGTTCCGTTGAGTTGAACAACTTTAGCGTTTTTGTAAAGTATTCCTCCTTTTTCTTCAATAAGTTCAGCTACTTTAGTCCACAATTGGCCTGGACCGTATTTGGGATACAAAAAATATTCAATTAATGATGTTTCCGTTTTTTTTTGATTAATGTCTTTCTTTCTAAAAGGTTTCTGGAGAATGTCAAGAATTGTTTTGGTTATTGAAAGTCCTTTTATTCGTTGCGCACCCCATTCTGCACTAATTTCAGAACAAGAAACTCCCCAAACTTTTCTGTATAGTCTTTAAAAAAAGTTTGATACAAACGAATACCAAATCGGTTAATAAAAAAATCTTCTAACGATTTTTCGTTTTTTATTGGAAAGATAACGCTTTTTAAATAACTAAAAAGTATTAAAAGCGTGTTTAAATACCCTAATTTTGAAATTGTTTTAAAGCTTAATTTTATAGGATAATCAAAGAATTTTTTATCAAAAAAAATTCTTGACAACCTTTTTCTGACTAAAAAAACAGCTTCAGAATCATTGTTTTTTGAGTTTACTTCAATTGTGGAACGTTGGTTTTGATAAGTAATTTCTATTTCATTTGTTTCTGAATAAATTGGTAAAATTTCTTGCCACCATTGCATTACCACATCAGATTTTGAAAAAAATCGATGTCCGCCGATATCAATTCTGTTTCCATTGTGATTTTCGGTTCTTGAAATTCCGCCCCATAAATCTGTTGCCTCAACTAAAATAGGTTGAATTTCTGTATGTTTTTGAAATTCATAAGCCGCCGTTAAACCTGGCTTTAGTTTTGACGAGCATTTTTAAGGTGATGGGTGTTAGGTGACGGGAGATAGGTATTATCTAATTACCATTACTTTTTTAACCGCAGAATCTGTTCCGTCTTGGCTGGCAACAAAAATCATGTAAACGCCTGATGCTACTTTATATTTTCCAAAAGCTGTTGTATCCCATTCTATAGTTCCTCCAGATGAAGTGGTTTCGAAAACCAAATTCCCTTCAATATCGGTTATTTTAATATTAGCCCTATCGGTTAATCCGCTAATTTTCACTGTACCAACAAACCCTGGTCGTACAGGATTGGGATAAACGAAAACATCGGCTAAACTGTCACTTGGTTTGGTTGATGTTCCTAAAAAGGAGACCATTCCTTTATCGGTTGCAAAAAACACTTCGCCTGAAGTTCCGTCAATTTCGATGTCTAAAATATTGTTACTTGGCAATGGCGAGTTGTCTTTGTCAAAGCGATATATAGTTTCTTGTCCGTTAGCAGAAACCAAAAACACACCTCCATTTGCAATAGATACCCATTTTCTATTAGCACCATCAACTGCAATATCGATGATGGATTGCTGGAAGAAAAGTTCTTGTGCCAAATCTCCTTCTTGAATCACAATGTTGGTTGTGGTTAATTCGGTTTCTGATAGAAATCGGTCAACGCTTGATAGGATTCGTAATCCTCTAAAAGTTCCAATCCATAGTTGGTTTCTATTATCCAATGCTACACAAGTTACTACAGGATCGGGCAAGTTGCCGTTATTTACATTAATATTGATGAATTTGTTGTTCAAATTTTCATTGAATGCTACTATCCCATCGTTGTAAGCAGCAATCCATTTAGTTTTATTTCTATCAATAGCGATATTATTATATCTTCCAGTTGAAATATTTGCTGTAATGCCTTGTAAATTGTACGATTGCCATTGGTTTCCTCGTAAAACTTTAATTCCGCGATTAACAAAAGCATTAGTAACCCAAAGATTGCCATCACTATCAAAGGTGGGACTGTTGATACGAATGTCAACATAAGAAGGATTAGGCGGCGATAAAACTAAAGATTCTAAACCATTAGGTCCTGTATTGGTATTATTTTGAAGTGTGATGTCACTACCATTAATCTTTAAAAGTCCAGAAAAGAAAGAAGATATATAAACTTCGTTCGGGTTATTTGGATTTATAGCGATGTCGGATAACGATTTTGCTTCTAATAAATCTTCATAAGGAATTACTTCCCAGCCATTTTGTTCTTCAAAATAACTAATTCCTAATTCATCTAAAGGATATGGATTGTATTGTTGGTTATAATTTCCATGTACAGCCCAAAGTCTGTTCGGTCCTTTTTTTACTCTAAAAATATAATTTTGCAAAGGGCCATTGGGAGAAATATTTTCAAAACTGCTTGGGTTAGTTAAAACTGTTTCAAAAAGTCCGTCTTTTTCGGTTCCAATGAATAAATTTCCATTAACTACTGTTGCTGCTGTGAAACGAGGATTGTATTCTGGAATGGAAGTATTTGTGATAGTAGCAATAGTGTTAAACATTTGGTTTAAAACAAAAACAGATATTGGAGTAGTAACAATAATTTCGGATTGATTGGTTTTTAGTCTAATTCCGGCTTGAGAATGATTTAGGATTTCAACAAATACAGTTCCGTTATAACGAAAAGTTCTTCCGTTTGTATTGGAGGCTATTATTTGGTTGTTAAATGTGATAATTCCTGTCCAAAAACCATTGTCAAATGTTGTCCACTGAGCAAAATCGAATAAAAAAGGATTGTTTAAGTCGCCTTTTCTGATTCCGTTTGTTCTAGTTACCGCGTAAATTTCATTGTCTTTTACAGTAGTTTGTAATACTTCTAATTCTTCACCATTTGGTCCAATAAAATAAGTAGTTATAAATTCCAAAGTAGAGGCATTGAGTACAGAAATTCCGTAGTCGGTGGCAATATAGATTCTTCCGTTGTGTTCGTATAAATCGTTGATTCTTTTTTTATTGGGTGGAACAGGAACTTCAGTAATAATATCTACTTTTTGAGTGATACTTCCATCAGCATTGATTACTAAAAGCAAGCCGTTGGTGTTGCCAACAAAAGTTTTGTTTTCAGTATCAGAATAAGTTATACAAGTTATGGATTCAGGTTTGAATCCATTTATTGAGTTGGTTTGACTTAAGTTTCCGGTTGAAGTATTTTTAGTAAACACACTATTATCTGTGGCTGCATAAATATTAGTCAAGCCATTAGTTACATCTACAATTTCATTATACGAAAAATAACTTTTCCACAACTGATTGTTTTGTTGGGCAAACAATTGAAAGTTAACAAGGAGTAAAAGCCAAATATATTGTTTCATTCTAGCATTTTATTACAAATATAGTATAAACGTGAGAATTCTGTATTTATGCTATTGAAATAAAAAAAGTCCATTCAGTTGAATGGACTTTTAAAATATTTGGATATTATTGTATTAAACTACACCTTGAGCCAACATAGCGTCAGCAACTTTTACGAATCCAGCGATGTTAGCACCTTTTACATAATTTACATAGCCGTCTTCTTCAGTTCCGTATTTTTTACATTGACTGTGAATACCAACCATAATGTCTTTTAAACGCGCATCAACTTCTTCACTTGTCCAATTTAAACGGATAGAGTTTTGTGTCATTTCTAAACCAGAAGCGGCAACACCACCAGCATTTGCAGCTTTACCTGGTGCAAATAATACTTTTGCATCAAGGAATAATTTAATTGCATCAAGAGTACATGGCATGTTTGCAGCTTCTGTAACACACATTACACCATTAGCAATAAGTTTTTCAGCGTCATCAGCATTTAATTCATTTTGCGTTGCACATGGAATAGCGATATCTACTTTAGCTTCCCAAGGACTTTTTCCTTTGTGGAATACTGCATTAGGATATTTCTCAACATATGTTTCCGCTTTATTACTTCCACTTGCACGCATTTCAAGCATGTATTCGATTTTGTCTCCAGAAATTCCGTCTGCATCATAAATATATCCATCAGGACCAGAAATTGTAACTAATTTTCCGCCTAATTCATTTACTTTTAGAGCAACACCCCAAGCCACATTTCCAAAACCTGAAATTGCTACAGTTTTTCCTTCAATTTTTTCACCTCTAGTTCTTAACATTTGCTCGGTGAAATATACTACACCGTAACCAGTAGCTTCTGGACGAATTAATGAACCACCGTAAGCTAAGCCTTTTCCTGTTAAAACCCCAGTGAATTCATTACGAATTCTTTTATATTGTCCGAACATGTAACCAATTTCTCTTGCTCCAACACCAATATCTCCTGCAGGAACATCTAAATCTGGACCAATATGACGACATAATTCTGTCATGAAAGATTGACAAAAACGCATGATTTCCCCATCTGATTTTCCTTGTGGGTCAAAATCTGAACCTCCTTTACCACCACCCATTGGAAGTGTTGTTAAGCTGTTTTTAAAGACTTGTTCAAAAGCTAAGAATTTAAGAACAGATAAGTTTACTGTATTGTGAAATCGGATACCACCTTTGTATGGTCCAATAGCTGAGTTCATTTGAATACGGAAACCTCTGTTCACTTGAATTTCTCCTTTATCATCTACCCAAGGCACTCTAAAAATCACAGATCGCTCTGGTTCGGCCATTCTCAATAATAGATTTTTCCCATCATATTTTTTTTGTTCAGCAATAAAAGGAATTACTGTTTCAGCAAATTCTTTAACTGCTTGTAAAAATTCAGGTTCATTTGGATTTTTGGCTTCTACTTCTGCCATAAAATCTTTAATTTTTTGTTCCATTTTGTATTAAATCAATTTAAATCAATTTATGTTATTTTTTGTTTAACAGAAACATATTAGTTAAACTCGACAAATATACATTTAAAAAAATCATGTTAAATTTATTTTACAAAAAAATTAAGATTTAACGTTTTTTGGATGTTTTTAGAAAATTTTAAGATTTTTTAAACAAGAAAATTGATATTTTTTTTTAATCTGAACTTTGTTTTTATATATTTGTCCGATAATAGAAAAATTTTAGCAATGACTAAAAAATTAAAACACCTAATCTTATTGCTTTTTTTAGCTCCATTTACTTCACAAGCTCAATTTGGGTTTTCTCATGAAGTTGGTGCCTTTATGGGCGGTGTAGCTTTTCAGTCTGACTTTGGAGTGCGTGGCGATTTTGAAACCAATAAAGGGAATACTGGATTTGGTATAGGACTTGTTCATTACATGAACTTCTCGTATCGTGCTGAATGTAACTGTTACACGGCTGACACCTATTTTAATGATCACTTTAAATTACGTTCTGAACTTTCTTACAATAGTACTAAATTGGAACATTTTGGGAAATGGGCTGAAAGAAATAGTCCAGATGGTTTTAAGTTAGATGCCATGAAAGGTGAAGCTAAAGTAACCGATATTGGTATGCAATTAGAGTTTTTTCCTTGGAGTATTCGTGAATTTACTGCTTCTCAAGGTGGTTGGGCTCCTTTTGTTGGATTAGGCGCTCATTATTCTTTTTATCAAAATGACACCTATTCTGAATTAGGACCTTTAGGAACAGAACTAACCACTTATCCAAGGTATTTACCAGATGGTTATATGTCAGGTTCAGGAAGTACTTGGTCTGTGGTTTCTTCAGTAGGAACTCGTTACAAACTTACTGAGTTATCTGATTTATTTGTAGAATTAAGATGGCAATACTATTTTGATGATTGGGTAGACGGATTAAGAAAAGATCCAGAGATTTATTCTGAAAATAAAGCAAACGACTGGAACTTATGGTTCCACTTTGGATACATTTATTATTTAGATTAATTTTAAAATATTAACAATAAAAAAATCCCGATTTATTAATCGGGATTTTTTGCTTTATAGATTTACTATAATTTAAATGCTTGTTCTAAATCGGCTAACAAATCTTCAATATCTTCAATTCCTACGCTCAAACGAACTAAATCATCTGAAATGCCTACTTCTTTTCTCTTATCTTCTGGAATAGAAGCATGTGTCATTAACGCTGGATGATTTGCTAACGATTCCACTCCTCCTAAAGATTCCGCCAAAGTGAATACTTTTAAATTTTCTAAGAATTTAATAGCATCTTCTTTTTTGCCTGATTTGAAAGTAAAAGTTACCATTCCTCCAAAACCACTCATTTGCTTCTTAGCAATTTCATGAAATGGATGCGAAGCTAAACCTGGATAATACACTCTTTCCACTAAAGGATGATTGTTCAAGTATTCCGCAACTTTCTCTCCATTTTCGCAATGACGTTGTACGCGTAAATGCAATGTTTTGATTCCTCTTAATACTAAGAAAGAATCCATTGGTCCTAAAGTTGCACCTGTTGCAAATTGTTTGAAATGTAATTCTTCTCCTAACACTTTGTCTTTGATAATTAATGCTCCTGCAATAACATCAGAATGACCACCTAAATATTTAGTTGCCGAATGCATTACAATATCGGCACCTAAATCTAATGGTTTTTGTAGATAAGGTGTTGCGAAAGTATTATCAACTGCAAATAAAATATTGTGTCTTTTTGTGATTTGTGCAATCGCTGCAATATCCGCTAATTTCATTAATGGGTTTGTTGGGGTTTCAACCCAAACCAATTTTGTGTTTTCATTGATTAACGATTGGAATTTCTCCAAATCATTCATATCTACAAAATGAAATTTGATGCCGCTATCTTTATATAATCTTGTGAATAATCTATATGTTCCGCCGTATAAATCATCCATTGCAATGATTTCGTCACCAGCTTTAAACATACGTAACAAACAATCAGTTGCTGCTAATCCAGAAGAAAAAGCTAAACCTTTTGCTCCATTTTCGATACTTGCTAAAGCGTCTTCCAAAGCCGTTCTTGTTGGGTTTGCTGCTCTACTATATTCGTAATCGCCAATTGGTTTGCCTGGACTACTTTGTACATATGTAGAAGTTTGAAACACCGGAGGCATTACCGCTCCAGTTACTTTTTCATGATGTTGTCCACCATGTATCGTTTTGGTATTGAATTTCATTATTTCTTAATTTTAAGTTACAAAGGTATTAAGTTTGTTTGATTTTTTTTAATTTGCAACAATGTTTACGATGAGTTTTCACAATTAATTAACTGTTACTAATTAAGTCGGACTTTTTTAAACATTTCAAACCCAAAATTATAATGAAAAAAATACTTGTTGTTGAAGATGAAGCTCATGTGGTTTCCTTTATAAAAAAAGGATTAACTGAAGAAGGTTTTGAAGTAACTGTTGCTTTCGATGGAAAATCAGGTCTACAAATGGCTATGAAAAACACTTTCGACATCATTGTTTTGGATATTATGTTGCCCGAAATGAATGGATTAGAAGTATGTAAAGCCATAAGAGAAGAAAATCCGCAGGTTCCTATTTTGTTTTTGACAGCTTTAGGAACATCAGAAAATGTGGTTTTGGGATTAGAGAATGGAGCCGATGATTATTTGGTAAAACCCTTTAAGTTCATAGAATTAGTAGCAAGAATTAAAACCTTAATACGAAGAGCAGAAGGAAAACCATTAAAAAAGAAAGAGCGTATAATTGAAGAAAATTATATTCATACGTTCGGTGATTTAGTGCTAAACGATTACACGAAAAAAGTAATGCGCTCAGATGAAGAAATTTCACTCACTTCAACCGAATTTAAATTGCTTTTTTATTTCATAAACAACAAAAACAAAGTGCTTTCTAGAACCGATATTTTAGAAGCTGTTTGGGGTGTTGATTACGATTTAGGAACTAACGTGGTAGATGTTTACGTAAATTACCTTCGAAAAAAAATTGACACAAATCCAGATCAGAAACTATTGCATACCGTAATTGGAATGGGTTATGTTTTAAAAGAAGCTTAAAAGAGATGCCATGCCAATCAAAACCATGAAAAGACAATCGAGAACCATTTTGTTACTATTAATTCCTTTTTTAATAGTGATTTTCTCGTTTAGTATTTTCATTTATTATTCGGTTTCCAATTATTCAGAGAATTATTTCTTTAAACTTTTAGAAGCCAGAGCATTTAAAGTAGCCAAAGAACAATTAGACAATGAAGAAGTTGTAGATAGAAATGTACTTGATAAACTTAGTTTTTCTGAAAAATTACCTCACGAAAAAGATTTTTTTATTCCAATTGATGACGCAATCGATCTAACGTTTGAAGCCCAAAGAATTGGAATCCCGGAAAACTTTTTAAGAAATGTAGTTAAAAACAATAGCGACGAATATGTTTCTGAGCGTTACCTTTATAAAGGAATTAATTACCAATCCAAATCTGGAAAATTTATTGTTATTACCGCAGCTGAAAATTATTTCCAACTCAATCAAGCGGAAAATTTAATTCAAACCTTATTATTTGCAATTGTAGCTTCAATCTTACTGCTTTTGTACATTGCGTTATATTTTTCAAAAAATATTTTCAAGCCTATTTCTATTATAACGGAGCAAGTAAAAGAAATTAGCTCTGAAAATTTGCATTTACGTCTGAAAGACACCAATCGTAGTGATGAACTAAACGAATTAGCAAGCACATTCAACGATATGCTTGATCGTATTGAAACTTCTTTTGAAACCCAAAACAACTTCATCAGTAATGCTTCACACGAATTAAGAACGCCTTTAACAGCAATTATTGGCGAAGCAGATGTGGTTTTGTCTAAACCAAGAAGACCAGAAGAATACATTGAAGCGCTTTATATTGTATTGCAAGAGGCAGAAAAATTAGATAACAAAACAAAAGCTTTATTGTTTTTAGCTCAAACAGGATTCAACGGCAAAGTACAAAAGTTTGATAAAGTTCGAATTGACCAATTACTTTGGGATGTAAAAGAAAACTTAGAAAGTTTAAACGCGAAAAATAAAATTCATTTGGATATGGAATTACTTCCAGAAAATCCAATGAAATTAAAAGTAAACGGAAACCAACAACTATTACATTTAGCACTAAGCAATATTATCAGTAACGGTTGCAAGTATTCTGATTATGATACGGTTGTTGTTTCTATTGGCGCTTCCGATGATTTTGTTTATGTAGTAATACGGGACAAAGGAATTGGTATACCAGAAAACGAAATCAAGTACATTTACGACCCATTCTTTAGAGCTTCTAATACCAAAAACTATGAAGGTTACGGAATTGGTTTGCCACTAACTAGGAATATTATTAGAATGCACAACGGTAAAATGATGGTTACGTCTCTAGAAAATCAAGGAACAACTGTTCAAATTACCTTACCTGTTTGGCAACCTTAAAACTAATAAAAGTGCTGATTTTCAGAATTTTTTAAGGTTTTTAACTAAAAATTAGGCTTTTCTAATCTCGTTTTAATCTAAAGAGGTAAATTTTAATAATATTCTAATCTTAGATTTAAACCGCTCTAATTTCCCGACTCTAATTTTGTAGTGTAATCTAAAAATGATTAATGCTATGAAAAAAACCATTTTAATTCCAACAGATTTTACCGTACAATCGCTAAACGTTTTGAAGACAGTTTTGGCTAATAACACAACTAATTTACAATTTGACATTGTGCTTTTACACGGTGTGAGCTTAAGCGATTCTATCAGAGATTTATTGTTTTATTCCAAAGCCAAACAAATTGCTAGTTTGACTAACCCAGAATTTGAAGAAGCATTTGAAGTAATTAAAAACAAGTTTGATTCTCAGATTAATTCCATGCGAATTGATTTGTTTACAGGATACAATCAAGCGGCTTTTAACAATTATTTAGAAGGTAATAGAGTAGAACAAATTGTAATGACCAATCAGAAATTGCGTTTAACCAATTCTAAAAGCTTCAATTTAGAAACCTTCATTGAAAAAAGTAATGTAGACGTATTTATAATCGACGCTGGTGAAGTTGCCACACTTCCTGAAAAAGGAAAACTTGCCGAAGTATTTTTCAACCATGCTCAGGTTGGATAAAAAACGAAACATGAAAGTTTGGTTCAAATATCTGGCTTTTTTTGGTATTGGTTTACTGGTATTCTTAACGCTTCTAAGTGTGGCAAAAAATCCGGAACTCATTATTGAAGGAGAATGGAATGAATTAGCTTGGGAATACGAAAAAGTGGATAAAAAAGGTTCCTTACACAATGAATATGAAGGAATTTCCAATTATGTAAAAGAGACTATTGGTCAAGATTTAGTTATTCATAAAGCTGAAAAATGGCAGTTTTTACCCAATGGAATTTTATTGCTTAAAGGTGAAGATTATACCAAAGAAGTAAACTGGTGCATGAAAGGAAGAGGTAATATTTTAGAGATAAAATATGACGACAATAGTGTAGAGCACTACAACTTAACAGAACTATCAGACGATAAACTGATTTTAAATTTCGACACCGATACACATACGCGAGGAATTGCTCGCTTAACATTTGAAAAAATAAATTAATATGCTAAGAAAATATAGTAATAGTCGATCACTTTCCGACAATATTAAGCTCGGAACACTAACTGCATTTACCGCAGGAATGGTGAATATTGGATCGCTATTGTTGTTCTTTTCTTTTTCATCTAACGTTACGGGGCATTATGCTATTTTGGCTGCAGAAATTGTAAAAGAAAATTTCTACCAAATTGCCGTAGTTTTTTCATGGATTTTCTTGTTTTTCTTTGGAAGTTTTACTTCTAATTTAATGGTCATTCATTTCAACAAGAAAAACACGTATTTTGCTCATGCCTTGCCATTAATTTTGGAAATACTTTGTTTGTTAACCGTTGGAATTTACGGTCAATATTTCTACAAGGAAACATTAGTAGAAACCGAATTGCTTTTAGCATTAATGTTATTTGCCATGGGTTTACAAAACGGGCTAACCGCAAGTATATCTAATTTTACAGTTAAAACAACACACTTAACCGGAACTACAACCGATTTAGGAATATTGTTTTCCATGTTCACAAAAGCCGAATACCGAAACAATCCAGCGTTAGTTGACAAGGCAAAATTATTGTTGTCAATTGCCATTTCATATGTTTCAGGAGCTGTAATTGCCGGTTTTACTTATATTTTTTTGGGTTTCAAAATGTTCTACGTGGTGAGTGGCATTTTGGTAGTAATCATTTTTTATGATTTGTCTAAAATTCGAATTAAAAAATACCTTAAATATAAAAGAGCAGCTAATTTTACTATTGAAAATGTAAAAGGATACATAAAAATTGAAAAAGAAGAAAAAGAAGAATCAATAGCTTCCTAAAAAATGTTTTTGTTTTTTAAAAGCCGAATCATCGTATTTATAGATGTTTCGGCTTTTTAATTTAAAGGTATTTCTTAATCGTCATCATGATTCCCAAATGAATTCCTTCATGATAATTGTTAAATTCCATTGCTTCTTTCAATGTGCCTAAATTAAAACCAGTTTTGGTTTGATACGGATGAAACTCTTTGACTCTAATAATCTCAAATATCTAAAAGAAAATAAAATTACAAAAGAAGAAGCTGGAAAGCATTTTTAAAATAAAAGACTTGAGGATACTTTTTAAAAATTTCCAAGTTAGATCTACAATTGAAAGAGAATTTAATGATAAACATATTGAGTTACATGTTTGAGAAGTTTGAATTCAATTTTTAATGTGGTCACATTATGGAGATAACCATTCTGGCTACTGTGTTGGTTTTGACGAGAAGTTGCTAAGATATTCTGGCAAATTGGAAAACTAAAAAAGAGTCATTATTCCAATGAATATCCAGATTTAAACTGATACTCAAAACAAAATCTGATGAAATAAAATTTTTCTGAAAAGTACAGAATGGAGCTATGAAAAAGGAAATTAGATTAAGTCTTTATAACGAATCCAATCCAAAAAGAGTAATAAATTTAGATAATGATGTAATTAAAGAAGTAATTATTGGTTTAAATACATCAAAAAAGGATAAAGAAGAAATAGTTGCAATTGCTAAAGATAGTTAGGGGCTATGGATGTTTGGCAGGCAGTTAAAGGAGAATTTGAATTTAAAATAGACAGAGAATCCCACCCTTAACATCTTTACCATTCATTCTATCTTGTAATGTGTAAATTTCCTTTGTATTCTAAAAATAAAATGTTATGTTAAAACTTGAATTATACAATCCTGTAAACTACGTCTTTGGAAAAGGACAAATGGCTAAATTAATTGATTTAGTTCCAACAAATACAGAGATCACTGGCTTGCTAGGTAAGTATCTTCAAAATGGTATTTACGACCAGTAAAAGCCGCTTATCCAATTACTGATATCGTAGAATTTGGTATATCAGAACCAAATCGATTTGAAACTTTGATAAAGTAAGAAATTATTCAGTTGAGAAAATTGGTTTCATCTTAGCTGTTGGTATGAAGCGTTATTGATGGGGGTGAAATTTATTTCTAGCAAAATGTTAATTTTGAAGGTGACAGTTTGATATTTTGAAAAAGAATTTTATTCAAAGATGTTTCCAAAGGATTCCCTTTGGGACGGTTTTAATCTTACCAGCAACAGGTTCTGAGATGAATTCAGGTGCTGTAGTTACGATTGAAGCTACACAAGAAAAATTAACGTTAGGTGGAAGTGCTTTATTTCCGGTTTTCTCTATTGTAGATCCAACAGTAATTACTTCGTTACCAAAAAGACAATTACAAAACGGAGTTGTAGATGCGTTCACACACGTTATGGAGCAATATTTAACGTATACACATGATGCTTTACTTCAAGACCGAATTTCGGAAAGTATATTACAAACGCTAATAGAAATTGGTCCCGATGTAGTAGAAAATCCAACGGATTATAAATTGGCTTCCAACTTTGTTTGGAGTGCCACTATGGCATTGAATGGCTTAATTCAAAAAGGCGTTCCTTCGGATTGGGCAACGCACATGATTGGTCACGAATTAACGGCTTTATACGAAATTGATCATGCGAGAACTTTGGCAATTATTGGTCCAAATTTATATCGTGTCATGTTCGACACGAAAAAAGACAAATTAGCGCAATACGGAAAACGCGTTTGGAATATTCAAGGTAGTTCAACAGAAGAAATTGCTGAAAAAGCTATCGAAAAAACGGTTGAATTCTTCCACAAAATGGGCATGAAAACCAAAATTTCAGAAAACGCAGAAAACATCGAAAAAACAGCCGATTTTATCGTAAATCGTTTCGAAGAAAGAGGTTGGAAAGCTATGGGAGAAAAACAAAACATCACACTTGAAAAAGTAAGAGCTATCGTAGAAATGAGTTACTAGTTTATTTTATTGTCACATTGAGCGTAGTCGAAATGTTCCTTTACTAGAAAATTTAAATTCTAATAAAGTTCAAAAGAGTATTCAAAAAACCAAAAAGCGTTCAAGTTTTCTTGAACGCTTTTTTTACCAACCCAAACTAAAAATAGATAAACCCAAACTATTTTATGATAGATTTAATTAAACTAAACATGAATCTTTTTTTATAACGATGGAGTATTCAAAAAAATTGTATCCAATTTAAAAATAATTTGTTAAAGTTTAATTGATGATATCAAAGCACAATTTTTAAGGCTAATTCAAAATAAAAAAAATTAAAATATTTGGTTATCTTTGAAATTCTGTAAAATTGAAAATAAAATGGAAAATCAACCCAAATTTGCTGTTGTTGGAGGGGGAAGTTGGGCAACTGCTATAGCAAAGATGTTGTGCGAAAACCAAACAGAAATTGCTTGGTATATGCGAAGTGAAGCCGCTATTGAACATTTACAAACACAAAAACACAATCCAAACTATTTAAGTTCGGTCGAGTTTGATACCAATCAATTGCGTTTAACAAGCGATATCAATGAAGCAGTTGCCTTTGCGGATTATATTATTTTTGCAATTCCATCTGCGTTTTTAGGAGGCGAATTGGAAAAACTTACCGAAAGTTTAGAAAATAAAATCATTTTTTCTGCTATTAAAGGAATTGTTCCAGAAACAAGCTTAATTGTTGGAGAACATTTTCATATTCATTATAAAATTCCATACGAAAATATTGGTGTAATTACGGGTCCGTGTCATGCGGAGGAAGTAGCATTAGAACGTTTGTCCTATCTAACAATTGCTTGTGGCGATGTTAAAAAGGCAAAAACCATGGCCAAAAACCTGAGTAGTGACTATATCAATGCCAAAACATCCGATGACATCATTGGAACAGAATATGCCGCAATGTTGAAAAACATTTATGCCATCGCAGCTGGAATTGCTCATGGTTTAGGCTACGGCGATAATTTCCAATCGGTTTTGATGAGTAATGGTATTCGAGAAATGAAAAAATTCATTCAAAAAGTGCATAAAATGAAACGTAATATCAATAATTCGGCGTATTTGGGCGATTTATTGGTTACGGGTTATTCAGTTTTTTCAAGAAATCGTATGTTTGGAAATATGATTGGTAAAGGGTATACGGTAAAATCGGCTCAAATGGAAATGAGTATGGTAGCAGAAGGTTATTATGCTACGAAAAGTGCTTACATGCTGAACCAAAAGTATGGAGCCAAAACACCAATTATAGATGCCGTTTACAGCATTTTATATGAAGGAAAAGAACCTAAAAAAGTATTTAAAAAATTAACTGAAAAATTAGATTAAAATTTTTTAGATTTCACGTTAGTAATAAAAACAAGTTTATTTATTTGAATATCAAATAGTTAACTTGTTTTTTTGTTTTTTGCGTTTTATTGTAAAGTGTTGATTTTTAATCATTTAACAATAGTTTTCTTGGTGCAATTTTCTTTATTTACATTTGACAAATTTTTGACCCATGTATTTCCTTCAAACCAATGTGGATAGTTTAATCAACCATCCTGGAATTATTACTGTTTTTACCATTGCAATTATTGCTATGTTAATTTTAGATTTAGGCGTTCTAAATAAAAAAGGTCATGTGGTTTCCAATAGGGAAGCTGCCATTTGGTCTTTGGTTTGGATATCACTTGCCATGGGGTTTAGTGGAATTATATACTATTACATGGGAGCTGAAAAGTTTACCCAGTTTCAAGGCGCATATTGGATTGAAAAGGCACTCTCCGTTGATAATTTATTTGTGTTTATTCTCGTTTTTGGCTATTTCAATGTGGCGAAAGAACTGCATCATAAAGTATTGTTTTGGGGAGTTTTAGGTGCGTTAGCTTTTAGAGCTATTTTCATTTTCTCTGGAGTTTGGTTACTAAATTATACCTATTTACCTGAAATGGAACTTTTCGGACAAACGGTCAAAGTGAATTATTTACTAACTATTTTTGGAATTATTTTACTCGTTGCTGGTTTTAAATCTTGGTTTAGTGGAGGTGAAGATGATGGAAACAAAGATTTCTCAAAAAGTCCAGGTGCTAAAATTGTACATAAATTTTTTAAAGTAAGCGATAATTATGACGGTGATAAGTTCTTTACCATTAAAAACGGTGTAAAAATGGCAACTCCTTTGTTTGTTGTAGTTGCTATCATTGAATTCACAGACTTACTTTTCGCAGTGGATAGTATTCCGGCTATTTTTGCCATTGCACCAGATGATCCGTTTATTTTATATACTTCCAATATTTTTGCGATTCTTGGCTTACGTTCGTTGTATTTCTTGTTAGCTAACTTCATGTACATGTTCAGTCGTTTGCATTACGGATTAGCGCTAATATTAGCCTTTATTGGTGTTAAAATGTTAATTGCGCCGTTTTATCATATTTCGTCGCCAGTTTCGCTTTCGGTTGTGGGTGGCGTTTTAGTGCTTTCGGTTTTAAGTTCGATTTTATTTCCGGTTAAGGATTAATTGCTTATTTTTAACAAAAAAGATGCGATTAAGCTACAGTATATTTTTGTTTTTTATCTTCCAATTGGGGTTTGCTCAAAAGGAATCAGGTGCAAAACAATTTTGGAATACATTAAAACAACACTGCGGAAAAACGTTTGAAGGAACAATAACCGCTGGAGCAACCCCCAATGATCCTTTCGTAGGAAAAAAATTAGTCATGCATGTGAGAAGTTGCGAAGAAAACCGTATTCGCATTCCTTTTTTTGTGGGCGATGATAAATCTAGAACTTGGATTTTGACTTTTGATAATGACCAAATCCAACTGAAACACGACCACCGCCATGAAGATGGTTCGGAAGATAAAATCACACAATACGGCGGAAAATCACCTAATTCAGGCTTGCCAAACATTCAATTTTTTCCTGCTGACCAATTTACAGCTGATTTAATTGGTTACGCTTCAACCAATGTTTGGTGGATTACTTTAGATGAAAAAAGTTTTTCGTACAATTTGAGACGCATTGGTTCTGATCGCGTTTTTACTGTAACTTTTGATTTGCTAAAACCAATTGCTACTCCAGAAGCGCCTTGGGGTTGGAAAGAATAATATTAGGGTTTAAATAAAAAAAAAGTATCCAAAAAGTCATGATTCTGTCATTCTGAATTTATTTCAGAATCTAAAATTATTTATATTCAATTATTTATAGAAGCTGAAACGAGTTCAGCTTGACAAAAATAGATTATTAGGATACTTTCTTTGTTTTTTTGATTACTTCACCTCAATTTCATCAATAAAAATAAACGCTTCACCATCAAATGGAAATCCTTGATGCCATTCTGGTAATTTACCGAAGTTTTTCGCAATAACTTTTACGTATCTTCCAGAAGTATTTAGTTTTTTGGTTATTTTTTTGGTTTGCACTTCATAATCATTTGCTGGAATCGTATTGGCAATAGTAGCTACTTTTTGAAACGTTACATTATCATCAGAAACATAAAAACACACTTCTGTTGGCATTACAATCCATGCTCTCGTGTCTTGAAGGAAGTTGGCGCTAATTTCTTGAATATTCTTTTTCGTTTGCAAATCTACAACGGCTTCAAAATCGTGGGTTTGGTAGCCTTGCCAATCGCCTTTGCGCCAGTTTTCACTACCGTAAATACCGTCTAATAAACCATTTGGACCTCCAGCATGATATTGTGGATTATAAACCGATTTGAGGGCAATTGTATAATTGTTTGGTTTTTTGAAAAATTGAGCGGAAACGGTTTTGCTTTTTGGAGGCTTTCCGCCAGCAATTCCTTCAACATATGCTTCAACTTTAGATGATTTATAAATTTCAAAAGGCTCTTTATAGTTAACAAATGAAGTTTTATCATACGTATTATTTTCATCTAAAACTCTAAAATATATATTTTCAGAAAGCCCTAAATTATTGTTATTAGCTTTAATTTCAATTTTCAAATTATCCTTAAAAGCTTTACTTTCTGCTTCAATTACTGGAACTGAAATAATTGATGGAAAAATTTCTTTTTTAATTGTTTCTCTTCCTTCCTGATTTAAAAATCCTGTTCTGCCATTTGGTAAATAAGTTTCTACTTTTCTTCCATCTTCTTTCATAACTTTTACTTTTTCAAAATAAGGTGGAGTTATTGTTTGCCAATAATCTTCACCAGGCGTTACATTATAAATCCCCATCGCACTCAACACATACCAAGCACTCATTTGACCACAATCTTCGTTTCCGATTAAACCATCGGGTGTATTGGTATAAAAATTATCTAAAATATAATGTACTTTTTCTTTAGTTTTTTCTGATTTCCCAACATAATTATACAAATAGGCTACATGATGACTGGGTTCGTTTCCATGAGCATATTGGCCAATTAATCCTGTAATATCCACTTGATGACGACCTGAAGTTTCGCTTACACTATTGAACATTTCGTCTAATTTGGCTTCAAATTTTTCTTCGCCTCCGTAAGCTTCAATCATTCCTTGAATATCTTGTGGCACAAAAAACGTGTATTGCCAAGCATTGGCTTCGGTGAAATTGTTGTTCACTTCTTTTGGATCAAAAGGTTTGTCCCAACCGCCATTTTTCTTTGGTTGGATGAATTTGTTATCCCAATTGAACAAGTTTTTCCAGTATTGCGAACGTTCCATGAAATACTGATAATCTTCTTTTTTGTTTAGCAGTTGCGCCATTTGGGCAATACACCAATCGTCGTAAGCATATTCCAAAGTTTTCGAAACACTTTCATGTTCGTCGTCTATAGAAATAAAACCTTGTTTCTTGTAAGCATCTAATCCCAAATGGTCTAACATTGAGGAATGTTTGGAAGCTTCATACGCTTTTTCATAATCAAAACCTTTAATTCCTTTCACCATAGCATCTGCAATAACAGAAACCGAATGATAACCAATCATACAATCGGTTTCATTGGAAGCCAATTCCCAAACGGGTAATCTGCCGCCTTGCTCGTATTGTTTGATGAACGTATTGATGTAATCTGCAGTTCGTTTTTTATCAATTAAAGTATATAAAGGATGCGCCGCTCTAAACGTATCCCAAAGCGAGAACACCGTGTAATAATCAAATCCTTCGGCAACATGAATTTGATTGTCTCTGCCGCGGTATTTTCCGTCCAAATCTTGAGCGATATTTGGTTGCATCATCGTGTGATACAAAGCGGTGTAGAAAATCGCTAATTTGTCTTTATCATTGGAAGTGACTTCAATTTTTGATAATTCTTTATTCCAAAGTGCGATGGCATCTTGATGGACTTTATTAAAATCCCAATGTTTGATTTCGGAACTGTTTAATTTGGCGCCTTCATAACTCGTTGGAGAAAGGGATACTTTTACAAGGATTTTTTCGCCTTTTTTGACTTGTTTGGAGAAACTTAAAGCTAATGTTTGTAAATCTAAATCATCTGAGTTTTTAATTCCTTTTGAATTCTTCATTGGAACATTAAATTCAATCCTTGCATAAACATATTGATTAGTTGCCCAGGCATCACTTCTCCTTAAAACTTCAATAGTTTTATCATCTATTATGTTTACTCTTCCTTCCAAAAGTTTATCACGATGTCTTAAATCCAAAATAATATTCGCTTGTCCAGCTTTATTAAACGTATATTCATGAAAACCAACACGAGTTGAAGTGGTTAAACGTACATCGATATTGTGTTTGTCTAATTTCACGGAGTAAAATCCAGCGGAAGCTTTTTCATTGGCATGCGAAAAAGTGGAAGAATAGACTTTATTATCAAACGAAGGTTCTCCCATAGTTGGCATGAGCATGATATCTCCATAATCCGAAACACCGGTTCCATTCAAATGCGTGTGTGAAAATCCGTAAATCAAATTATCGGAATAATGATAACCGCCACAACCATCCCAACTGCCATCGATTCTTGTATCAGGAGAAAGTTGGACCATTCCATAAGGAACTGTTGCGCCAGGAAAAGTGTGTCCGTGACCGCCAGTTCCAATAAATGGGTTGACGTGTTTGGCGAAGTCTTGTGCTTGGGAAAAAGTAGTAGTTAAAAAGGCTAAAGCAATAAGAAATGGTTTCATGTTGTGTTGTTGAAAAAATTTCTTAAAGGTAAAAATATTTTCTAATTGTTGGAAGGATAAGTCCGTTTTTGAGTTTTACCACATAGAAACATAGATTTTTTCTTTTGTAGGCGTTTCACTTGTTTGAGGTGACAATAGGATTGTGTTGAAATTTAAACATATAAGTCATATAAGAAAGTTTTAAGATGCTGTTTGTCTTATATGAGTTCATATAAGTTTTCCTATGTTGACTATGTTTCTATATGGTGAAAAAATATTACAGATGTTAATCGTTTACTCTGATTTTTCATAAGGTTGAAATAAATCATTTAATGCTACTTGACTAAATCCAAATTGGAAAATCAACAGTAAAGAAAGGATCTTTCTTCATTTTAAACTTTTTGAAAGCATAAAATTGAGAAAAAATGAGTAAACAATCTACTTATTAAAGACAGAAATATTTTTGAAGAACTGGTTTTAAAATTAACATAAAACATAGAATTTTCTTTGTATGCTTATTTTTGAGTTGCATAGATTTAGAATTCTAAACATATGTCAATATAAGAAAGTATAAAAGCCTTTTGTCTTTAAAAGTTCATATAAGTTTTTCTTGTTGACTATGTAAATGAAACAACTCAACATTTATAAAGTTAATCTTGTTTCTATGTGGTGAAAAAACCACAGATTCACAATTGATAATTAAATCTATGAATTGCGGTGAAGATGTTTAAAATCTAATTCGCGAAAACGCCTTTTTTATTGATAATTGGTAAATCGGCAGTGGCTTTTTCGTTAATGGAATTGGTTCTGAAAACAAAGGTTTTATCGTATAATTGTCCCTTTGCGAAATAGGACAACATAAATTCGTTATTCAATTGTAAGACGTTGTTTTCTAACAATTCAACTTTAACAGCAGTTCTTGGTTCTACTTTGGCAAATGCATGACGAAAAGTTCCTGTTTTGCGTTCTTCGCCATTGATTAAACCGTAAGCGCGTGAAACTACCATAGCCATTTCCAGCAAATCATCGGTATCGTTTATCAAGTAAGCGTACCAAGAATTCTCCATGAAATCGTCGTTCCATTCTTGAAAAGCTACAATGTGAACGCCTTCTACTTTTGGGATGATAATGTCTTTTTTCATTTTTAAATTTAATGTAACCACAAAGTACACAAAGAATGCACAAGGAACACAAAACTTTGTGAGCTTTGCGAAATAACTTAGTGCTCTTAGTGGTTAAAAAATTATATACTCGATTTGAATTGCTCTAAGAAACGAACGTCGTTTTCATAAAACATACGTATATCACCAATTTGGTACAACAACATCGCAATACGTTCCACGCCCATTCCGAAAGCGAAACCTGTGTGTTCGTCTGGATTGATGCCGCAGTTTTTCAATACATTTGGATCTACCATTCCGCAACCTCCAATTTCTAACCAACCAGTTCCTTTGGTAATTCTATAATCGGTTTCGGTTTTTAATCCCCAGTAAATATCGATTTCAGCACTTGGTTCTGTAAACGGGAAATAAGACGGACGTAAACGGATTTTCGATTTTCCGAACATTTCTTTGGTGAAATACAATAAAGTTTGTTTTAAATCGGCAAAAGAAACGTCTTTGTCAATATACAAGCCTTCCACTTGGTGGAAAATACAGTGTGAACGCGAAGAAACAGCTTCATTACGGAAAACTCTTCCCGGAGAAATCGTACGAATAGGCGGTTTATTGTTTTCCATGTAACGCACTTGCACTGATGACGTGTGTGTTCTCAACAAAACATCAGGATTGGTTTGAATGAAAAACGTATCCTGCATATCTCGTGCTGGATGGTATTCTGGTAAATTTAATGCAGTAAAATTGTGCCAATCGTCTTCGATTTCTGGACCTTCGGACACATTGAAACCAATGGTTGAAAAAATATCGATCATTTGATTTTTTACAATCGAAATAGGATGACGTGAACCCATGTTCATCGGTTCGCCTGGACGTGACAAATCGCCGTAGATACCAACAGCACTTTCTTTGCTTTCTAAAGCGTCTTGAATGCTTTTTACTTTTTCTTCAGCAACCGTTTTTAATTGGTTGATTACTTGTCCAAATTCCTTCTTTTGTTCGTTTGGAACGTTTTTGAATTCGGCAAAAAGTTCTTTTAATAAGCCTTTGCTTCCCAAATATTGAATTCGGAAGTTTTCTAAGGTTTCTTTATTATCGGTTGTAAAAGATTGTGCTTCAACAATGTATTCTTTTATCTTTTCTATCATCGCTCGATTTTGTAAGGATGCAAATTTATGGATTTTTTTTGGAGAGACAAGTCGGTGACTCGTCTGTACTATAAATTAATCGATTAATTCTTTTTCTAAGAAGTAATTTACAATGGCTTCTTTCATAAGAATGGTTTGTTCGCCGGCTTTTAGTGGTGGCAATTCTTCTTTTGCTTTGTAATGCGGCCAACCGTCGTTATCGAAATATTCAAATTCGTAGTAGCCATAAGGTTCTAATAGGCGACAAATAGCAATGTGCATCAAATTGACTTTCTCGTCTTTTTTGTACGATTCGTGAATTTTGCCCAATTCTTGAATGCCAATTAAGTAAATAATGCCATCCAAATCTAAGTCTTCGCCACCGGCAAATTTCTCAGATAATATAGTGATTACGTTTTCCCAACGTAGTTTTAATTGTTCGTCTCTTGACATAATAAGAAGTTAGAAGTCAGAAATTAGAAGTTAGAATGCTTCTTGTTCTCCAATAAATTTTTTGCAAAGATACTACAGAATGCTACTTTCAACAATTCTTTTATCTTTGTTCTTTATCTATTTTCTTAAAATTGGTTTTCATGGATGTAGTTTTTGCGGTTTTGTTGTGTTTGGCGTTGTATAAAGGGTTAAAAAACGGACTTTTCGTTGAGGTTGCTTCGTTGGTTGCGCTTATTGTTGGGATATTTTTGGCATTGAAGTTTTCCTTTTTGGTTCAAGGTGTTTTGGAAACCAAAGTGAGTTGGGAACCCAAATACATTCAAATTGCTGCTTTTGGATTGACGTTTCTATTGGTTGTCATTGGTATTCATCTTTCGGCAAAACTATTGACTAAAATGGCTGATTTTGCGCAATTGGGTTGGATGAATAAATTGGCAGGCGCTTTTTTTAGCGTACTGAAAACCATTTTAGCTTTGAGTATTGTGATTTTATTTTTTGAGAAAATCAACGTAAATAACACCATAGTTGAACAAGAAACCTTAGACAACTCTGTTTTTTACAACCCAATTAAAGAAGTTTCCGCATTTATTTACCCGCAAATTGAAACGATTTATGAAAGTTTGAAGGAAACGGTGGAAGGTGAAGGTTAGTTTATTTTCTGTTTTTTGTAGTTTATTTTTAAAAAATGGTGGTTGTGTAAAAGTTTCGGCTGTTGTGTGTTCTTTTTTTATTCAATTATCGTAATTTTTATTCCGTTGAATTCGCCTTTACCATTTAATTCATTAGCAATACGAAGTAGTAATGGTTCTTCGATTAGTACAAAAACTCTAGCCATTAGGTGATAAGACAAAAATAAAGTTGGTAATACCACTTTTTTTAAAATCAATTCACTATTATTATTCCATCCAATTATTTTATAACCATTGGAATCAGTCCATTTTCAAGTGTTATTTTTGTTTTTATCATTTTTAAAGTACTTTTACACGATTTATTGTTGCTTAATATTTATATCAAAGTAATTTTATATTTTTTTCTCTCTCAATATTTTTGAATATCGACTTCAAATCCTACAAGGTTCTGGGTGATAAATTGATCATTTATTTTAATTCGTTTATCTTTATATTCAATATTACCATTGTCAGGTGAAATAGCATTTAATCCTATGATAGAATAATGTTCAAGTTTTTATTTTGGATCATTAACTTCATATAGATTCGATTGTTTTCTCTTCACATACGATCTGAAACAAACCAAAGTCGAAAAATTAAGTTTTCTATTAATTCTGTTCCCTTCAATTTAAATCCGAATTGATTTTAATTCCAATTCCGATTATTCCAATCAATATAATTCCTAGAATTATTAAAATCCATTTTTTCATTAAAATAAACGATTTTTGTTTTTAGCACTATTTTTTTCAAATGACACACATCTATTTTATTTACGATACATTTATTCGCAGATGCACCCAAAATCGGATGTATTGGTGCTACTTAGTTGAATTTATCAAATATTTCTTAAAAACCTCAAAACAATCCACAGCCCACTTACTTCAACTCCTTAATCGCTTCTTTTTCAATCCAGCCTTGGGTTTTGTCGGTGAGTTGGATGTGTTGCCAGTTGGCTACGGTTTCTAGTACGAAAACTTTGGTGCCTTCGTGGAGTTCAAATGCGGTTTCTGCATTGGTTCTGGGTTCGGTTTTTACGGCAACTTCTTCCGCAAATACAATTGCTGGACGAATTTTAGCTTCCATTTCTTTTTGGATAATTGCAGCTAAAACTGCAATAAATAATACTATTAAAAACACAAACATAACAATGAAAAAACTACGTTTCAACAAAGTAGTTTGCCCGAAATAGTAAATAATAAAACTCAACAAAAAACCAAAACCACCAAAAACAGCTATCCAAGCCCAAGTATCCACCGAAGCAATTTTTGTGAAAGAAAACACCATTTGCCCAAATCCAATTTCTGGAATTTCTTTGATGTCGTCAATGGCTCTTTTTTGGGCAAAAGATAAATTGGTTTGTATCGCTTCGTCATTAGGATTGAGCAATAACGCTTTTTCGAAATAGTAAATCGCAGGTGCAATTTTACCTAATTTATAATAACAATTTCCAATGTTGAAGTACAATTCTGCGGATTCGCGCTCGAAATTGGTTACTAATGATTCATAACCTTCAACAGCAGCAGCATAATCGCCATTGCGATACTTTTCGTTGGCTAATTCGAAAACGTCATTAACATTTGGCGCAGGTTCATCTGCCCAAACTAATGAGGTAAAAAGAAGGGAAAAATATAGTATAAATCTCATTTTCAATATCTTATTAATTTAAACACGAATTTTTTTTAACCACTAAGCGCACTAAGAAGGCACAAAGATCACTAAGTTTTTTAGCCACTAAAGTGGTCACTAAGCTTTGGCTATAAAATTCCGTTGATTACTCTTTGCACACCATTTTTTAGAAGTTTGACATTAAAATTAATTAATAACCCTAGTTTGCAATCTGATAATCTTAAATAGGTTAATAATTGTGCTAAATGAACATCATTTAATGTTTCTACTGATTTTATTTCAACAATAAATTTATCTTCAATAATTATATCAATTCTGTATCCAACATCCAACTTTACTTCTTCATAAATTAAAGGTAAAGGCTTTTGTTTTTCAACTTTTAGGTTCGTCTTTTTTAACTCATAAAACAAACATTCCTCATAAGCACTTTCTAACAAACCCGGACCCAAAACTTTGTGAACTCGTAAAGCACAATCAAATACTATTTTAGAAATTTCTTGCTCAGTCATACTAATTCTCTTTGTGTTCTTTGTGCCTTCCTTGTGTCCTTTGTGGTTAAACCAACACAATCAAACACGAATTTCACGAATTTTCATTAATTTATTTTGTGTTCTTTGTGCCTTCCTTGTGCTCTTTGTGGTTAAATTATTTGTTTTTCCAATTCTGAAATCACTTCAACGGCTTTGTTATAATCTTGTTGCATCGCTACTTCTGATGATGGTGTGTATCGTGCAAATTCGCAATCGTTCATCAAGGTGATAAATTGCCCAACAGTAGCTTCTGAAGCTTTTTTGTTCAACAACAATTCTTGAATATTTTCTTTACTCATTTCCGAAGTTTCAATGTGTAATTTGGCTTTCAAGAAATTGTGTAACGCTTTTTCCATTGCCAAATAAAACGGTACTTTGTTGCCCATTTGTTTTTTGGCATCGGCTAAGAATTTCTTCGCTAATTTGGTATTTCTTCTAACACGGTTTCCAAATTCATCGGCATCTCTGGCTTCTTTTTTCTTTCTTGCCAAAATAATTATTGGTAACAACAAAAACGGCGCGGCTAACAATCCGTAAAACAAATTGGAACCAAAAAATGGCGTTTTGTTAATTGGCGTTAAATACGAAGTCAGCTTGATGTATTGGAACGTATCGTTTTTAACTACTGGTTTTTTGCTATCGTTTTGAGTGGAACTAGCTGCTGCATTTCCTTCCAAAACCGTAATTTCAATAGGTTCAGAAGTAACGGTTTTATACGAATTGGAATTCAAATCGAAATATGAAAAAGATTGCGGTTTGATGGTATATTTTCCTTTAAACTGCGGAATAATCGTATACGTATCTGAAATTTTCCCAGTCATTCCAGTTAATGGCGTGTTGACTTCTTCCTTATGTTGCGGATCAAAAACTTCAAATGCATTTGGAAATTCAGGTTTTGGTAATTGGAACAACTTCAAATTGCCATTTCCTGATGCGGTTACTACCAAATCCAATGATTCTCCAGCTTTTAATTGTGATTTAGACGCTTTTACAGTGAAATCAAAAGCACCAACGGCTCCAGTGAAATTTTCAGGTTTTCCTTTTTCAGGTAGCGCTTTCACATTGATAGACTTGGCTCCAGCGGAAACTGTTTTTCTAGTGGTTTCATAAGTCATAGTTTCCATAAAACCAATGCGTTTTCTCGTAGGAACATCAACATCTAAAACTATAGAAAGCGGTTCCAATGGTTTGTTTCCAGCTTCTAACGGATATAAAATTACTTTTCGCCAAACTACCATAGCATAATCTTGTCCGTTGTAAGTGCCAGCAACAGCTTCCAATTTTTTAATATCAATATGCTGACTCCAAAAACCGTTGTACTTTGGATTAGCCACTTCACGAACATTTCGAACAATGAATCTTGGATCGAAATACAATTTGTAAACCACGGTTAAAGGTTCGTTCACATATGGATTTCCTTTGGAAACTTCGGCTACCAAATGAATGCCTTCACCTGCTTTGTAATCAGGACTATTTGGGTCTTTTGGTTGTTGAATGGCGTCAGTTACCGAAATTTTTATTGGAGCCGTTTTGTAAATTTCGTCATTAAATTCAATGCTTGCTGATTTGATGGTAAACGTACCTTTTTTGGTAGGTTGTAAAATATAAGTAAAACTTCTGTTGAATGATTTTACACCATTGACCCAAGAATAACTCGTAGATTGAAACGGACCACCAACCAAACGGAAGCCTTCAAAATCAGGCGGCGAAAAGTTGTCACCATCTTGATTGAAAGCAAAACTGATTTGTAGATTTTCATTTAATCCCAACGAGTTTTTACTCACTTTTGCTTCAAATTTTACGTCTTGAGCGGCTAAAAGTGTGTGCAGAAAAATGGTAAATAACAGGGCTAACTTTTTCATTTTCAAATTACCAATCTTTATCGTTTGTTTTGGGTTGTGCTTTTACTTTTTTGGCGTTTATTTTGTCTTGAATGTTCTTTTCAGCATTGTTTACAGCATCTAAGATACTTTCAATTTGTTGTTTGTTGGCTCCAGAAGGTTTAGGATTCTGACTCTGTTTGTCGTCTTTTTTGTCCTCGTTTTTATCTTCTTTTTTGTCGCCTTGGTTTTTGTTATCGTCTTTATCGCCTTGGTCAGAATCTTTTTTGTCTTTGTCGTTTCCGTTGTCTTTTTTATCCTTTTTATCGTCCTGATTGTCTTGGTTTTGATCCTGATTTTGGTCTTTATCTTTGTCCTTATCCTTGTTGTCTTGGTTGCCTTTTGGCGGATTTTCTTTTAATTTTTGCTTTGCCAATGCATAATTGTAACGCGTTTCCTCATCATACGGATTGTTTCTTAATGCATTTTTGTAAGCATCAACCGCGGCTTGATAGTTTTCCTCCAGCATAAACGTATTGCCCAAGTTGTGATAGGCTTTGTGCTTTTCTTCTTTGGTTTTCGCACTTTCTACGGCATTAAAAAACTTGAATTTGGCTTCACCTGGTTGGTTTTGACGGTAAATACTATTGCCCAAATTGTAATTGGCAACCGCTCTTTTTTCTTCATTTTTAGATTGAGAAACACGAAAATTCGCTTCCGAATTGATGTAATTTTTACTGCCAAATTCTTGCGTTCCTTCATACAAGTTTTTGTCTTTCTTTTGGGCGGAAAGAAAAGACGAAATGCCAAGTAATGCTATCAATATAATCCTCTTCATCTTACTTTTTCTCATTAAATAAATTCAACTTTTGTAACCAAGCCGTTTTGCGTTCTAAAAAGAAAACATCTAACAACAACAACAAAAAGGCAAAACCTATAAACCATTGGTATTGCGTCTGGTATTCGGCTATTTGTTGGGTTTCAAATTCTGTTTTTTCGATGTTGTCTAAAGCGTTTTTGATTTGTTCAAGTACGACTTTAGTTGAAGTTCCATCAATATAACCTGCTTTTGTGCTTTCAGCGATTTCGGTTAATAAACTTGGATTCAATTTTGTAATAACCGTTTCGCCGTTGCTGTCTTTTTTGTAACCTGCAATTATGTTGTTATCTGCTTTTATTGGTATTGGTCCGCCTTTTTCTGTTCCAACTCCAATGGTGATGATTTTAATGCCTTTTTCAATGGCCAAATCAATCGCCTCCGATTGTCCTTCGCTGTGGTCTTCTCCATCAGAAACTAGAATGATTAGTTTGCTCGTATCAACCGCATCGAAATATTTGGTTGCTAAATTAACTGCATCATTCAAAGCCGTTCCTTGCGATGAAACCATATTGGTATTCATATTTTGCAAGTACATTTTGGCAATGCTATAATCGGTTGTCATAGGTAAAACAGGATAAGCACTTCCGGCATAACCTACAATTCCAATTCTATCATTTCCTAAATTATTGATGATTTGGGAAATAATTTGTTTGGATTTATCGAGTCGGTTGGGCGCAACATCTTCCGCTAGCATACTTTTTGAAATATCGAGCGCAAATACAATATCAATTCCTTGACGTTTTACAGTTTCCATTTTGGTTCCAATTTTTGGGTTGACCAAAGCAAAAATCAAAGCAAGCAAAGCCAAAAGTAACGTACCAAACTTCAAAACTGGCTTAAAAACCGATTTTTCTGGACTCAATTTTTGTACCAATTCTAAATCGCCAAATTCTTTTTGTTTTTTCTTCTTCCAAAGCATTTGGAAAAGAAAAAGCGCTACTAAAATGGGAATTAGTAGTAGTAAATACAAATATTTTGGTTCTTCTAATAGATACATAACTTTTAAATAAAACTTCTAAATACGGTATTTTTCAGTAGCAATTCGATGGCTAAAAGCAACATCGCCAATAGCACTAACGGTTTGAATTTTTCGTCGTAATTGAAATATTTTTGTTCTTCGATTTCGGTGGTTTCTAATTGGTTGATTTCCTCGTAGATTTCTTCCAATTTCTTATTACTTGTGGCTCTAAAATATTTTCCATTGGTAGTTTTTGCAATTTCTCGCATCAATTTTTCATCGATTTCTACTGGCATGTTTTGGTATACAAATTCGCCATTTTTTTTGCCAATTGGAAACGGTGCCACTCCATTTGTGCCAATACCAATGGTATACACTTTAATACCGTATTGTTCAGCAATATCAGAAGCCATTCTTGGGTCGATTGTTCCAGAATTATTGACACCATCGGTCAACAAAATAATGATTCTACTTTTTGCTTTACTATCACGCAAACGATTAATGGCAGTGGCTAAACCAACACCAATTGCCGTTCCATCAGCAATTACAGTATCGTCGTATTCAATGGTTTTTAAAGATTGCAAAACCACGGTTTTATCTGAAGTTACTGGTGTTCGTGTGTAACTTTCGCCTGCATAAACTACTAATCCAATTCTATCGTTGATTCTATCTTCTACAAAAGTGCCGGCTACGCGTTTTAAGGCTTCTAATCGGTTCGGTTTTAAATCTTTCGCGAGCATACTTCCTGAAACGTCGATGGCCATTACAATATCGATTCCTTTGGTCACTCTTGATTTGGCAGAAACATCAACACTTCTTGGTCGCGCTAAAGCTACAATGATACTACTTAAAGCCAATAATCGCAATACAAAAAGTAGCGGTTTCAATTTTGCTACCCATGATGTTTGATTGCCAAAAGGCGTTAGCGAACTCATTTTCAACGTTGGCGATTGCTCCTTACGTTTGTAGAAATACCAGCCAATTGCTAGTGGTAAAACCAAAAACAACCAAAAAAACTCGGGATGAAGAAAACTTATATTTGTCATCATTGTGCAGCTTTTTTAAGTTCAACAGATGCCAAAACCCGATCCATCACCTCACGAGCAAATTTGTCGTCTTCTCTGTAAATTAGAAACAATTCTTGACCGCCAGAAGCTTGAGCAAAAGCTAAAATTTCGTAACCCATTTGAAACTGTTTGTTGTTGATTGGGTCTAATGCTGTAAATGTTCCGTAAGCTCTTTTTCCGGTTAAGCCTTTTGGGTCTTCATAATCATCTACTTTTACGGTGATATTTTGAGCGCCCATGGTTTCCAATGTTTTTAAATCACTTTCTAATGCACGTTCTAAATCAATTGCAGTTGTATCTTTGAATGCCGTTGTTTTGAGTACAATCGAAAAATTATCTAAAACACTTCCATAAGCAAACATACTAGCCGACTTAACATTGGGCGGCAAATTGTTTTGAATGCGTTCGTCTACAACACGTTTCAATACTTTAGGAGTTGCAATAGAAATGGCGGGTTCACCATAATCTGAAGTAATCCACTCTTCTTTTAATAACGATTCTGCGGTGTGGCCTAACCAATTTTCTCTTACGTAATCAACACCTTTGGTAACGCCTAAGAAAACACCAACCAACAATAGTACAAATCCAACTGCCGAAGCAGGAATTAATATGCGTTGAAGTTTTTGTTTCTTTTCTTTTTTGCGTTTCATTTCTTCGGCGAAAAGATTTTCGGTTTCTTCTTCGCTTCTTGGAATGGCTTTATCTAAGGAAATCAAGAAGGTATCAATGCTTTTTTTGTCGTTTTGGATTTCAAAATCCAGTGGCTTTGATTTGGCAAACTTTACTAAATCGGCATTGAATAATACTTTCTTGAAATTCTCTAAATCGTTATTGCTTAATTTGATTTTTTTCTTTCGAACAACAACTTTCATGGCATCGTACAATTCGTTTGAAGTACTTTCCATAGCTGGAATTTCTATGGCTTCTTCGATGTAATTTCGAGCAATATCCGTCAATTCAGAATAATACGTTTTGGTTTCGCCTTTTTGCCAAAGTTCTTTTTTCTCTAAATTTTGTAATTGAGTCAACGCTTTTTCAATGGGCGAGGCAAATAAAATAGCTTCGGCTTCATTCTTTTTGGTTTGGCGATTTTTGATGAAATAATACAATCCAAAACCTAAAGCGGCCAATCCCAGTAACAACAAAATCAGATATAACCACCACCAATCCATAGGTTTTTCTACCTCAATTATGGATTTGATGTCATACATTTGTTGCTTCAGCGTGTCGACAATTACTGGATTTACCACAACAGCAAATGAATCGGTTTTAATGGATTGGTTGTTAATTAAGACTACTAATTTTGGAATCACATAACGACCCGAATCGAATTGCGTTAAGCCGTATTTTTTGATTAACTCTAATTTATCGTCTTTCGCAATGGTATCGATTGGATAGGATTCTAAGACTTCTAATTGACCAAAAAACGGACCATCAGGAAACACTACTTTGTCTTTCTTAGTAACATTGGCTTTAATGGTTAAATGAAATTGCGAACCAATTTTAATAGCCGTTGAATCTACAGAAGACGTTATCGATTGGGAAAAAGAAATGCTCGAAAACAGGAAAAAAACAAAAAATGTTTTCATCCAATTGCTATAAATATTTCTTTTACTAGTGTTCATTTCTTCTTAATTAATTTGAAGTTGATTGAATTGTCTAACCTCTAATTTCAAAAATCTATTATCTTTAATGTCTTGCTTTAAAATAACCCAAAAGTTTTGTAACATAACTTTGGTCTACTCTCGAACTCAAACTTCCCGCACCTGATTTTGAAAAGGTTTCGGTGAAATATTTTACATTTTCATGGTAAAATTTCTCATAATTTAAGCGTGTATTTTTGGAAGTCGTATCCACCAAAAGGGTTTGACCTGTTTCTGCATCAACCATATTGACTAAACCAATATTTGGCAACGAAGCTTCTCGTGGATCAAATACACGAATTCCTGTAACATCGTGTTTTCTAGCAGCAATTTTCAATGGATGTTCGTAACTTGAAGTCATAAAATCCGAAATCAAAAACACGATAGCTTTTTTCTTCATTACGCTAGAAAGAAATTTCAAAGCTTGTGCCAAATCGGTTTTTTTGCTTTTCGGTTGAAATTCAATCAACTCACGAATGATGCGTAACACGTGCGACTTTCCTTTTTTCGGTGGAATATACAATTCGATAGCATCTGAAAATAGAATCAATCCAACTTTGTCATTATTTTGGGTGGAAGAAAACGCCAAAGTGGCGGCAATTTCGGTTACTACTTCACTTTTCAATTGGTTTTTTGTACCAAAACTTTCCGAACCCGAAATATCAACCATTAACATCATGGTGAGTTCGCGCTCTTCTTCGAAAACTTTTACGTAAGGTTCGTTATATCGCGCGGTTACATTCCAATCAATCGCACGAATATCGTCTCCGTATTGGTATTGACGCACTTCAGAAAACGTCATACCGCGACCTTTAAAAGACGTATGATATTCTCCCGAAAAGATATGATCACTCAATCTTCGGGTTTTGATTTCTATTTTACGAACTTTTTTTAGTATTTCTTTGGTATCCATTTTTATTAGTTGGCAGTCGCAGTTGGCAGTCGCAGTGATTTTACAGAGTCAACTGCTAACTGAGACTGAATACTGTTAACTAAATTAAGGCACTTCTACTTCGTTTACAATTTTGTTGATGATGTCAACAGATGTTATATTTTCGGCTTCGGCTTCATAAGTTATTCCAATTCTGTGACGCAATACATCGTGAACAACGGCGCGCACATCTTCTGGAATTACATAACCTCTACGCTTGATGAACGCATAACACTTAGCAGCAGTTGCCAAGTTGATACTTCCACGTGGCGATGCACCAAAACTGATTAACGGTTTAAGACTTTCTAATTTGTATTTTTCTGGATAACGCGTAGCGAAAATAATATCTAAAATGTATTTTTCAATTTTTTCGTCCATATAAACTTCACGAACGGCTTCTTGTGCTCTCAAAATTTGTTCTACAGAAACCACTGCGTTTACTTTTTCATGTTTTCCAGCTAAATTTTGACGAATTACCATTCTTTCGTCTTCCATTTTTGGATAATCGATAACGGTTTTTAGCATGAAACGGTCTACTTGCGCTTCTGGTAACGGATACGTTCCTTCTTGTTCTACAGGGTTTTGCGTTGCCATTACCAAGAAAGGTTTGTCCAATTTGAAAGTTTCATCACCAATAGTAACTTGTTTTTCTTGCATCGCTTCAAGTAAAGCTGATTGTACTTTGGCTGGCGCACGGTTAATCTCGTCAGCAAGCACGAAATTAGCGAAAATTGGTCCTTTCTTTATTGAGAAGTCATTGGCTTTGATGTTGTAAATCATAGTTCCTACTACATCGGCAGGAAGCAAATCAGGCGTGAACTGAATTCTACTAAAAGAACCGTGAACTGCTTGAGATAATGTGTTAATAGCTAAAGTTTTAGCCAAACCTGGAACACCTTCTAGTAAGATATGTCCTTGGCCTAAAAGACCGATAAGCAAACGTTCAATCATGTGTTTTTGACCAACGATTACTTTGTTCATTTCCATAGTTAAAAGATCAACAAAAGCGCTTTCTCTTTCTATTTTTTCATTAATAGCTCTAATGTCTAAAGACGCAGTATTTTCTTCCATTTTAGTGTTTATTTGGGTCAAATTTTATAAAAATATTTAACATTTCAAAATTGAAAATTTATTTAAGATTTCGGTGTTAATATACCGTTAAAAAACCGCAAAAATAGTAGATTTTGGGACTTATTTATGATTTAGTTTTATACTTTTAAGAAAAATTTTATAAACACTAATTTTTTTAACTACTTTATTAGTAAATTGAGAAAGTTTTCATCTATTGAAGTTAAATATGATTAATAAACGCTTGCTTATCAAAAATTTATTAGCTCATAATGATGAGAATAGTTTTTATGACAAAAAACGGCAATTGAATTTACATTCCAAAGAAGGAAAAGCGAAGTTTTTAAAACACATTTGCGCGCTTTCCAATTCCAATCCTGCTAATAATTCTTATATTGTAATTGGTGTGGAAGATGAAACGAACGAAATGGTAGGAGTAGACTTTTTTGATGATAGCCGCATTCAAAATTTAGTCAATGCTTTTTTGGAAAATCCACCTAAAATTCAATATGAAAACATTCCTTTTCCGCATTTGCCAAAAGATAGGGTTATTGGATTGGTAACCATTCGTCCCAAAAGTAAAGTTTCGTATTTCAAAAAGGGAATTCATACTACAACAGCAAATTCCTATTTTGTTAGACGCGGAAGTAATTCTATTCCAACGGAAGAAAAAATTCAATTTTCAAAAAGCAATATTGAAATTGTTATTAGTATTGAAAACAATTCGAGAAATATTATTGAACATACACTCGATGGTGTTTTAGATTTTATGCTGAACAAACACAAAGATTTGAATGCCAAACATAAAGTTTTTAAAGAATTATTTGTGGTTTGTTGGGCTGGAATTAAGAAAAAAATCCGCGATAAAACATTCTTTTCTAGAGTAGATATTGAATTGGTCAACGAACAAGTGAAACTGTTTTATTCCGCTATGGACGATGTTACTATTGATTTCACCGATAGTACTTTTGTGATAACCGAATATATTCCATTGGGAATTAATGATAAAACTACTTTTTATCCATTGGAACAACTTACCATCACATTTTTTGACAACGGCTACTATAAAATGGAAACCGAAATGCTCTTTGAACCGCCACAATACAACCGAAAAATGTTGCATCATATTTATAATTCTAGCTTATCTTTGCTCAAGCGTTTGGAAAAACAAGGAATTAGCGGAATTTCCAATCAAAAAGAGATTGAAAATTTACCAGCCACTTTAATGATTTGTTATTTGAATGGTTTTCAGGAAGCCAAACAAAAATTAATTGATGCCAAACCGCATTTAAAACAATTGGAAAATCAAGAACCGTATGTAGCTTTTAAAGAAGCCATGCGCGTTTTAAGAAAAATGAAATATGACAAAGACTAAAACATTTGTAATTGGAGACATTCACGGCGGATTAAGAGCCTTACAACAAGTTTTAACGAAAGCCAATGTACAACCTGAAGACCAATTAATTTTTTTAGGTGATTATGTGGACGGTTGGAGCGAATCGGCTGCCGTTATTGATTTTTTAATGGACTTACAAACCAAACAAAATTGTGTTTTCATTAGAGGAAATCATGATGAGTTGCTTTCTAAATATTTGAAAACCAATTCCTATCATGAAGAATGGTACAAACATGGTGGCGAATCAACTATTAAAGCTTATACCCATGTAGATAAAATTACCAAAAAACAACACATTCATTTTTTAGATAATACCTTACAAAATTATTTCATTGATAACCAAAATCGTTTGTTTATTCATGCTGGTTTCACCAACGTGAAAGGTGTGGAACACGAATACTTTGAAGCCATGTATTATTGGGATAGAACGTTGTGGGAAACCGCTTTAGCTTTAAACCCCAATTTAAAAATAACGGATGATTTTTATCCCAATCGCTTCAAATTGTATGATGAAATTTACATTGGGCACACACCAGTTACTCGAATTGGAGAAAAAGTTCCGATTCAAAAAGCCTGTATTTGGAATGTAGATACTGGAGCTGCTTTTAAAGGGAAATTAACCATAATGAATGTTGATACCAAAGAATTCTTCCAAAGCGACGCCTTACCCGATTTGTATCCTGATGAAAACGGACGCAATTAATTCATAAATCGTATCTTTGCATCATAAATTAAACATGAAAAAATGAGAAATATAGTATTAGCCTTAGTAGTATTGTCAGGTTTTTTTGGTCAAGCGCAAGTTTTCAAAGGAAAAGGGGATACCAAATTTCAAGTAGGAGCTATTTTTCAAGAAAACGCAAATGGAGTTACTGCAACAACTGATTTTGGTTTAGGTAAAAATATGTCTGTTGGTTTTCAAGCGGGATATTTATTAGGTGTTAAAGATTTAGAAGGAACAAGTGTGAAGTTTGAAGACCGATTTGATATCAGAGGAAGATTTAGTGCGCATATTGCGGATATTTTTGATATAGAGGAAAAATTTGATTTTTATCCAGGATTAAATCTTGGGGTAAGAAACTTTGGAGCGCATTTAGGGGCAAGGTATTTCTTTACAGAAGGAATTGGTTTATATTCTGAAATACAATTTCCTATTGCAACTTATGAAAATGACCCAACAGGTTATCAAAGATTAAATAACCAATTTAACTTCTCTGTTGGAGTGAGTTTTAATTTATAAGCCATGAGCATAATAGAAAAAAAATTAAAAGACAGAAGCAATTCCGTTTGCGAAATTAGTGGTGACGAACATGATTTAGTAGTTTATACCTTGCCACCATTTACAACTGAAAGTGTAGAACATTCGGTTTTATTGGCCAAAAACTTAAAAGACCAAGTTGAAAATCCAGAAACTACAAACGAAAACGATTGGAGAAGTTTGTCTGAAAGTATGTGGAGCGAGCATTTACCTGTTCAAATTTTATCTTGGCGCATGTTAGCCCGTTTGAAAAACAACGATTTGCTAGAGATGATGTATTTAGATGAAGAAGCTTTGGAATGGGCAAAAGCTACTGGCGAAGGCGAAGAGGAAGAAGGTAAAATCATTCACAAAGATAGTAATGGTAATATCTTACAAGATGGTGATTCGGTAGTGTTGATTAAAGATTTGGATGTAAAAGGAGCTAATTTTACTGCAAAACGCGGAGCTGCGGTTCATAATATCAAATTGGTTTGGGACAACGCCGAGCAAATCGAAGGTAGAGTAGAAAACCAACATATCGTAATCTTAACCCAATACGTTAAGAAAACAAAATAATTTTAAAAGCTATTGGTTTATTTTGAAGTTCTAAATTGTCACACTGAGCGAAGTCGAAGTGTTTTTTTAGAATTTTAGTAAACCAATAGCTTTTCTATTTCAATTTACTTCCTTTAGCTGCCCACCACGGAATAGTTTCAACCTCTAATCGTCCTGCTTTTACGGCTGGATCTAGTTTAGCTAAACTATCGGCTTCTTGTAAGGTTTCTGTATTAAACAAAACAAAACCAGCAACGGTTTCATGTCCTTGACTTGGGCCAACAACACTTACTTTTCCTAATTTATCTAACCAAGTTAAATGTTCCATGTGTTGTTTTTGAATTTCAGCAGCAGTTGTTGCATCTTGGGTGCGATTACTTCCTTTTTTCAATAAAACCAAAAAATACTTTTGCATCACATAAGTCGTATCGCCTTCTTTGTATTCAAAAATTTCGTGTTTAGTAGTCGGTTTCGGTTTTTCCGCACTAGTTTTCGTAGTAGCCGTTTTGGAATTGGAACATGCCAATACCATAAAGATTCCAAAAAAAGTTAAAAAGTATCTCATTTTACCAGGTTTTAAAAGGTTTTTGACTCAAATAGGCGTTGTAATAACGAGTATCATTGGTTACTTCCATTCCTAGCCAATTCGGGTTTTCAAAAGTTTCATTTTCTGATTCTAGTTCAATTTCTGCTAGAATTAATCCTTCATTTTCCCCTGAAAAAACATCAACTTCATACAAATGTTTTCCAACCGGAATTTCATAGCGAATTTTATCAATTACACCGGCTTCGCACAAAAGCAACAGTTGTTCGGCTTCTTCCAAGGCAATTTCTTTTTCCCATTCCATCCGGCTCATGCCTGAATCTGAACTTTTTCCTTTGATAGTTAAAAAGCCTTTATCTCCTTTGATGCGCACACGAACCGTTCGTTCTGGAACCGAAGACAAATAGCCTTGAACTATTCGGTTTTTGGTACGAAATTCATCTAAAAAAGCCGTTGAGGTGACTAAAAATTTACGTTCAATTTCAATCATGGAAAAGTTTTATTCAAAGGTAAACAAATTCAAGGGCAAGTTCAAAAATCAAGTTCAATTTCAAGAACAAGTTCAATTTCAAAATTCAATAATAATCAAAAATTTAAAGTCTAACATCTTTTTTCTTTTTCAGGAACACAGATTGAAGAAATTAAAAAAATCTTTTGCGACTTAGCGTCTTTGTGAACATAAAAAATCAGCTTAAATCCGTGTCAGTTGCGTTCTAAAACTTCAAACAAAATCTTTGCGTCTTAGTCTCTTTGTGGCAAAACAAAAATCTGAGAATCCAAAATCATTCAATTACCAAAATAACTAACTTTGTATCATGACCGAGCCCATTTCACATCGAAAAATTATTCATATCGACATGGATGCGTTTTATGCTTCTGTGGAGCAAATGGACAATCCGTTGTTGAAAGGAAAACCCTTGGCTGTTGGAGGAAGTGAAGTTCGTGGTGTGGTTTCAGCGGCGAGTTATGAAGCTCGAAAGTTTGGTGTTCGTAGTGCGATGAGTGGCGTGCAAGCCAAAAAATTATGTCCGGAAATTTTATTTGTGCCGCCACGATTTGACCGTTACAAAGAAATTTCACGAAAAATCAGAAAAATTTTCTTCGAATATACCGATTTAGTGGAGCCACTTTCGTTAGATGAAGCGTATTTGGATGTTACCGAAAACAAGAAAAACTTTCCAAGTGCTACACTATTAGCACAAGAAATCAGAAAACGTATTTTTGAAGAAGTAGGTTTAACGGCTTCGGCTGGTATTTCGGTGAATAAATTTGTAGCCAAGATTGCTTCCGATTACAACAAACCTAACGGACAAAAAACGGTAAATCCGGAAGAAGTTGGGGCGTTTTTGGAACAATTGGACATTAAAAAATTCTACGGAATTGGGAAAGTTACTGCCGAAAAAATGTACCAATTAGGCATTTTTACAGGATATGATTTGAAGCAAAAACCATTGGAATTTTTAGAAAAACATTTTGGGAATAGTGCCCAATACTACTACCAAATCAGTCGCGGCATTCACAACAGTGCGGTAAAACCCAATCGAACAGTGAAATCGGTGGGTGCGGAACGTACTTTTTTTGAAAATTTGTCTTCGGAAGTATTTTTGGAAGAGAAAATTATCAGCATTGCTAACGAATTAGAAAAACGATTACAAAAAAGCAAAATAGCAGGAAAAACAATCACACTAAAACTCAAATACTCCGATTTTTCACTGCAAACCCGAAGTAAAACTTTGCCGTATTACATCTCCGATAAGAATTTAATCATTGATGTTGCCAAAGAATTGCTGTATCAAGAGCGATTGAAAAATTCGGTTCGTTTATTAGGTTTGTCATTAAACAATTTGAACAACCAAGAAAAAACTAAGGAAGCTCCGAAGCAAAAAAGTGTTTCGGTACAATTGCAGTTTGAGTTTTAGTAAACCATTGCAACAAATGACAAAAACCAAAAACATCCGTTCTGAAAACTCAAAACGGATGTTTTTTATGTATAAAAACTAAAGTTTACTCTATTTCAGAAACACGAAGCGTATTTACCATTCCTTTGGCTACAATTGGCATCGCGGCTAGGTTAATCAGCATATCGCCTTGTTTTACATAGCCTTTTTCTTGGCAAATTTGGTTGATGTCATCCACAGTATCATCGGTACTTACAAACTTGTCATAATAGAAAGCACGAACACCCCAAAGCAAGTTCAATTGCGTTAAAATACGTTTGTTAGAAGTAAATACCAAAATATGTGATTTTGGTCGCCATGCTGAAATTTGGAATGCTGTGTAACCAGAATTCGTTAATGTTGTAATAGCTTTGGCATTGATATCATCAGCCATAATTGCTGCGTGATAACAGATGTTTTTCGTAACAAAACGCTTGGTTCTAATATGTGGCGCACTTTGTGGTACTTTAATTAACGGCGAATCTTCTACGCTTTCGATAATCTTCGTCATGGTTTCAATTACTTGCACCGGATAATTTCCTACTGAAGTTTCTCCAGAAAGCATTACCGCATCAGCACCGTCCATTACCGAGTTGGCAACGTCGTTTACTTCGGCTCTTGTTGGTGTTAAACTGGTAATCATCGTTTCCATCATTTGAGTCGCCACAATTACTGGAATTCGAGCGGTTTTGGCTCTGTGAATTAATTTTTTCTGAATTAACGGTACTTGTTCCGCTGGAATTTCTACTCCTAAATCGCCACGAGCTACCATCAAACCATCGCAAAACGCTACAATTTTATCGATATTTTCTACTGCTTCAGGTTTTTCAATTTTGGCAATAATTGGAATTTTATGATCCGAATATTTGTTAATCAAATCTTGTAAATCTTCCAAGTCTTTTGATGTTCTTACGAAGGATAAAGCAATCCAATCCACTTTACTTTCAATAGCAAACAAAGCATCTTTAATGTCTTTTTCCGTTAAAGCAGGAAGAGAAACTTTGGTATTGGGTAAATTCACTCCTTTTTTCGATTTCAATGGACCGCCTTGAATTACTTTTGCTTCTACTTCGGTGTTTTTATCGGTTTTGATTACTTCGAAAATCAATTTTCCGTCGTCCAATAAGATTCTTTCCCCTGGGTTTACATCTTTAGGAAATTCTTTGTAGTTCATATAAACACGAGAAGCAGTTCCTAAAATATCTTCGGCAGTAGTAAATGTAATGATATCGCCTTTGTTTACCATGATATCTTCTTTCATTACCCCAACACGCAATTTTGGTCCTTGTAAATCAGCTAAAATGGAAGTGGTGTAGCCAAATTCTTCATTCAGTTCTCTAATGGTGTCGATGCGTTGTTTAACATCGGTATAATCGGCGTGTGAAAAGTTGATTCGAAATACATTTACACCAGCATCAATCATTTCTTTGATTACTTCTTTTGTGCTACAAGCTGGTCCTAATGTGGCAACTATTTTGGTTTTTTTATTTGTTGGCATTTTAATTAAAAAATTAAATTGTTTTTAGATTTAAAGTTTTCGATTTCAATTGGATATGCAGTGGTTACAAAGGCTATTTCACTTATTTTTTGAGCCAATTGCACGGCATTGAACTGCGAATCGATGTTTTCAATTTTCAAAATAAAATCGGCTTTTTTGACTTCGGGCAATAAAAACGAACGGGTTTCAATAGCATCGAAAATTCCAACAACAGCTTCATTTTCTTCACTTATAACCGATTGATTTTCAATTAAACTCCAGCAAACATCTTGCAACTCGTCATCGTATATAAACAATTGGAAGTTACTTTTTCCTTCTTTATTTTTCAATTCGATAGGATGGTCGCATTTGCTTAATTGAATACCGAAAGTTTGGTTCAAAAAATAAGCCAATCGATAATCTTCAATGGAAGCATGAATAGCAACTACTTCATAATTAGCTGAATCAAAATCATCTATTTGAATTTTATGAATTGCCATTGCAGATTTTATTTGCGACAAAGATACTACTTTAAATATGTTTTAGCATTCCAAAAGTAGAAGTTAACGAATTTTTAGCAGCCGAAACCTTTTGGTAAACTAGGATTTTTTATCCATTTTTTCTTGTAAGGCAAAGTAAGCGCGTTGGGCTGCTTTTTCTTCGGCTTTTTTCTTGGAAGTGGCACGACCTTTAGCAATTATTTTCCCGTCAATCACTAATTTTACACCAAAATATTTCTGATTTTCCATGCCATTGTCTTCGAAAATATCAAACAAAAATGATTTTTTCTCCTTCTGACACCATTCAATAACCAAACTTTTGTAGCTGATTACCTTTCCTTCCAATTTTGGAATGTCAACATACGGTTCAATCACTTTTTTATGAATGAATTTTTCACAATAGATAAAGCCTTTGTCGAGATAAATAGCACCAATAAAAGCTTCAAAAATATTCCCGAAGATATTTTCGCCAAAATGTTGGGGATTTACTTTGCTTTCTAAAAATTGGATCAGGTTTAAATCTCTACCCAATTCGTTCAAATGTTCTCTACTTACAATTTTTGAACGCATTTTGGTTAAATAACCTTCATCGCCCGTAGGAACTTCATTGTAAATATGTGCTGCAATTACACTTCCTAGCATGGCATCACCCAAAAATTCCAAACGTTCATAATTAAAGGGATTGCCTTTTTCGTCTAATTTGTTGGAAGAACGATGCGTGAAAGCTTTTTTGTAATATTTTAATTCGGTAGGTTTAAAACCAAGTATTTTGTAAAGTTTATCAAAAAAAATCCCGTCTTCTTCAGAGCGGGAATTTTTTGTTATTTTTTTAAATAGGCGACGCATGCAATCTTAGTTCTCAAATTTTTTGAATAAAACACAAGCATTATGACCACCAAATCCAAAAGTATTACTCATGGCTACTTTAATTTCACGTTTTTGCGCATGATTTAAAGTTAAGTTTAATGATGGATCAATGTTTTCGTCTACCGTAGTATGGTTAATCGTTGGCGGCACTAAACTGTGTTGCATAGCTAAAATAGAAGCAATTGCCTCAATAGCACCAGCAGCACCTAATAAGTGTCCAGTCATCGATTTAGTTGAATTAATGTTAATGTTCTTTGCGTGTGCACCAAAAACATGACTAATTGCTTTTAATTCGGCAACATCACCAAGTGGCGTTGATGTTCCGTGTGTATTGATGTGATCTACGTCTTCTGGTTTTAACCCAGCATCACGCAAACAGTTTTGCATTACGGCAATAACGCCAATTCCTTCTGGGTGCGGAGCCGTTAAGTGATACGCATCCGAAGATAAACCACCACCACCAACTTCACAGTAGATTTTAGCACCACGAGCAATTGCATGTTCGTATTCTTCTAAAACCAAAGCGCCAGCACCTTCACCTAAAACAAATCCGTCTCTCGTAGCGTCGAATGGTCTTGAAGCGGTTTCTGGTGTTTCATTTCTTGTTGATAAAGCTTGCATGGAGTTGAATCCGCCCATTCCAGCTATAGTAACCGCTGCTTCAGAACCTCCTGAAACAATAACATCGCACATGCCTAAACGAATGTAGTTAAAAGCATCTACTAAAGCATTTGCAGAAGAAGCACAAGCAGAAACTGTGGTATAATTTGGCCCCATAAAACCATTTCGCATTGAAATGTGTCCTGGAGCAATATCTGCAATCATTTTTGGAATAAAGAATGGACTAAAACGAGGTGTTCCATCACCAGCTGCGTAATTCATGACTTCATCTTGGAAGGTTTGTAAACCTCCAATACCAGCACCCCAAATTACTCCTACGCGGTGTTTGTCCACATTTTCTAATGAAATTCCAGCATCTTTAATTGCTTCATCACTTGCTACAATGGCATATTGAGCAAATTTATCCATTCTACGAACTTCTTTTTTGTCGATGAAATCTTCTACATTGAAGTTTTTGATTTCGCAAGCAAATTTAGTTTTGTGCTTTTCAGTATCGTAGTAAGTAATAGGGGCAGCACCACTTTTACCGTTTTTTAAACCGTCCCAATATTCTTGAAGGGTATTTCCAATAGGCGTTAAGGCTCCAAGACCTGTAACTACAACACGTTTTAATTGCATAGACTAGAATTTTATGTTATATAAAAAAACCCAAAGTGCTTTTAATGAAAACTAAAAGAAACAATGGGTATTACATATTTTATAAGTGATGATTGTAATACAATCAATGTTTAAATCTTAAAAAGACTTCAGTACATTAAAATAATAAAACATCCATGAAGCGAACTTCATGGATGCATTAGATATTATTTCTTAGCCTCTTCGATGTAAGAAATAGCTTGACCTACAGTAGCAATGTTTTCCGCTTGATCATCTGGAATTTGAATATCAAATTCTTTTTCGAATTCCATAATTAGCTCAACAGTGTCTAATGAATCAGCTCCTAAATCGTTAGTGAAGCTAGCCTCTGTTACAACTTCGTTTTCGTCAACACCTAATTTGTCTACGATAATCGCTTTTACTCTTGATGCAATGTCTGACATAATCTTTAATTTTTAATTTAATTTGTTGGCAAAAATAAAAAAACTTATTTTAAAACAACATTATTGTTACTAAATGTGACTACGAAAATAAAAAAAATAATTCATAAAGAAGTCTTTTTTCTATTTTTTACCAATAATTATTCCTTTTTTTGTACTGTAATTACACTGATACTAATGAAAAAAATAGCGATTTTTGCTTCTGGTAATGGCTCTAATGCTGAAAACATCATGCAATATTTTAAAAACTCTAATTTAGGAAGGGTTAATGTAATATTTTCAAACAAATCAGATGCTAAGGTATTGGAAAGAGCAGAAAACCACCAAATTCCTTCAGTTGTTTTTACAAAAGCACAATTAAATGAAGGATTTGTCTTACGCGAACTAAGTAAGTTTCAACCTGATTTGATTGTTTTGGCTGGATTTTTACTAAAATTTCCTGAATCTATATTAAAGGAATATCCAAAAGTGATTAATATTCATCCTGCTCTATTGCCAAATTACGGTGGAAAAGGCATGTATGGAATGCATGTGCATCAAGCAGTTTTGGACAATAAAGAAAAAGAAACCGGAATCACTATTCATTATGTAAACGAACATTACGATGAAGGCGAGTTCATTTTTCAGAAAGCCGTCAATGTTGAAGATTGCAATTCGGCTGAAGAAATTGCACAAAAGGTTCATGAATTGGAACAGCGCTATTTTCCAGAAATAATAGAAAAACTAATCCCTAATATCTAAATCCCTTTTTACTTGTCTCACGAAGTCCACATATATACAGACGGTGCCGCCAAGGGGAATCCTGGTCCGGCTGGCTATGGCGTAGTCATGGAAATGGTTGGAACTCCGTATAAAAAAGAATTTTTCGAAGGTTTTCGACTCTCGACCAATAACCGAATGGAATTATTAGCGGTAATTGTAGGCTTGGAAAAATTAAAAACCCCAAAGACAAAGGTTTTAGTCGTTTCTGATTCCAAATATGTGGTGGATGCAGTAGAAAAACGCTGGGTATTTCAGTGGGAAAAAATCAACTTCAAAGCCAAGAAAAATCCAGATTTATGGATTCGTTTCTTAAAAATATACCGCCAACACCAAGTCGATTTTCAATGGGTAAAAGGACACAACAGTCATCCACAAAACGAACGTTGCGATGCATTAGCCGTTATGGCTTCCCAACAAGAAAAATTATCGATTGACGTGTTTTACGAAAGAGAAGAAGGGAAGTTGTTGTAATAAAAAAGGAGCTTTTCAGCTCCCTTATTGTTTATTCATCTTTTTTAGCTTTCGTTAAATCAAATCGGTAAATGGCATCAAAACCTAAATACAAGGCTGAATCAAATTCTGAATTTAATCGCTCTCTTTTGTCAGTACTTAAAGGGAATGTTAACACTTGAACGCCAACTTTTTCGTTACTATTAAAAGCCCCGTAATCAGTAGTGTCAAAACCAATCTTTCCTCTCAAAATAATCGAATTTTCCATTAAACCTAATGCAGCATACAATGCAAAACGAATAGATTCTTCTTGAACATATACATCTGAGTTAAACTCTGATAAATTATAAGATTTAATTGATGTTAATAAATCAGATCCAACGCTGAAGTTTTTAGTAAGTGCATAATTAGCATCCATTCGAATTGGTAAAGTAGCGTTGATGTAAAACTTGCTGTCTTTTGAACGGTGCCATAAACCAACAATCGGAGTTAAGGTAGCACCATGGTTTTCTGTAGAGCTGTACAAACCAAACTTAACTTTAGACGATTCATTGTATTGGTAATCAAGAATGGCTAAAGCACCAATTTGAAAATCGTTTGAACCAATGTTGTCAAAATCAGAAGCAATTTTTGGAAGTAAAACATACGTTCCCGACCATTTTTCTGAATGTTGGTATTTAAATCCTAAATTCAATCGCGTCATGGTCAAGCTTGTTCTTTCAAAATCTTTTGCTAAGTTTAATCTTGTGTTTTCGGCTGTTAAACCCATAAGAAGAACAAATTTTTCAGAAAGTTGTTTAGGGTAGTACAATTCAAAGTTGGTGTTGTTAACACTAGTTTCGTAATCATCCTCAATGTTACCTAAAGTAGTGTTGTTTACAGAAAGTTTTACAATATCAACATAATCTTGTGAATAGATGGAGTTGGTACAAATAAACATTGCTATTAAAAATAAGATTTTTCTCATAAAAATTTTTAAAAATTAAGTTATAACTTCAAATATAAGTATTTTTAAATTTAAATGTTAAAACTTTATTAAAATAGATGATTTATTTGCGTTTTTTTAATCACACTTACTTTTTATGAACAAAATAAAAGAGTAATCCGCCCACTAAATACATAGCAACATCAATCACATCTGCCGTATAACGTGGATTAATTTTTGGTAAATACAACTCAAAAAACCAGCTATAAAAAAGCACCATCATTAGGCATTGTAAAAATGATAATTGGAATTTCGGATTGTTATGAATTTTTCTAATGCTCCACAAACAAATACTAAGTACAATTGGAAGTGCAACCAAATCGTTAAAGTGATTGTTTATCAGTTTGGGTAAGATTATTTCGTTTTTTTGAAGAAAATATACTGTTGCGGCACTCAATACCAAAGTTATAAAAATTAAAAAGGAATAATTTTTTTGTTTTTTCATTAGGCTGAAATAGCTGCGGCCAACCAAGCTAAAAAGCTTCCAATAGCCATAATTACAATCCAAACCGAATATAGTGCTGAAGCTATAATGCGAACCAACCAAAAACGGTGATGAAGCAACTTGTAAAAAAAAGTGCTTTTAGTTTCAAGATGTTCTTTTTTTAACTGTTCACTGAACGCTTTCTTTCTTTTTTCAACGCTTTTTTTTCGAAGAAGTTCGGGGTTAATCAATGCGCCGCAATTGGAACAGTAATCCAAATTTCGATTAAATGTTCCGCAGGAACTGCATTTTATTAATGATGTAGTGCTCAATTGTTGGGTTTTCTACAAATTTACAAAAAATAGCGCAAAATTATATTGTTAAAAGCCATTTAAACTTTTATCCCGAAGTTTCGGAATTTAAACTTTTAAACTTCTAAACAAAAACTTATCTTTGCACCTTATTTCAAATTCATATTGATGAACAAATTATTGATAGTAGGAACAGTAGCTTTTGACGCTATTGAAACACCTTTCGGAAAAACGGACAAAATTTTAGGTGGAGCCGCAACTTACATAGGTTTAGCGTCTAACTTTTTTAATGTTGATGCAGCTATTGTTTCGGTAGTAGGAGAAGATTTTCCAAAGGAATATTTAGATTTATTAGAAAACAAAGGAGTAAATATAGAAGGCATCGAAATCGTAAAAGGTGGAAAAACCTTCTTTTGGAGTGGAAAATACCACAACGATTTAAATTCTCGCGATACTTTAGTTACCGAATTAAACGTTTTGGCTGATTTTAATCCAGTTGTGCCTCAAGCGTATAAAAATTCAGATGTAGTTTTATTAGGAAACTTACACCCAATTGTACAATCAGGTGTTTTAAACCAAATGTCTGAAAGACCAAAGTTAGTCGTTTTAGATACGATGAACTTTTGGATGGATTGTGCCTTACCAGAATTATTAGACGTTATCAAACGTGTTGATGTAATCACAATCAACGATGAAGAAGCACGTCAATTATCAGGAGAATATTCTTTGGTAAAAGCAGCAGCTAAAATTCACACAATGGGACCAAAATATGTGGTAATCAAAAAAGGAGAGCACGGCGCATTATTATTCCATAACAAAGAAGTTTTCTTTGCTCCAGCGTTACCATTAGAAGAAGTTTTTGACCCAACAGGCGCTGGTGATACTTTCGCTGGTGGTTTTGCAGGTTACATTGCACAATCAGAAAATATTTCATTCGAAAATATGAAGAATGCAATTATTTATGGTTCCAATTTAGCATCATTCTGTGTGGAGAAATTTGGAACAGAAAGAATGGAAACTTTAGATAAAAAAGAAGTGAATGCGCGTTTGCAACAATTTAAAGCCTTAACGCAATTTGAAATAGAATTAGAAGAATAAAAACGTGCCTCGAAATTTCGGGGCATTTTTTGTTTCAAAAAGAATAAGAATTACAACAACCTACAACAACACAACAACTTATGAGTGACGCTATACAACACGAATGTGGAATTGCATTACTAAGATTAAAAAAACCGTTAGAATTCTACAAAGAAAAATACGGTACGGCTTTCTATGGTGTACAAAAAATGTACTTACTTATGGAAAAGCAACACAACCGCGGTCAAGATGGAGCTGGATTAGCCAGTATCAAATTGGATGTAAATCCAGGGGAACGATACATCAGCCGAATCCGTTCTAACGATCCACAACCTATTAAGGATATCTTCGCTCAAATTAACGACAGAATCAGTCGCGAGTTAGAAGAACATCCAGAATATCAAAACAACGTAGCGCTTCAAAAACAAAACATTCCTTACATAGGAGAAGTGTTTTTAGGTCACGTTCGTTACGGGACTTTTGGTAAAAACAGCATCGAAAGTGTTCATCCATTTTTACGCCAAAACAATTGGATGCATCGCAATTTAATTGTGGCAGGTAATTTCAATATGACCAATGTTAAAGAGTTGTTCCAAAACTTAATTGATTTAGGTCAACATCCAAAACAAATGGCGGATACCGTTACCGTAATGGAAAAAATTGGGCATTTCTTAGATGATGAAGTTACCGAATTATACAAACAGTGTAAGAACGAAGGATATTCTAAACAAGAAGCTTCGCCAATTATAGGAGAACGACTAAATGCGCAACGCATTTTAGAACGTGCTTCTCGAAATTTTGATGGAGGTTACGCAATGGCTGGACTTTTTGGTCATGGAGATTCGTTTGTATTACGCGATCCTGCCGGAATTCGTCCTGCGTATTTCTATGAAGATGATGAAATTGTAGTAGTGGCTTCAGAACGACCAGTAATTCAAACGGTTTTCAATGTTGCTTTCGAAAAAGTACAAGAATTAACTCCAGGAAGCGCAATCATCATCAAGAAAAATGGAAATGTTTCTATTGAAGAAGTAAGAACACCTGTAATTAAAAAGGCTTGTTCGTTTGAAAGAATTTATTTTTCTCGCGGAAGTGACGCTGAAATTTATCAGGAGCGTAAAGAATTAGGAAGATTGATTTTTCCAAGTGTTTTACATGCAATAGATAACGATACAGATAATACGGTTTTCTCTTTCATTCCAAATACGGCTGAAACTTCATTTTACGGTATGTGTGAAGCGGCTCAGGATTTTCTAAACCAACGAAAAGCCAAAATGATTATTGAGCGAAAAGATATCTTGACTGAAGATACCTTGAAGGAATTACTTTCAGTAAAAATCAGAACAGAGAAAATTGCGATTAAAGATGCCAAATTAAGAACGTTTATTACCGAAGACAGTAGTAGAGACGATTTAGTGGCTCACGTTTATGATGTAACGTATGGAGTAGTAAAACCAACGGATAATTTGGTCATTATTGATGATAGTATTGTACGAGGAACTACCTTAAAACAAAGTATTATTAAAATGATGGATCGTTTGCATCCAAAGAAAATTGTCGTGGTTTCATCAGCACCTCAAATCCGCTATCCAGATTGCTACGGAATTGATATGGCGAAATTAGAAGGTTTAGTAGCTTTTAGAGCGGCTTTGGATTTACTGAAAGAACGCAATTTATATCATATTGTAGAGGAAGTATACCAAAAGTCGAAAGCACAAGAAGATTTTAGTGATGCTGATGTAGTGAATTATGTAAAAGAGATTTACGCGCCTTTCACCGATCAAGAAATTTCAGATAAAATTGCCGAAATGCTTACACCTGAAAACACAAAAGCTGAAGTTAAAATTATTTACCAAACGGTTGAAGATTTACATATTGCTTGTCCAAAGAATTTAGGCGATTGGTATTTTACAGGTGATTATCCTACTGATGGAGGAAATCGTGTAGTAAACCGAGCATTCATGAATTTCTACGAAGGAAAAGATGCTCGTGCTTACTAAAAATGCATTTTGTCGATTTTTTTAATTCGTTTAACAATTTTTTTATAAGAATACAAAATCCCACCATACTTTAGCCCTACCAGAAAATTAGTAGGTTAAGTTTTATGGTAGATTTGGGGCAAAAAGGTGAAAGTAATTTCACCTTTTTTTTATGCTTTTTTTAAAATTATACATCAAGAAAATATTCAATTCTTAGTAAAATGCATTTCGTCGATTATTTTGACGATTCAACAATTAAATTATTCGCTATGAAATTATCACTATACTTTAGCGCTACCAGAAAATTAGTAGGTTAAGTTTTATGGTAGATTTGGGGCAAAAAGGGTGAAAGAAATTTCACCTTTTTTATTGGGTTAGAAATAAAAAAAAGCAGAAGTGAAAACTTCTGCTTTTTGTTTTTATGTAAAAGAATTAATTATTTTGATTCCGCAAAACGTTTTGCTACTTCTGTCCAGTTAATTACATTGAAAAAAGCTTCCACATAATCAGGACGACGGTTTTGATAGTTTAAATAATAAGCATGTTCCCAAACATCAAGGGCTAAAACAGGTGTCCCGCCACATCCAATGCCTGGCATTAAAGGATTGTCTTGATTTGCCGAACTGCAAATTTCTAATTTCCCACCTTTATGTACACATAACCAAGCCCATCCTGAACCAAAACGCGTTGCTGCTGCTTTTGCAAATTGAGCTTTAAATTCTTCAAATGATTTGAAATCTCTTTCAATAGCTTCAGCTAAATCACCTGTTGGTAATCCACCACCGTTTGGCGTCATAACCGTCCAAAATAAATTGTGATTATAAAAACCACCACCGTTATTTCTAACCGCAGCATTATTTGGATCTAAATTAATTAAAATATTTTCAATGTTTTTTCCTTCTAAATCTGTTCCTGCAATTGCAGCATTTAAATTTGTAGTGTAAGCATTGTGATGTTTTGAATGGTGAATTTCCATTGTTCTAGCATCAATATGTGGTTCTAATGCATCGTATGCATAAGGTAATTGTGGTAATTCAAAAGCCATAATATTTTATTTTTAGATTAGTAATATTTTCACCAAATTTACAAATTAAACTTCGGAATCAAAAATAGATAGTTTCTATACCGCTATTATTAAGATAAATATAACATTTGAAAACAACAGCTTTTACCATATACGATGCTTCGGCTGGTTCAGGAAAAACGTACACGCTAACGAAAGAATATTTAAAAATTCTTTTCTTAGCTACGAACGACGATGCGTATCGAAAAATTTTAGCCATTACGTTTACCAACAAAGCGGTGGAAGAAATGAAAAGTCGAATTGTTTCCAGTTTGTACGAGTTTTCCATTGATACCACATCCGACAAAGCGATGGAATTGCTAAAAGATGTTGCTTCGGAAACCAAATTAAGCATCGCTACTTTAAAAGATAAATCGAAAGCCATCATCAAAAATATCATTCACAATTATGCTGCTTTTGATATTTCTACGATTGATAAATTCACGCATAAAGTTATTAGAACGTTTGCACAAGATTTGAATTTACCCCCGAATTTTGAAGTGTCTTTGGAAACCGATTCACTTTTGCAAGAGGCCATCGATTTGGTGATTTCAAAAGCTGGTGATGATGTAAATCTAACCAAATTACTAATCGAATTTTCAAAAGAAAAAACCGACGACGATAAAAACTGGGACATTTCGGCCGAATTATTAAAGGTTGCCCAATTGATTACCAACGAAAATAATTCGGAAGAAATCAAAGAAATGTCCGATAAGAGTTTGGATGATTTTGGTGTAATCAAAAAGAAATTGCAGGAAGAAATCAAGCAATTAAAAGTCGAAACTAGCGAAGATGGGAAAAAAACCAAGCATTTTATTGAATCAAATGGCGCGAGTTTAAGTTCTTTTCCAAAGTATTTCAATGATCATTTGAATAATATTGAGTCAAATCAACTGAAAGACACACAAAAAAAATATTTTTCTCCTGATGATATCAAGGTTTTAAAATCGGCAAAAGACGTTGCTATAATTGAATCAATTATTGATGAAATTGTTTCACAACTAAAATCGATCTACGATAAGTTAGGAAAAGTGGCTATGTATGAAGCTTTTCTCCAAAATCTAAACCCATTGTCGTTACTAAACACGATTTATCAAGAATTCAAACAAATTCAGGAAGAACAAAATTTAGTTTCGATTTCCGATTTCAATAAAATCATTCATAACGAAATTCAAAACCAACCAGCACCTTTTATTTATGAGCGTTTGGGCGAAAAATACCGTCATTATTTCATCGATGAATTTCAAGACACTTCGGTGATGCAATGGCAAAATTTAATTCCGCTAATTGATAACGCCTTTCTGGTCAAGACGATTTTGGTCAGCAAGGAACATTAATGTTAGTTGGTGATCCAAAACAAGCCATTTACCGTTGGCGCGGCGGAAAAGCCGAACAATTTATCGATTTGGCGAAAGAAGATAAAAAACACAATCCATTTTCCAATAAAAATAAAGAAACGCTTCGTTTGGGCACGAATTATCGTAGTTATTCCGAAGTCATTCAGTTTAATAATGCTTTTTTCAAGCAATTATCCGATAAATTCGAAAATCCAGATTATAAAAATCTTTACGAAAACCTTTCACATCAAGACATCAATTCCAAAATGGGTGGTTATGTGAATTTGTCGTTCATCGAAGTGCCAGAAGACGAAACGGAAGTCGAAGGTTTTGATTCGGAAAACGATTCGATTTCGGTAAAAGATAAGTTTTACTTGAATCAAACCTTGCGAACCATTGAAAAATGTATCGCGAACGGATTTGAATACAAAGACATTGTTTTGCTTACGCGAACGAAAGCGCCCGGAATTAAATTAGCGAATTTCTTAACTGAAAACAGCGTTCCGATTTTATCTTCGGAAACTTTATTGATTCAAAATGCGACTGAAGTGAAGTTGTTGATTGCGTTGCTTCGCTATTTGAAAAATCCGAAAGACGATGAATCGAAAGTGTATTTCTTGTATTTCATTGCGAAATATTTACAGTCAGAATTAGCGATTCATGATTTCATCTTGGCTGCAAAAGATAAAAATTCGGAAGAATTAGAAACGTTTTTGAAATCTATTGGAATTGAAATTTCGTTTAAAAATTGCAAGAAAAAATCATTGTATGAAGCGGTTGAAATTTTGATTGCGACTTTCTTAAATGATAAAGTGAATACTTCGTATTTGCAGTATTTTTTGGATTTGGTATTAGAAAAAGACGTAAAAGTGCAATCGAGTATTTCGGATTTCTTGGAATATTGGGATAAAATTGGCTACCAAAAAAGTATTCCATCGCCAGAAGGAACCAATGCAGTTCGTATTATGACGATTCATAAATCCAAAGGTTTGGAGTTTCCAGTGGTGATTTTTCCGTTTGCGGAAGAAGATTTTTCGAGAAAAATTAAAGACAAACTTTGGATTCCGTTAGAAGATTCGAATATCGATTTGCCAAAAGCATTAATTAATAATCGAAAAGAAGTGGAAAGTTACGGAAACGAAGCTAAAGTTATTTTCCAAACTAAAAATCAAGAAGAAGTTTTAGATACGATTAACGTTTTGTATGTGGCTTTAACACGTGCTGAAGAACAATTGTATGTGATTTCGAATAAAATGAAATTAAAAAAGGATGGTACGTATCCAAACAATTTAGCCACTTATTTTATCGAGTTTTTGTTGAATTTAGGAAATTATGAAGACACAAAATTAGAATACGAATTTGGTGATTCAGTTCGGGTTTCAACTAACAAAGCTCATGAAGGCAAAAACAATCAAATCGGAATTGTTTCGCACAAATTAAATCCAAAAAACATCAAAATTGCACAACGCGAAGCTTTAATGTGGGGAACGGCGCAACAAGACGCGATTACTTTTGGGAACATTTTACATGAAATTATGGCGTTTATTCATACGAAAGACGATGTGGATTTAGCCATTCAAAAAGCAACCGAATTAGGATTGATTACGTTTTCTCAAAATGCTATTTTTAAAGAAACGATTGAGAAAATTGTGAATCATGAAGAATTGATTTCGTTTTTTGATGCCGATACAAAAGTATTCAATGAGCAAAATATCATCAAAAAAGCAACCAAAACTATTAAGCCTGATAGGGTAGTTTTGAAGGGAAATCAAGCTTTATTATTGGATTACAAAACAGGAGAAAAGCAAAACAAACACAAAGTACAATTAGAAGAATATGAATTGGCACTTCAAGAAATGAACTATACAGTTGCAAAAAAAGTGCTAATATACATAGGAGAAAGCGTAGAAATAGTAACTTTGTAACCAGGAATTAATAACAACAAACTAGTAATAATATAATATTATGTACGGAAAAATTCAACAACACCTACAAAACGAATTAAATACCATTCAAGAAAACGGATTATTTAAAAAAGAGCGCATTATTACTTCGCCTCAAGGAGCAGAAATTACAATTTCGACAGGTGAAACGGTTTTAAACTTTTGTGCGAACAATTATTTAGGATTGTCATCTCATCCAGAAGTAGTGCAAGCAGCAAAAGATGCTTTAGATTCTCATGGTTTTGGAATGTCATCAGTACGTTTTATTTGTGGAACGCAAGATATTCACAAAGAATTAGAAAATAAGATTGCTGATTTTTATGGAACAGAAGATACTATTTTATACGCAGCCGCTTTTGATGCGAATGGTGGTGTTTTTGAGCCTTTGTTGGGAGAAGAAGATTGTATCATTTCTGATTCTTTGAATCACGCATCTATTATTGATGGTGTTCGTTTGTGTAAAGCTGCACGTTACCGTTACGATAACAACAACATGGAAGATCTAGAGCAACAGTTAATAAAAGCAACT
>JAGYJR010000079.1 GCA_018401995.1 Flavobacterium sp. | reverse complement strand
TATATTCAAATAAATAAAAAATAGGTCCCAATACATTGGAGAGATTAGCTCTGTTTATTTCGTCAATTATTAAGATGACTTTTTCATTGGTATGGTCAACGGCATATTTCAAGGCCTCTGTGAAGCTGCCTAAATTTTCTTTGTATCTCAGTTCTTCATTTTCTGTGTCAGGCGTTCCTCCACCTACAATTTCTGAGGTGTCTCCAAGAGTTACTTTTCTCCACTCCCCATCAAACTCCCTAAACCTCAACTTAGGAACCAATTGTTTCACCTTCATCATTCGTTCAGTTTTGTTTGTTTATCAGTTTTGTTTTCAAGTAAGGTTGTTTTTGCATTTAAAGAAGAAATTACTTTTTTACCAGTTCTTGCTTCCAATTCTATTAATGCAACTTTAGCTACATTACCTCCTTGTTTTGCTATTTTTTTACTTTCATCAAATGTTTTTGGGTTTACAGCTTGTGAAATATCTTTGGTAGAAGCTTCGGCGAGCATATTCAAAATCAATTCTGTATTGGTCATGTTGTCTCTAAGGTTTTCTTTTTTCAAACCCTTTAGTATTTTATATTCTTTAGTGGTTTTATCTGCCCATGCTTTCGTGATTATATCAGTAAGGGTTGCAAATTGTAAACCTTCTTTTAATCCCCTTTTTTTCCATTCGTCTGTTAGCTCTTTGCGTATTTCAATACTTTTTAAGCGTTGATTAATCCAACTTTCGGAATAACCCAATTGTACATATTGTTCTAAAGCCCTGTCAATTGTGAGTTCAGGATCTTGCATTTCGTCTAATTTTTCAGAAGCTATTTGTGCCAACCAAAGTTTAAATGGCTCTGCCTTTGGCGATGGTATTGATTGAATGAGTCGAAAAAGTTGTTCTGTATCGGCAACATCAGTCATTCTTAATTTACCATCTTCGGCTTCCATTTTTAACTGTCCCAAATTATGGGACAGTTCACTTCCCTCAGCTTTAAGTTTTGTTTTTAATGCGTTCCAGTATTTTCTCGGTCTTGGACTGCCAGTTAAAACTTCAATTACATCAATAATTGATAAAAACCATTTTTCTTGCTTCTCATCCCAAATGGTTCTTACTTTTTTATCTTCAAATATTTTTATGGCATCTTTTTTTTCCATAGTATCTTTTTAATTTTCAATTATTCATGGAGTTTTGGCACTCTTAACCGATCCTGTAACTTCAATTTAGGCTCATGTTTACAAGTGATAAATTTAATGCTAATTGACTTTTAATTATGGCTGATTCGCCACAATTAAAATCAGAATTGTAAACTTTTCCCAAAAGGCTTAATACAAAATTTGGTGAACTAGCTTTCGGTTTAAAATGGTCAAATTCGGCCACTTTAAATTGAGGATTATAAATTTGTTCCCTAACGCCTATATATTCAAGTGTAAATCTATTTCGTAACCTATTTTTAATTGTACCGAATTCGGTATAATTAAAGTATGGATTATTTAAAGTTTTATTTTTTGCCATAATAGAACCTCAAAACGGTGTTTCTATTTCCAACTGTTTACAGAAATCGGCTATTGTCTCATCTGTGGCTTTCATTTCTTGCTCCAATGCTTTCAACTCTTTTGAAACTTCTGCTAAATCCACAGGTTCTTCTTCTTCAAAGGTGTCCACAT
>JAGYJR010000078.1 GCA_018401995.1 Flavobacterium sp. | reverse complement strand
TGAAATTGAAGACCCAAGAACAGCCGCTATTTATCGACAAAAAATTGGAGGATTTAACAACAAAAAAGAACTTGAATTATTCTTATTTGAAGAACCGCAAGTTGAATACAGAAATGAATTATTATTTGGAAATGCCAACGCTTGAAGCTTACACATTTGCAATTCACATCAGCCAACGCTGCAACCAAAAATTGCAAAAGAGTATGTCTTTGCCAACGCTAACAGACGGACGAAAAAATAAAGCCAGCAGGTAACAATGTATATAAAAAATAGGCGAAATAGTAATAAAATAAAGGGTTTCGGCTCGTATCAAACATTGTACTTATCCGAAAGTTTAGTTCTTCGAAATCGCCTACTTTTCATATACTAAACGTTATGGGCAAGTTAAACAGACACTTCGGACAAACTAGAGAACCACTAAAGGTTAACTTTTATAGTTTGTAGATTATAATTTTGTTAAATTACAAACAAAAGTGGAGACCAGAAAGCACTTAAAAAACGGGGCGTCACCGAAAAGCCAAATGAGTAGGAAAATTAAATAAAGAAATAAAATAATTATTATGAGTACACAAGATTTTCACGTTAAGTTAAGCAAACGCTTTTACATCTTTTCCATAGTATTTGGATTATTATTTGGAGCTTTATCCTCTTCTTTACTAATCCGTCCAATTGCAAAAAACTTTATAAAGGAAGTAGATAAATCGAAGTACACATACAAAGATGGTTCACCAGATGATTATTCGTATAATAATGCAGTCTTTGCTGAACGTGACATTGCTGAGGGTAAAGTAGCTCCATTAGTTAGAATTGTTGGTGGAGTACTTTTTGTTCTTGTTTTCTTTATTGTAGGAAGGCATAGACAGCCAGTAAGAATAAATGAAGAAGGAGTTTATGTTTGGAATTGGCTTGGTAAAAAACAACATTTATGGACAAATTTCCAAGATAAGTCAATCATAAAAGTCAAATCGACAGGAGCAAGATTTGAACAATTTCACTTTTCAACAGGAACAGTGTCCGTCAACACAAAACGCCTTGAAAATGGAGAAGAAGTATTATTTAAAATGGATAAAATGACTAATAAGGCATAAACCTGCCCATAACAGCACCTACAAGAAATTGGCGGTTCAGTAGTTAAATGAAGCTTTGTGCTTCGTATCAAGTTCACTGCTGTCAGACAGTTTAGTGCTTCGAAATCGCCAACTTCTTGTAGCTGCAAACCGTTGGCATGCATTTGAAAAATAAATGAAACGACTAACAATCATTATTTCCATCTACCTATTTCTAGCTTCTGTTTCATATGGACAGAACCTTGACAAAAGCCTTTTGTATGGCACTTGGACAAAAAGCACAGGTGAACCAGGCAGAACCATACAAAGAAGTGATGGCTCAGAAGTGTCATTACTACCAGTCACGTATTCAATTACGAAACTAAATCTTAAGAGATTTGGAAGAGCAGTAGAGACGAAAAAAGGTTTCCATGGAATGGTTCTCGATTCAAAATTTAAAGGAAAATGGAAACTCAATGGAGATACCCTTAGAGTTCAACTTGGGGATTTGGTCCAATTGTATCTTATTGACCAGTCTATTGAAGAAAGGATATTCTTGAAATCAATGAATTCAAATAAGATCATTTATGGGCGGGAAAACTAAAAACGACATGCCAACAAAACCTATACGCAATGCCCTTCGGGACACTGCGCATAGCCAAACCGTTATCGCCAAGCAGAAAAAAACGACAGTGCGGAGATTAATAGCTTTAATCTGAGCATATTTTGCGGAGAAAGTTTTATTTGCGGAGAATAAGATGTATATTTGTCGCATAAATTGCGGAGAATGAAAATTTATATACACGAAAAAGAAAACTGGACAGACTTCACTTGGGATAATAAGAAAGTGATGATAAAGCTTGGTGAAGCTAGAAATCAACAGGGCAG
>JAGYJR010000077.1 GCA_018401995.1 Flavobacterium sp. | reverse complement strand
GTCCACCGTGTCGCTGTAAGCCTTGTCAGTATTGAGTTTTCTCGTCATTGTCTGCTGTGTTTGTCGGGCTGTGTGTCGGTGTATTTTTATTTTTTTTTTGAAGCGTTGGAAAATTTTTTAAAAACAATTTTGTCTGCGTTGGCAAAGCAAGCTCTTTTGCAATTTTTGGTCTGTGCGTTGGCTTGTGCGAATTGCAAATGTGCTTGCTTTTAGGGCTGGCTTATTTTTCATTTATTCTCATTTGTAATTGCAAAAGTCGTTTTATTAAATTGTCAAACTTTAAAGAGTCTCCGTAAATCATAAATTTTGTCATTTCTACATAATCTTTTTCGTAATCTTTTACTACTCCTGCTGGTGGAATGATGTTGATTTTACTTGGAATATGGTTAGCATAGTCAAGTCCTCGTAATGGATTAAATTTTTCTCTATGAGCAACAATGTTGTTGTATAGCTCTGTATTTTGCAAAGCTTCAATTCCGTGTTCGGTGTCCATCAATTTTTCCAAGTCATACAGATGCCTTGAAAGTCTGTCAATACGGATTTTTTCAGCTTCTTGTGAAAATTCTTCGTGAAGCAAAAACACTTTTTCTAAAAACGTTCTTTGTGGAAGCACAGTCGGTATTGCAAATGGAACGGTTACAAAACTTTGTTGCGGAAAACTTTCGCTTAAAATTGAGTTGATTTTTCTTTCTTCAATTGGCTCCATTAATGAACGTGAACTAACTTCTATCAAAACTCTTTGAGGTAAGTATTCTGATGTGTCAATTACTGAATTGTAATGAATCTCAATTACCTGAGGGTCTTTGTCTGAATCTTTAACTGGTTGAGCAATTAATTTACATTCATCAATTGCTTTCCATTCGGTCAGTATTTTGGTTAAGTCGGCAAGGAAAGTTGTTGATATAAATTCACAAGATTGTTTCCTTAGATTTTTGATTTGCGTTTTACTGATGTCGCCATCAAAACCAAAAAACTTTCTGTCTATCGCCAAATCAATATCTTCTGAAAATCGTTCTATTAAATTCCAACCTTTGCTTAATGAAGTTCCACCTTTGAAAACTATATTTTCACTGTATCGCAATGAAAAAGATGCGTTCAACGCTAGTGTTACCCACCAATCTTTTTCAATCGCAACCGATGGCAAACCAGTTAATTCGGTTGCCTGATTAAGAATTTCAATTCTTCTTTTCTTTGATAATGTTAGCCAGTTGGTATTCATCTAATTGATTGTATTATTATTTTGTTTATCCAAGCTGGTGCAAGTTTGGCATCATTCATTATATTTTCTCTTTTTTCTTTTTTAAGAAGCATTTTAATTTTCAATATTGTTTCATCATCTACTTTTGATTGACCAATAGTTTTTAGAGCTTGAATTACCAAACTGCTTATTTCGCCTTTTGCTAATAAATTTTTTGGGCTTGTATTTTTAAAAGTAATTGTTCGTTTTCCAACTTTAATGCTTCTTGCTGCTCCATCGGTTAGATAAACTACTTTCATTGGAACTTGGGTTGATAAGCCTAATTTATTCAATGCTTGAACTCCTGTTGGGACAATTCTTGCTTTGTCTCTCCTTGCAATTGCTTTAGCTATGTCTTCGGTTGATGGAAAAAGAACACCAAGTTCTTTATCAATTTTTGGATATAAGTAAACACCGTGAGCCAAGCGAACAAGTATTTCCTTTTCTTTCAATCGTAGTAAGGCTTTTTTAACGCTTTCGGAATTACCATAGTCTAAGAAGTCATCCACAAAAAGGACACTTCCTTTTGGGTGTGATTTCAGCACTTCCGCAATCTTGTTTTCTACTATTGGTCGTTCCATATGATTTATTTCGTCCCAAATTTAGTGAATATTTGGGACAAGTTAACAGAATGATTGCTTTTAATTGCATTTGAGAGATGATTCGCTTTGCTTTTAAAGATATTTTGTTGTAACATTAATAACTGTTTCTGTGAGGGGTACAATTTTTCTTTAAGTTCCCTAAATTTGTATACTTT
>JAGYJR010000076.1 GCA_018401995.1 Flavobacterium sp. | reverse complement strand
ATAACTATGGGGATATTGCTCGTTTTTACAGAATTGTGAACTAAATTACAAATTATACTTTATTGATTAGAGGTTACAGTTTATTTTTATTTTATGCCATAAATAAGCGTGATTATTGGGTAGTGAAATAGTATTTCTCTATATCTTGGGACTGCTCGCTCAGAAATGGGCAATGCTTTGTGTTGAAAGTACTGAATGGTGTTTGGAAAGGGTGCTTTTTTAAATTTAGGGAACACGATATTTTCAATTATTTGAGGTTTGAGGCTGGCGGCGTGCACTTTATACCTCAACGTTTTGAATTGCTCTCCTAATGCTTCGGCTCAGTTCAGCAACCGGTGCGCTTAATTGTATAAAGTGTGTGCCGACGGCCGTCCCTTCGATACAATTTTTCTTTCGACTATAGTCTTAAGAAAAATCACTCAGGGTGACAGGGATTGAGGGATTTGAAGTATTGATAGGTTTTTAAAAAAGCACTCTTTCTAAGCGGTGCTAAAGGCTGGTCCTTTCAAAACTTAATATTTGTCTTGCATTGAAAATATTTATTTTGAATGACGAGATCCCCGCCTTCGCGAGGATTCTGGGCCTGCCTTTTGCACATTTATGGTGTTGAGATGCATTGCCCATTTCTGAAACCGCTGAATTGGGTGGGCGGGTTTTAATGACGTGAACGGGAATGCATTGATGAGTTTTTTTAACTAACGAATCTTTTTCACTCCTTTCGGTTATTGATGAATGTTATTAAACTAACGATGCTGTGCGGCTGGTGAGCGGCTATTTTACATAATGGAGTTTTAACTTCAAAAAAAATTACCGCTTAAAAATATAGTTGCATTTTTTTTGAATTAAAACTAGCCGTTATGTAAATATAGCTTGGGGTGGTTTTTTTGTGGCCCTTCGACAGGCTCAGGACAGGCTATAATTTTTTGCTTGTGCGGTGGGGCAGCTCTTTGTGGCGTTGCTTTCTGGACTACGATTGTAACTACGGGACGAGGTTGCTTCGCTGCGCTCGAAATGACATTAATGGCAATGACGCAATGTGCTGCTTTGGCGGTGGGGCAAAAATCGTGACACTTCGACAGGGCTCAGTGGGGGCCTCAAAAAACCACAGAAGTGTGGCGCGCGGAGGGTTGCAAAAGACAGAGGAAGCCCGGAATGGGTTGAATGATATGGGCGTTAATGTATTTATGATTGGGGTTTGATTGACGAGGTCCCCGCCTACGCGGGGATGGAATGAGGGTGCTGGGTTTTGCAACCCGGGGAGTTGTAAGTTCTGATTTTGTTTGTTTTGTAACTACTGGTTTTTAATTACGAGAACCTTGTCCAAGCTAGAATTTAACCTCAGCGCCATAAATATTTTTCCTGATGAGAGATGTTATGTATTATTTCTTTATGATTAAGATTTTGAGGTTTGATTGACGAGATACCCGCCTTCGCGGGTATTTACTGCATTTATTCTTTGTTGGAGTTTGTTGTATTCCTGGCTTACTTTTTTTCTTATGATTTTTCCGTAGTAGTCACATAACAAAGTAATTAAGCAACTTAGTTTTCTCAAAATTTTAAGGATTACGCATTTATCTAAATTCCATTCTGAATATTGTTCGGCTAACTTATATTTTACAATAAACAGTTTACTATTTTGATAGTGGATGGGGCGGAAAACCTAACCACTAGAAGCGGATAATTTGAACCATATCATTTACGACTCTAAACTATTACAATACAAAGAGTTATTGATAATTTACCGATGCTCACTTTCATCTGTTGTGGGTGGTATACTATAACTGTTTTTTGCAGCATTGCCGCAGTTTCGCTTTTTTACAAATAAAGCTTCTAGTTTTTTAGCATCTAAAGGCATCTGATTGGGTTAATTTTTGAAATAGATAATAAACAAAAGTCTTACACATTTAAACATTACAAATCCACACTATAAAAATTGCTTGAATTTATTTGGTGCTTGATGTTTTCAATAAACACTTCTTTAGTATCAAACCAGTCTGGCCAAAAACTAGACATATAACACCAGGTTAATTC
>JAGYJR010000075.1 GCA_018401995.1 Flavobacterium sp. | reverse complement strand
CACTAAAAAAGAAATTGGAAGTTGCCAACAACCGAATTAAAACCGAGAAATACGGAATAACTTGGTTGGACGTGCCAGAAGCATTTGAGGAAGAAAGTGAGAACCAATTACCTATTTTGACAGAGGTTAAAGAAAAAGCCATAAACAATGAGGACGGAAAACCGACTCACATTTTAATTGAGGGCGACAATTATCATTCGCTGACTTGCTTAAACTATACGCACAAAGGAAAAATTGACCTTATCTATATTGACCCACCTTATAATACAGGTTCGGACGGTTTTAGATATAAAGACAAACGGATTTTAGACAAATATCCTGATGGTACAGAAGTACCAAAAGACCATCCTTTGAGACATAGTTATTGGTTGTCATTTATAAGCAAAAGGCTTGAATTAGCCTATCAACTTTTAAAAGATGATGGGGTAATGTTCGTTTCAATAAATGAAGAAGAATATGCTTCTCTTAAGCTTTTATGCGACAGAATTTTTCAAGAGTCTAATTATCTAACAACATTTACTGTAAAAGTCCGTCACGAAGATAGAATATTGAAAGGTGACAAGGATTATCACGAAACAACAGAACAATTACTTCTTTACAGAAAATCCAACAAGTTTAAAACAATAAAACGATTACAGGACAACACTTCTATTTCAAAATATGTTTATCAAGTTGAGGAACTCATTGATAATCCAGAGAAAATAATGTTTGGGAATAAAGAAGTAGAAATATTTAAACCAAATGAATACAAGGTTGTTAAAACAGAAGCTTCAAGTGATAACTTTCAGAAAATAAACATACGAGGCTCTATTAAAGAGGGAAATAGTTCGGGTAGATTTCATATGAAATATCTTGAAGATAGAAATAACCTGTTTAACTATCTATATAAAGTTCCAAACATAGGCGATGACCAGTACGATTATCGTTATTTTCTAACTCGTAAATCAGAGAATAATTTAAATGGCTTTTATTTTCAAGGTGTTCCACAAAGCAAAGAAGATATCAAAGAAGTTCCATATGCGAATTTTTTGGACTTTGAAGAGGCTTTTAACACTGTTGGATACGAAGGTGGCGTAACATTTAGAAATGGAAAAAAGCCTACCGATTTTATTAAATTTCTAATCAATATTGGATGTTTAAGAAAAAATGCTACAATTCTCGACTTTTTTGCAGGTAGCGGTTCTACGGCTCAAGCAGTAATGGAACAAAACCACATTGACCAAGGAAATCGTCAAGTCATTCTTTGTACAAATAATGAAGCAAATATTGCGACTGAAATCACTTATCCTAGAACAAAAAATGTAATTAAAGGCTATAATCAAACAAGGAATCAAAAGGAAATCTTATTCGAACTTGCCTTAAAACCAACTAATCTAAAAAACAATACAGCTATTTTAAAAGCGATAGATGATTTTGACAATGATGATTATAAATCGCGTTATGATGAAATAAAGCAAGAAGTACGAAAAGATAAATTCGTAATTAGCGGTATTATTAAAAAACAAAGTCAAGTTCAAGGTCTTGGCAATTCATTAAAATATTACAAAACTGACTTTGTCGGTTCGAACAATATTCTTTCAGCCACAGACGAAGATAAATCTTCATTGGCTCACAAAGCAGGTTATTTACTCGCAATTGCAGAAAATACGTTAGAGGAAATAGAACTAAGTAATTGTTTTCAATTCTTTGAGAACAATAAAAAAGTAACCGCCATTTACTTCAAAGAAGAAATGACAGAAATGGAGATTTTTTTAGAAAAAGTTGAAAGCATAGAAAAACCAATCAATTTGTATCTTTTTAGTTGGGGCAACAAAAGCGAGTTTGAGGCATTGTTCGACCATTTGGAACACATTTCCATTAAAACTATTCCACAGCCTATTTTAGAGATTTACAAAAAGATTTACAACATAGTTACAGTATGAGCAGATTTAATCCCTTAAACTTTCAGCAGAAAGCCATAGATAAATTGGTTTCCACTTTCACAAAATTATGGGGAAATGCAGAACCGCAAAGACTTTTAGCGTTCAAATCACCA
>JAGYJR010000074.1 GCA_018401995.1 Flavobacterium sp. | reverse complement strand
TATTATTTATTAAAACTATCAAAATTATTTTTTTAATAACTAAAAACTTTAAAAAGTGACTTCCATAAACAAATTATAAGAAAAAAACTTTTTTAGCTAAAGTGTTTTTACATCTTTAATGGTGAAAATGTCAGAAATCGCTTTATTTTAATTTACGCTCAAAAAAATCACATTTTAATCCTGATGGGTTTCAAAAACCCATCAGGATTATTTTTTAATTATACAAAATAAAAAAACCACCAATAAAAATTGATGGTTAATTTAATTGTAATAAGATTTTTTTTATTCTTCGCTTTCAGAACCTCCAAAAGCATCTTTTTCACCGCTTCCTTTAACTCTTTTTGTACTATTTGCTTTTCTCATGGCTTCACCCACTTGATTACTTGCAGTGAAACTAGCTACCATATTATTCAACATTTCACTTCCCGCTTGTGGTGAATTTGGTAATAAGATTAAATTAGAGTTGGCATCAGCACCAATCGCTTGTAACGTATCATAATGTTGCGTCACCACAATTAAAGCTGAAGCTTCTTGCGAGTTAATCCCAACTTTATTCAATACATCAACAGATTCTACTAATCCACGAGCAATTTCTCTTCTTTGATCTGCAATACCTTGACCTTGAAGTCTTTTACTTTCTGCTTCTGCTTTTGCTTTGGCAACAATTCTAATTCTTCCAGCTTCTGCTTCGTATTCTGCAGCTGTTTTTTCACGATCTGCTGCATTGATTCGGTTCATTGCATTTTTCACTTGAATGTCTGGATCAATATCAGTAATTAACGTATTAATGATATCATATCCGTAAGTAGACATCGCTTCGTTTAATTCACGTTTTACCGCAATAGCAATATCATCTTTTCTTTCGAAAACATCATCCAACTTTAATTTTGGAACTTCAGCACGAACTACATCAAATACATATGAAGTAATTTGATCGTGTGGATATTCTAATTTATAAAAAGCTTCATATACTTTTTCTTGAATAACTTTAAATTGTACCGAAACTTTCAACTTTACAAATACGTTGTCTTTGGTTTTGGTTTCAATAATTACGTCTAATTGCTGAATTTTCAAATTAACTCTTCCAGCAATTCTATCAATTACAGGAATTTTTAATTGTAACCCTGAATTTCTAGTACTTGCATACTTTCCAAAACGCTCAACAATAGCAGATGTTTGTTGTTTAACAGTAAAAAACGAACTCAGTAAAATAAAGAGTCCAACGACTAAAAAAATAATAAATAATGATGGCATGGTTATAATTTTAAATTGATTACTATAATTATACGCTTTTTTAAGTGAAAAGTTACAAAATTAATTTTTTTAAGTTTACTTTTGGCGCTTCTTTTAATTTAAAAACTAGTTTAACCACATAGAAACATAGGTTTTAAACGGAAAAAATTAAGGTATTTTATTAAAGATAGATAACATAGTTGCTATGTAAAGTGCAATCTATGGTAAACTTTAACAATCATAAAACCTATGTTTCTATGTGGTTTATTATTTAAAAATAGTATATGAGAAAATTAATTTTTTTATTTTGTATGATTTCAACAGTTGCAATAGCGCAACATGGTCATAAAGACAGCAATCACATTGGAATTTCTGCCGGAGTTTCACAATTGAGTTTGTTTTCTGACCAATTCAACGCTACACCAGGACAAGGTTTTATAGGTGGATTTTCATTAAGAGGAAATTACTATAACAATTGGCAAGCAGTTTATGGGATGCATTTTTCTCAAAGTACTTTTTCATTAGAATCTGTTACCAATAAAGAAATTGATTTTACGATGGAAGCGGTTCAAATTTATTTTTGTTTCAGTTACAGAGTAATAGAAAATCATTTGAATTTAGAAATTGGTCCTGTTTTACAAGTCAACGGCAAATTAAAAATCGATAAAGAAGACGAATTAGCACTATTAAAAGACAGTCCATTAGTAACTGCAGAAGAACTAACAGATATTACAAAAATAAACGGAAACCTTTATGCTGGTATAACCGCCGGAATTAAACACGTGCGTTTGCATGTTAGTTACCAATACGGTTTCAACAACATCATGAATAACTTAAATAAAAACAACGATCTAAAAACCTTAAACGGAGAAAAGTTTAAAGGAAACATCGGTTTATTAAGTGCTATGATTACGGTTTATTTGTAAAAACATTTTTTTTGAAATAAAAAAGCCTCTGAATTTCAGAGGGTTTCTTTTTTATAAACTAGTGTCTTGTCCTGAAATAGCGATACACAAA
>JAGYJR010000073.1 GCA_018401995.1 Flavobacterium sp. | reverse complement strand
ATAACATTATTGTCAAAAGTAAAAATGAACTAAATATTAATAGGACTAAAAGGAAATTGAGTCAATTTTTGAATAATAATTACTATTACAAATTTCGCGAAATCATTTACAAGGAAGTTAAACCAAGAATTTTAGTTGAAAAATACATTTCTGAAATTGACAATGATTCATTAATTGATTATAAATTTCATTGTTTTCATGGCAAACCAAAATATGTTTATGTACAAAAAAATAAGTCAAAAGATTTGAGAAAGTGTTTTTATGATTTGGATTGGAACCAAGTACTTCCGGAGCAATATATTTCATCTTTTTACGAAGCCGATTTTAAAAAACCAGATAATTTTGATGAAATGGTGAGAATTGCAGAAAAGCTATCTGAAGGATTTGTTTTTTTGCGTGTTGATTTGTATTCAATTGGTAATAAAGTTATTTTTGGTGAACTGACGTTCTTTTCAAATGGTGGACTTGTGAGAAGTTCAGTCGAAAGATTTAATAAAGAATTCGGACATTTGATACATTTGCCAAATAATTAAATTTAAGTAAAAAGCGATATGAATTTTTTTAAAAGAAAATATTATAAACTATTAATAAAGTTACTGAGACTTAGAGATGGCAATGATGAGAAAATTACAATCTTACAATATCTTATTAAAAACAATCATAGGCCCGATCTAAAAAATCCAAAAGAACTTACAGAAAAATTACTTTGGCTTAAACTGAATTATTATAAAGAAAACTATGGTGACTATGTAGATAAGTACGAAGTACGAAATTATGTAGAAAAAAAAATTGGGAGAGATTATCTAAATGAGCTTTATGGGGTTTATGATTCAGTATCTCAAATAAATTTTGAGACCTTACCTAATCAATTTGTATTAAAAGGGACACATGGTTCTGGTTATAACATTATTGTTGAAGATAAAAGCAAATTAAATATAAAGAAAACAAAGAGAAAATTGAATCAATTTTTATCTCAAAATTATTACAACAAGTTCCAAGAGGCAATTTATAAAAATGTAAAGCCACGCATTGTTGCTGAAAAATACATATCTAAAATTGATAATAACCCAATGGTAGAATACAAAATTTTTTGCTATCATGGAGAGCCTAAATACATATTCGCTGAAAAAAAAGAATCAAATAGTATTCAAAAATGTTTTTATGATTTAGATTGGAATAAAATTTTACCACAAAAAGAAAGTTCTATTTTTACTAATTCTAACTTCATGAAGCCTAATAATCTAGAAAAGATGCTAGAAGTGGCTACAAAATTATCAGAAGGATTTATTTTTATGCGCGTAGATTTATATTCGGTAGGCAATAAAATTACTTTTGGAGAGCTTACTTTTTTCTCAAGTGCAGGATTAATAAAAAGCAAAATAGAAAGATTTAATACAGAATATGCCAAACTTATTCAATTGCCTAATTTATGATTCTAAAAACATTATTTTTTTATAATTTTATATCTAATTAGTCCCCAATTTACTTCAATTCCTGTTTTAGTGTATTCTAAGCCTAAAATATCTTGAATACCTTCAAAGATAACAACGTCATTGGCTTTGTCTAATCCAAAAAAGAGTTTAAAAAATAAAATCATTTCTTCTTTGGTATTAAAAACGAATGGATATTCATTGTATTTACATTCTACAATATTTTTTTGGATGTTTGGGTGATTTTTAAAATAATCTTCATAAAAAAAATTGCCTTCATGACCTTGAGAATTGTATTCATTAACAAATTGATTTAAAAAAACATCAACTGAAGACCCTTTTTTAACATCTGCAAAAACAAAATCTCGATTATTTTTAACGACCCTTAAACATTCCTCTATAAAAAGGGGAACATTTTTTAAATGATGCATACCGCTAAGAGAAAAAACAGCATCAAAAGTATTTGTTTCAAAAGGTAATTTTTCTGGTGAAACAAATTCAATGTTATCATTTGAAAATCCCTCAGAAAAATCGGTTGAAATAACATTTACACCACTAGGTACAAATTTTTTCAAATAACCTCCTCCCGCTGGAACATCTAAGATAGTATGAATAGTAGAAAAATCTGTAGACATAATCAGTCTGTCAAATTCATTAGATCTTACGTTAGGAAATTGTTGCATAGCAAAATGATAGTCCTTGGCTCTCTCTTGAAATATTACTCGGTAATCATTCATTAGATATTTTTTTGATTATAATATTCTGTATTCTATTTGTTTTTTTGTAAATGTACTTTTTTTTATTTTAGTTTATATTTCAATTTAAAA
>JAGYJR010000072.1 GCA_018401995.1 Flavobacterium sp. | reverse complement strand
TCTAAAGTCTTAGGAGCAATTTTTAACCCCGCTGATTTTCTTTACAATGCTTTTGGCAAACGCCCAAAACAAATGAAAAAACTTCGCGAAATGAAGAAAGACGATACTATTCGCGATTTATTAGCTACAAAATTCGATCGTCAAACCTTAGCTGCTTTATTGGAAATTGACAAAGACGATATTCCGTTAATTTTACAAAACTGCAACTATTCTGAATATTTTATCAAAACCGCTAACGATCTTCAAATTTTAGATGCAATTAGCGCTTGTTATGAGGAATATAAGGTTTTGAAGAAAAATAAGTAACTAAGAAAAATAAGTTTTCAGTCGCAGTCACAGTTTTCAGCTGCATTTAAACTTACATTAGTCTTCATAAAACTTTCTCTCAATAAAATCAATATCTTTTATCGACTTTCTTGTCCAATCTAAACGTTTTTCTAGAACTTCTTCTTCGGTTAATTGCCAATTTACTTCTGAATGACGCAATCGATTCGTTAAACTTTGGATAATTATAGCTGCTGAAACCGAAATATTCAAACTCTCGGTGAAACCTACCATTGGAATCTTTAAAAACCCGTCTGCTTGTTGCATCACTTCATCTGATAGTCCCAATTTTTCTGTACCAAAAAATAACGCTGAAGGTTTGCTAATATCAAAATCTTCCAACAAACAAGAATCATTATGCGGTGTAGTAGCAATAATTTGATAACCTCTTGCTTTTAATTCGTCAATACAACTTTGGTTGTTAGCATAACGTTTAATATCTACCCATTTTTGGGCGCCCATAGCAATTTCAGAATCAATTCTTTTGCCAAACTTCTGTTCTACTACATGTAACTCTTGAATACCAAAAACTTCACAACTTCGCATGACTGCACTCGTATTATGCAATTGATAAACATCTTCCATAGCAACCGTAAAATGTTTGGTTCTGTCTTTCAATACACGTAAAAAACCTTCTTTTCTGTTTTCGGTAATAAAACCTTCTAAATAGGCTAATAATTTTTCTGTATTATTCTTCATAAAGCAAAAATAATACTACTTTTTTTATTAATTTAGCAATTGCTATCAAAAAAACTATGGAACAAGAAAAACTAATCAAAGAACTTTTAAAAAAGGATGATAAGTCGTTTACCTTATTATACGACAATTACTCCAAAAGCCTATATGGCGTAATTTTTAATTTAATCAAAAACCGAGAAGAAGCAGAAGATGTTTTACAAGAAGTTTTTGTGAAAATTTGGAACAACATCGAATCCTACAATGAATCCAAAGGTAGATTGTATACTTGGATGTTAAACATCGCAAGAAATTCAACTATTGACAAGCTACGATCTAAAGGTTATAATAATAGTCAAAAAAACCTGCAAGCAGATAATTTCGTATATATGATGGAAGACAGTTCAAGAACAATCAATAAGATTGATGCCATTGGAATTAAAGAATTTGTAAAAAAATTAAAGCCAAAGTGTATTCAAATTATAGAGTTATTATTTTTTCAAGGGTTTACCCAACAAGAAGCTTCTGAAGAATTGCAAATTCCATTAGGAACTGTGAAAACACAAAACAGAAATTGTATGAACGATTTAAGAATGATGATCAATGAATAGCAAAGAATATATAGAATCAGGAATTTTAGAACTTTTTGTTTACGGAAAACTTAGTGAAGAAGAAAACAAAGAAGTTCTTGAAATGGCAGCTAAACATCCTGAAGTTCAGGAAGAAATAATTGCTATTGAAAAAGCGGTTGTGAGTTTGTCTGAAAACGTGGCTCCTTACCTTTCAGTAAATAATTTTGAAAAAATTAGAGTAAAATTATTTGACAAAAGTAAAGTTGTTCCTATTCAACCAAAGAAAAACATTTCACAATATCTAGGTTGGGTTGCTGCAGCTGTATTAATCTTAGGTTTTGGTATTCAATTATTTAAATTAAATCAATCCAACCAAGCTTTGGATAATTTAACCGCAGAAAAAATTGGAATGCAACAAGAATTAGCTGCTTTAACTTTAGAAAAACAAGAAACCGAAAAAGTTTTGGCTGTAATTCGCGATGTTAACACGATTGAAGTTGCACTTGCTGGTCAAGAAGTAGCACCAAATGCACTTGCCACAGCATATTACAATCAAGAAACCAAAGAAGTTTACATTGATGCATCGGGTTTGCCAGCACCACCGGAAGGAATGGTTTACCAAGTTTGGGCGTTACAATTAGAACCTGTTTTAACACCAACAAGCATTGGTTTACTAGAAACTTATGCTGAAAGCACTACCAAAGTCATTAAAGTAGATAATGCTAATGAAGCACAAGCCTTTGGAATTACTTTAGAACCAGCTGGCGGAAGTCCTTCACCAACACTAGAGCAGTTATATACTTTAGG
>JAGYJR010000071.1 GCA_018401995.1 Flavobacterium sp. | reverse complement strand
TGCACAAGAGGATAGGATTAAGATACTTAGTAGATATAATATTTTTTTCATAAAATTTGATTTTTCGATTGAGTGAGTAAATGTATGCTAACGGACAAGTATAAAAGCAGTAGCGGATTTCGAAGCGATTACCTGTCCGCCACCACCAAAGTGTATTAAATGCACAGACTTTGATTTTACCACTTTACCCGCTATTGCTTTTATACAATGTTGGCACCAGTATTTTTTCTAATTTATTTTTCAATTCACTTTTTGTCGATTCAAACAATTCACTTAAATCAGTTTTGGTCTCTAAATCCGATTCTAATAATTCACGATTAATGATTGGCAGCTGAAATGCCTTAACAAATATTTCTTTACCATTCGCCAAAGCATCTTTAATTGTCAATTCTGTTCCTTCTTCTTGCCCTTGCTTAATAGTGTTAGGATAAAATAATATGATTTCATTTACCTCAAACCTTACCGCATAAGCAAGCATTTGATAAAGGTCGTTTTGTGAAATCCCTTTTTTGGGGTCTTTCTCATCTGAATATACAATCTTGTATTTAGTGTCTGCAATCAGAGATTTATGATCTGTTTTTAACCATAAATCTGGTTTTAGGTTAAAGGCTTTATCTTCATCTAGGTATGTATCGCTTCTTTGTGCTTTGGCAGTTACATTTTCTAGTTCTTTATCAATGAAACCAAAAATGAAGTCTTCAAATACGTATTCCATTGGTAGCAGGAAAGCGAAAAGTTTTAAGTCATTCTTGTAGTCAAATGACACGCAATTAGTGAGGAATAATTGGCAGTAATCTCGTACAGTTTCAAACTCGCCAAACATTGGGTTAAATGATATTCTGGAACATTGTTCAGCTGTTGCTCTTTCATCTGAAACTTCATCCAATATGAAAAGTATTTCCCTCAAATTCTTTTTATTGTCCTGATTTGAAGTGGCATTAAAAAGGAGAGTAGTGACGTATTTTATGATGCGATTAAACTCATTATCAAAAACGAAAGCATCATATGTGCAATTGAGCTTATGCCATTTCCCTTTGCTTAAGTTCTCACTTATATATTCATTTATGTTTAGTCTTCCTTTTATAAATGACAATTCACGATTTACTTCCTCATACTGCTGATAAATGGAAGAGTTCAAAAGTTCACGTGTGTACTTTGAAAAGAGATAGATCAAAACTTCAAAAAAGTCACTTTTTGCACTACCCAACGAAGCCTGATAATTTGGAAATTTAATTTTACGACAATAGCTTAACCACCAAAGAATGTGATTATGTATTTGATTTATTTCGTTTATCTGCTCTTCAGTATCGTCTGTATAGTTTTTATCTGAATCGAAAAATATCTTAGGTAATAGGTTGATTTTTGCACCTTGATAATGAATTACTCCAACATATTTATTGGACTTTAATTCATTTGATTTGTGAATGAACTGCAGGAACCTCTGAGATTCTATTTTATCGTTGCCGTTTACAGAGTAAAAAGAATTCTTTTCACGGCTATTCCAGATTTCATCAAGAAATCCTTCCAAGCCGTCCAATGAAGCTTGAATATCTACTTTGTTCTGATATTCAAAAAGATTAATCATTTGTCCCCTTGATTCTTAATGGCCAAGAGTTTTCTTCAATTATTAATCCGGATGATTGCAGAATACCTTTCACTTCTTTTTCATCATTCATGTAATACTCAAGAAGAAGTGGAATTACTTTTTTATTCATACGCTGAACTAAATCCTTGTTTTCCCCCATAAAATATGCATGACCTATCTGGAAGTCGTGTCCTTTTGACTTAATGATTTGCTCATTGATCTTTTGTAGAATTTCTACATCATAGATTTCTTGACCAACGATTTCATATTTTGGATACATAGACTCGAACTCAAATCTTCTTCTAAGAGCGATATCTAAAAGTGCGATAGACTTATCGGCAGTGTTCATAGTTCCAATTATGAATAAGTTGGAAGGAACAATAAATGGATCGCCAGAAGGTAACCGAGCCTCTAAAGGAATTGTGCCATGTGAACGCTTGTCAGGTTCAATAAGCGTAATCAACTCACCAAAAACTCTTGAAATGTTTGCACGGTTTATTTCGTCAATAATGATGACATAATTCTTTCTTTGAACAATTTCCTTTTTGCCAGATGAGTCTTTGCCAATCTTAAGAAGTTCATCCAAAAGGGGAGAGTAGTAAGATGAAAGACCTTGGATATCTAAGACAGATTCAGCATCATACATTTTTCTTAACGTTGAAATACTCAATGTATGCTCTGTGCCTCCGCTTGTTTTCCTAAATTCGATTGATTTGTTAGTGATTGCTGTTATGAAGTAAGATACTTTCTTCATTTTTACTTCAATCTCTTCTACCTCACCTTCGACTAGAGGATTTACAAATACGTTGAATGTTTCTTCGAATGTTTTTTTAGCAACAGGAGGTTGTTCTGAAGATGTTATGTTTTTTAATGCCCTATCTGATATAACCTTAAAAACACCATCTTTCCTTTCAAATGTAAGTTCCTTGTCATTTTCTGTATCAGGTCGGAGACCTTGGATGAAGTCTTCATAGCTGTAATTTTGATGAAAGGTGATAAATTCAATTTGATCGTGAAGATTGGCTTTGAAAATCTCTAGTGCTTCATCATAAGAGTCAATCTTTCTATTTTCAATAATTTCTGCTGCCCTTAGCACTGTATTGTATGTTTTCCCAGTACCAGGAGGGCCATATAAAATGGTGTTTAGTGAGAAGTTCATGTCTTCTTTCTTTTTAATTTTATTGTTCTGACCCATTATACCCAATAGTCTTTCGTAGTATTTATTGTAATCAGGGTGGTCAGATTTGTATTTTGTAATGTCTGTAAGTGTCTTTAAAACAAGGCTGAAATCAACCTTCCAATTACCTTTAATTTTCCAGTCAACCTTTCTTGTATTTTGATAGTTTTCTCGGTTTTTATCAAAAATGTAATCTGATGTAACTATACCATATCCAAGCAATTCTCCTCTTCCTTTTTTAGC
>JAGYJR010000070.1 GCA_018401995.1 Flavobacterium sp. | reverse complement strand
ATAAAAACAACATTGAATGTATTATTGTTTCCAATCAAGCCAAACAAATTGAAAGAATTTATTCGATTTTTGAGGATTTAGACTTTCCAACCAATTTTATTACGCTTGATTTTTCAATTCACGAAGGATTTATCAATGAAGATTTAAAAATAGCTGTTTATACAGATCATCAAATATTTGAACGTTACCATAGATTTAAGTTAAAAGATGGTTATCGAAAAAACAAACAAGCACTCACGTTAAAAGAAATTTACAATTTAAACAAAGGCGATTTTGTTACCCATATTGACCATGGAATTGGTGTGTTTTCAGGTTTAGAAACTGTAGATGTCAACGGTAAAAAACAAGAAGCCATTCGTTTGGTTTATCGAGACAATGATGTTTTATATGTTTCCATTCATTCTTTACACCGTATTTCAAAATATTCAGGTAAAGATGGAACACAGCCTAAAATGAGTAAAATTGGCTCTCCTCAATGGGAAAAAACCAAAAACAAAACCAAAACCAGAATCAAAGAAATTGCTTTTGATTTGATTCAATTGTACGCAAAAAGAAAAGCAGAAAAAGGTTTTTCATTTTCACCAGACAATTATTTACAAAATGAATTAGAGGCTAGTTTTATATACGAAGACACCCCAGATCAATTAAAAGCAACTTTAGCTGTGAAAGAAGACATGGAGTCTGAATCTCCTATGGATAGACTGGTGTGTGGAGATGTTGGTTTTGGTAAAACTGAAGTTGCTATTAGGGCTGCATTTAAAGCGGTTTGTGATAGTAAACAAGTAGCAATTTTGGTTCCAACCACTATTTTATCATTACAACACTATAAAACATTTGTTGATAGATTAAAAGGATTTCCCTGTAAAGTTGATTATATCAATCGATTCAAAAGCACTCAAAAAGTTAATGAAACCATTAAAAAATTAGGATTGGGTGAGATTGACATTTTAATTGGTACTCATAAATTGGTTGGAAAAGAGGTGAAATTTAAAGATTTAGGCTTGATTATTATTGATGAAGAACAAAAATTTGGTGTAGCTGTTAAAGATAAACTCAAAACTTTTAAAGCTTCAGTCGATACTTTAACATTAACCGCAACACCTATACCAAGAACCTTACAGTTTTCTTTAATGGGTGCCCGAGATTTGTCAATTATTAATACACCTCCACCCAATCGTCAGCCAGTTGAAACCGAGGTGATTGGGTTCAATGAAGAAGTGATTAGGGATGCTATTTCCTATGAAGTTAACCGAGGAGGACAAGTTTTTTTTGTTCACAATCGAGTACAAAATATACATGATGTTGCTGGAATGATTCAACGTTTATGTCCAGGAATAAGAGTTGGTATTGGGCATGGGCAAATGGACGGAAAAAAATTAGAAAATGTAATGCTCGATTTTATGAGCAATGAATATGATGTCTTGGTAGCCACAACTATCATTGAATCAGGGATTGACGTTTCTAATGCCAATACAATCATTATTAACCAAGCACAAAATTTTGGGTTGAGTGATTTGCATCAAATGAGAGGAAGGGTTGGACGATCAAATAAAAAAGCTTTTTGCTATTTAATTGCGCCTCCTATGCACTCACTTCCAAGTGATTCAAGAAAAAGATTAGAAGCTTTGGTACATTTTTCAGACTTGGGTTCGGGTTTTAATATTTCAATGCGTGATTTAGACATTAGAGGTGCAGGTAATTTATTAGGCGGAGAGCAAAGTGGTTTTATTTCTGAAATTGGTTTTGATATGTATCAAAAAATACTACAAGAAGCTATTTCAGAATTAAGAGAAAATGAGTTTAAAAATTTATTTGAAGAAAATGAAACCATTGACGGAAAAGATGTTGTAAAAGATTGTGTTTTAGAAACTGATTTAGAATTGCTTATACCTGATTTTTATATCAACAATATCAATGAACGTTTATCATTATATCAAGATTTGGACAATTGTAAAAATCAAGAAGAATTAGATGTTTTTAAAAATTCTTTGATAGATAGGTTTGGTGAATTACCAAAAGTTGTTGAAGAATTGATACAATCTATTACTTTAAGAAGAATAGCTAAAGAAACTGGTTTTGAGAAGTTAATAATTAAATCGGGGAAGATGATAGGCTATTTTATTTCAAAACCTGATTCACCCTTTTATCAATCAACAACTTTTACTAAAGTATTAAATTATATTCAAACTGCACCAAAAAACTGTAAAATGAATGAACACAATCAAAAATTAAGATTGGTTTTTACAGGGGTAAATTCTGTATCAGATGCAATACATAATATTGAAAAAATAGCTTGATAAGATAGTGAAAACAAAAATATTTGTATATTGGTTTCGTGAAAAATTATATAAAACATCTTTTTGCTTTTTACCTCCTTATTTTTATTGGATTTCCGACATATGCTCAGGTTGAAGAGTTGGAGAAAAAGATATTACTTTCTAAAAATGATACAACTACTATCAATTTAAGAATTGAATTAACGCAATTGTTATTAAAAACAGATCCTGAAAAAGCTTTAGAACAATCAAAAATTATAGTTGAATCAAGCGAAAAAGTTAAACGATTTGACAAAAAAAGCATGGGTTATCATCAAATGGGAACTGCGTATTATTATATGGGATTATTTGATAATGGGAAGGAGTCTTTTGAAGAAGCAGCTAAAATTAGAAAATCAATTAAAGACTATACTGGATTGGCAAAATCTCTTTCAAATTTAACCATGATTTACAAAAATTTAGGTGCTTTTGATAAAGCAATTGAAACAAGTCAATTATCTATTCAAGCTTTGAAAATTTCAAATGATTCAATTCAATTAGGAAATTTATATAACAACATTGGTTTAATTTATTATACCATTGAAAAGTTTGATAGTGCTACACACTATTATTATAAAAGTTTAGAAATACATGAATCTATTAATTATTTATCTGGAATATCGAATGCATATGGTAACCTAGGAAATGTATATGAATCCTTGAAAGAATCACAAAAAGCATTGGAATTTCACAAAAAAAGTCTTAAAATAATTCAAAAAGAAAATAATGAAATGGGA
>JAGYJR010000007.1 GCA_018401995.1 Flavobacterium sp. | reverse complement strand
TCCAAGTTTGCGTGATGCGGATAAACCAAAAATTCCACATCAATCTTCTGCAACAGGAATGCAAGCAATTCCAGCAACTGGAGTAGCGATGGGTTTTTGGTACAAAGAAAACGTTGGAATTCAAGATAAAAATCAAGAAAATCCTTTTGTGGTTTGTTCGTTAGGTGATGCATCGGTTACCGAAGGAGAAATTGCAGAAGCTTTCCAAATGGCGGCTTTGAAGCAATTGCCAATATTATATTTAGTTCAAGATAACGGTTGGGATATTTCTGCCAATGCAGCTGAAACTCGTGCCCAAAATGCCTTCGAATATGCCAAAGGTTTCCACGGAATTGAAGCCATTTCTATTGATGGAGCTAATTTCATTGAAAGTTATGTAGCATTGGAAAAAGTGGTAAAAACTATTCGTGAAGAGCGCCGACCTTTCTTAGTTCATGCTAAAGTGCCGTTGTTGAATCATCATACTTCTGGCGTTCGAATGGAATGGTACCGAGATGATTTGGACGAAGCTAAATCACGTGATCCGTATCCAGTTTTGATTCAACAATTGAAAGATAATGGTTTTTCAGATGTTGAAATTACTGAAATCGAATTAAAAGCCAAAGCCAAAGTTCAAGCGGATTTTGATAAAGCACAGTTGGCTGAAGACCCAACGCCAGAAGATTTATTTACTCATGATTTTGCTCCAACGTCAGTTACTGAAGAATTAGGAGAGCGCAATCCACAACGAGAAGAAAAAGTAGTTATGGTAGATTGCGCACTTTTTGCTGTGGAAGAATTAATGAAAAAACACCAAGAATGTTTGTTATACGGACAAGATGTTGGTGGACGATTGGGCGGTGTTTTCAGAGAGGCAGCTACTTTAGCACAAAAGTTTGGAGACGAAAGAGTTTTCAATACACCAATTCAAGAAGCTTTTATTGTAGGTTCTACTGTTGGTATGTCAGCTGTCGGATTAAAACCTATTGTTGAGGTGCAATTTGCAGATTACATTTGGCCAGGATTGAATCAGTTGTTTACTGAGGTGAGTCGCTCGTGTTATTTGACCAATGGAAAATGGCCGGTGAGTATGATTTTACGCGTGCCAATTGGCGCTTATGGTAGTGGTGGTCCTTATCATTCATCTTCTGTAGAAAGTGTTTTAACAAATATTCGTGGTATTAAAATAGCGTATCCGAGTAATGGTGCTGATTTAAAAGGATTAATGAAAGCAGCTTATTATGATCCAAATCCCGTTGTAATTTTGGAACACAAAGGCTTATACTGGAGTAAAGTTAAAGGAACTGATGCTGCGCGAGTAAACGAACCAAGTGAAGATTATCTATTGCCTTTTGGAAAAGCGAATGTAGTCCAGGAAATTTGGGAGCAAGAAGAAAAAGAAACCATTAGTATCATTACTTATGGAATGGGTGTTCATTGGGCACTAAATGCATCAAGTTCGATGAAAGAAAATGTTGAAATTGTTGATTTAAGAACTTTATATCCTTTGGATGAAGCAACCATTTTGAAATCGGTGAAGAAAACTAAAAAATGTTTGGTAGTAACTGAAGAGCCTGTGAATAATTCTTTTGCAAGAAGTTTGGCAGGAATGATTCAAGAGAAATGCTTCAAATATTTGGATGCGCCAGTAATGGTTATTGGTTCGGAGAATTTACCAGCAATTCCATTAAATAGTACATTGGAACAAACGATGATTCCTTCGGCTGAGAAAGTAAAAATAAAAATTGAAGAATTGTTGAAATATTAAACAGAAAACCTCCAAATGGAGGTTTTCTTATTTTTTCTGAGGCGGATATTGTGCTAATATCTTGGCTACAAATTCTCTAATTCTTTCATCTTTTTTATCTACGTTTCTAGTTAGATAACCAGAACCTTCGCCTTGCCAAATTAATTCTTTTGTTTTGGCATCAATAATGTCTATAAATAATGTGCCTTCTGGTGTAGTTGAAACGGAAGTGTAATTCATTCCCCACCAAGGATTCCAACCCCAGCCCCAGCCCCAACCGAAACCAGCATTGTTATATACGTCAACACGCTCTCTTTCTTTGGTAAAAATAGAGACCAAAATATCTGGATTTTCCGATTTTGTGAAGCCTTTTGTTGCCATAACATCGTCTATAGCATACAAAATTCTTTTTTTGTCTAAATCAGAAATTTCAGCTTTGTCTACACCGCTTTTTAAATAAGCGTATGATTTGTAATTTTCAAAATTAGCTTTTTTGTCGTAATCGGCATTTACTCGTACAGAACTACAAGAAGCCAAAGTAGCTATAAATAGTATCGAAAGTAATTTTAATGTTTTCATGATATGTAGTTTTAATATATTCAATTTTACAAACGAAACATCTCAATTTCCGATTTCTTCACTTACAACAATGATTCGTCTACTATATTAGGGATGGTAACTTTCAATAAAGGTTGCGTCTCCATCGCTCTTTTTATTGCAAAAATGGCGCCTTCGTTTCTTGCCCAACTCCTTCTTGAAATTCCGTTGTTGACATCCCAGAAAAGCATTGACTCTAAGCGTCTTGATGCTTCTTTACTACCATCAAGAACCATACCAAAACCACCGTTAATTACTTCACCCCAGCCAACGCCTCCGCCATTATGGATGGAAACCCAAGTAGCGCCTCGGAAACTATCTCCAATTACGTTATGAATAGCCATATCAGACGTGAATCTTGAACCGTCATAAATGTTAGAAGTTTCTCTATACGGCGAATCTGTTCCTGAAACATCATGATGGTCACGACCTAAAATCACATAGCCAATTTCACCACGAGCAATTGCTTGATTGAATGCTTCGGCTATTTTAATTCTTCCTTCAGCATCGGCGTATAAAATACGAGCTTGAGAACCAACCACTAATTTGTTTTCTTGCGCACCTTTAATCCATTGGATATTATCAGCCATTTGTTGTTGGATTTCCTCTGGCGAATTTTTCATCATTTCTTCCAAAACAGTGCAAGCAATTTTATCCGTTTTTGCTAAATCTTCTGGATTTCCTGTAGCACAAACCCAACGGAAGGGTCCAAAACCATAATCGAAACACATTGGTCCCATAATGTCTTGAACGTAACTTGGATATTTAAATTCTCTTCCTAAAGTTGGATGGTCACTCATTACATCAGCACCAGCTCGAGAAGATTCTAATAGAAAGGCATTACCGTAATCAAAAAAGTAAGTTCCTTTTTGTGTATGTTTATTGATAGCTGCAGCGTGACGACGAAGTGTTTTTCTAACTTCTTCTTTGAAGCGCTCAGGTTCATTAGCCATCATTTCATTAGATTCTTCAAAAGTAAATCCAATAGGGTAGTAGCCACCTGCCCAAGGATTGTGTAAAGAAGTTTGATCTGAACCTAAATCAATGTGTAGATTTTCCTGATCAAAACGTTCCCAAACGTCTACCACATTTCCTAAATAAGCAATGGAAACCACTTCTTTATTTTCTAAAGCTTTTTTAACTCTTGGCACTAATTCGTTAATATTTTCTATAACTTCATTTATCCAACCTTGTGAATGACGTATGTGTGTAATTTTTGGATTTACTTCTGCACAAACGGTAACGCATCCTGCAATATTTCCTGCTTTGGGTTGTGCGCCGCTCATTCCTCCTAATCCAGAAGTTACGAATAAGCCGCCTTTTGGCGCTTTTTTAATTTTTCTGAAACCATTTAAAACAGTGATTGTTGTTCCATGGACAATTCCTTGTGGACCAATGTACATATAACTTCCAGCAGTCATTTGTCCGTATTGTGAAACACCTAGAGCGTTCATTTTTTCCCAATCATCTGGTTTGGAGTAATTTGGGATAACCATTCCGTTAGTAACTACAACTCTTGGTGCTTCTTTGTGTGATGGAAATAATCCCATTGGGTGACCCGAATACATGACTAATGTTTGTTCGTCTGTCATTTCGGCCAAATATTTCATAGTTAAGCGATATTGGGCCCAATTTTGGAACACAGCTCCGTTGCCTCCATAAGTGATTAGCTCATGTGGATGTTGCGCCACAGCATAATCCAAATTATTTTGAATCATCAGCATAATGGCTTTTGCTTGCTCACTTTTTCCTGGGTATTCTGAAATTGGTCGCGCATACATTTTGTAATCAGGACGTAAGCGATACATATAAATTCTACCATAAGTTTCCAATTCGGCTTTGAATTCAGGAATTAATGTAGCATGATGTTCAGGTTCAAAATAGCGCAAGGCGTTTTTTAAAGCCAATTTTTTTTCTTCTTCTGTAAGGATTTCTTTTCTCTTTGGTGCGTGATTAATTTCCGTCTCATATGGTTTTCGATTTGGTAAAACCGATGGAATTCCCTCTAGTATTTGTTCTTGAAATGTCATTTTATTTTGGATTTTCGGATTTTCCGATATTAGATTTTTAGAAAACGTAGTCTGAGTATCTATTATCTGAAGATCTATTTTTCTTGTTTTTTTACTGTTTACTGCGACTGATCATTGATTACTTTTTCAAAGTTCCTGTTTTTTTATCAAAGCCATAGGGACAATGCCTGCATCCGCTTTTACAGCAATAGCCTCTTTTTAGGTGGTATTTTTCTGTGAAACACTTGTATCCTTCAGGAGTGTAATAGAAATCTTCACCTTCTTTTAAATTATTTGGATTTAATTCTTCATTCATAGCTACAAATTTACCAATTTTGTACTATATGATTGTACTAGTTTTTAAATATTTAGTTCCGAAAGGATTTAGAGGATTTACTTTTTTTCCGTTTGTGTTTTTGTCGGATAAAAAGGATAGAGAACATGCGGTGTTATTGAACCATGAAAGAATTCATATTAAACAACAATTGGAATTATTAGTTGTTTTCTTTTTTATTTGGTATGGAATTGAGTTTTTAATTCGTTTGGTACACTATAAAAATAGGAGAGAAGCGTACTACAATATTTCTTTTGAACGAGAAGCTTATGTAAATGAAAAAGACCTCGACTATTTAAAGCAGAGGTCTTTTTGGAGTTTTTTGAAATATGTTTAGTTATTTTTTATCATTTCATTTCTAGATTTTGATGTTTTAGGTTGAGGGAAATTTATTCTTTCTGCACCCATAGGTAATCTAACATCATCAAATTCTGAAGTTACATTCCCGTTTTCATCAATTACATCAGCTCTATTTCCAATAATTTGCCAAGAAAATTTAATGTTCGATTTACCTTTATTTAATTCAACAACTGTAAATCCTTTATTTGACTTTTCAGTTACATAAACACCATTACAATCACCTTCTAATTGAATGAAAACTTTTACGGGTTTTTTGTCAGAAATATTTTTACTAAGTACATCATCTAAAACAATAACAGCTTTACCGTTTTTTAATTCTGCTTCACCAAAGTCTTGAAATAACACTTCAGGAGCTTCTGTACAATGCATTATTCTGTATTCATTGTTGTTATCTTTTATCATTGTAGCTTTCACACCTGCAGAAGCAATACCATAGTCTGTACCTCCAATTCTAACTCCAACATAAGCAAAATCATTTGTAGATTGACCTCCATCAAAAAAACCACCATAATATAAATTACCACCAAAAAGATTTGGGCCTTTACCAGCAATACTTGCAGTAGCTTGAACGGTGTTTCCAGTGTCAGTAACACTAAAATAACCTCCTTGTCTTTGAGTGTTATTTGTTGGAGTATTACTTGAAGAACCAATTAATCCAGCTTGTATACCTGTACCTACTGCTCCAACATTCCACCCTGGTTGTGTAGTGAATCCTGCACCACCAGTGCCATCAAAAGCCCCTGCAGTATTCATGTTAGTTCCAGTAGCAATAGTTATATGTTGTCCATAAACAGCTGCATTGCTTTGCCCTGAAGCATATCCATTAATAGGATAATCATTTGCTATACCTACTGATGTAAACATATCAATAGTTGGAAATGGTGAAGCTGCTCTAATGTGAACGTGATTCGTGCTTGCATCCACAAAAAACATTTCAGGTTCATCTGTTCCTTCAACTCTAAAGTCATAGTTTTGAGCATCTTCGTTAATAACAGTTTCAGCTGTTCCCATTCTAATTCTTTCTATGCTATTAGCTCTAAGAATTAAAGGAACATTATCTGTAGTACCAACATAATTAGTTGCAGGGTTAGTTCCCGTATTTCCTGATAATGACCAATCTAGTCCTCCTGGTGAACCTGCTAAAGAAATCCATCTTGTTCCATCCCAATAATACATACCTGGTACCACATTGTTTGGAATTGTTCCTGCAGTTGCTGTATTCCATATTAATGTGCCAGGAACCAAAGCGCCTCCTTGAGGATTAACAACAGGAGCTGCCACATTAAGCGCCGTTAACGCTACACGTGGAGGAATCATACCTTGTGTTGTAGAGTTTATATCTAATGCTCCAGCAGGTGTTGTGGTTCCTAAACCAACCTGAGCATAAGCGTTTATCATAAAAAGAAACGCAGTTGAAAAGTAAAGTATTTTTTTCATAACTGGGGGAATTTTAAAATTCATTAATTAACATGCAAAAATAAATATTTTTTTTAATTTACGTTAAAAATTAGTTAATGGTTTTAAAAAAAAAAGACTTTTGAAACCAAAAGTCTTTTTTTTTCTAATAAACAACTTTCTTGTTTATACGTTTACCATTTTGAAGGATGATTTGAATAACCAATGGGGCGTTGTTTTTTTGAATTTCTTGAAGTGGAATTTCTAATTGATTTTGATCTTTTTTATGGATTAATAACCTTCCTAAAACATCAAATACTAGAACAGATTGTATATGTTCTTGCAAAGAAATTACACTCAGTTGATTTTGTGATACTACGAAAACATCGTTTTCATTAATGAAATCCTCATTTCCTAATGTTTCGTTTGTGTAACGTAAAACAAAACGATCGGAAGTTGTGCCAGCATCAATAGTGAAATGATAAGGCGCTGCTTTTAAGTCGTGTATCGTATTTAAAAGTAAATCTTCCAAGTAGATGTTTTGATTGGATTGTAAAAATAAACCATCAACTAAGCTTAGGGCTATAGTGTATATACCATTAGTCGGCGCAGTAACTCCTAAAGGAATTTGATCATTTTCATCAAAGGGTAAAGATCTACCTTGAATTAATAATTCTTTATTTTCCGCTACTGAATATATTTCAAAAGTGGCTTTTACGCCTAATGCAGGTGCGTCAAAAGCATTATCCAATAATTGACTAGCACCATTAGCGTAACCTACTAATGTTTTGGTATTTGTTCCAGCTGGATTCACTAATTCTAGCCAAATTCTGTGTTTTTCAACTGAATTACTGTTTTCGTTGCTATTTGTGGTTCTGTAAAATTGGCTATTATCAAAAGTAGCGCTTCTCATTGTATTATTAAAAATAATATTTTCATTAGTGCTACCTAAATCATTCATTAATACGAAGAATCCTTGTCCAGCACCAATCATTCCATTATAACCTGGAGGCGTACTTCCTAATGAATTATATGTAATATAATCTGCTACGGTATAATTTGATTGATAATCTTGATAAAAAGGATCAACAGTCATGTTACTTGGTAGTGTTCCGTGTGTCCAAATTTTCACAAAACCATTAATAGTTGCAGCATTGGTAGCTAAGAAAGTATCTGCATTTAAAGCAGAAGGATACGGATTTCCTACTAAATTCCAATTATCATCATTTAATGTAACCATTGTTGATGTTGGTCCAACATATGGCGCCCCAATGTATGTACTTCTTTGAATTGGAGTGCTAATTACACCATTGTTAGGTGTTCCAGTAAAAGTAGCCGTAAAATTTTGAGGTGTGGTTGTAAAGGTGCTTGGTCCTCTAACAATATATCCTCTTCCAATACTCATGGTTTCATTTCCGCTAACCCAATTACCAAAGTCACTTGCATAAGTACCATTTGGTATCGTTGGTTCCCATTTATAAATCAATCCTGGATTGGTTCCTGTAGAAATTTGATTAGAGGCAAAACTAGTAACAGGAGATGACCAATATACATAATCTAATTGACGTATAGATGCAGTTCTGTCCATATGCATGGTTCCAGTGTTTGCATTATTATTAATTTGAATTAAACTCGCGCTGTCATTTAATTGTAAGTCTCCTCCAGCATTAATATTAACCCAATCTGTGATAGTAACAGCATTATTAGAAGTTACATTTAATATCGCATTATTTTGTATAGTTAAGTTTAATCCTAATCCATTATAATTTGTACCACTTACTATTGGATCGTTTGCTGTATCAGGAATGACTACACAATCAGAAGCTGTTGGAATCCCAGTAGGTGTCCAGTTGTTTGCTACGTTCCAGTCTGTACTTATGGAGCCATTCCATACTTTTGATCCATTAACTGTAACGGTAGTTTCTTCTGTTTCAATCAATGTTGAACCATCGCACAAAGTATAGGTTATTTCTGCAGTATATGTTGTTGTTACCGCTGGACAAACATTAATTACATCAGTTGTGCCAATAATTGGTCCTGAAGTTCCAGAGCCTTCGTACCAAGCCAATGAAGTAATTGAAGTACCCGCTGGAACAAAACGCCATGCTTCATTAGTTGCAGTCCAGTTGGCATCTAGTCCATTTCTACCTGGTGCCACAACCGCTGCAGTACCTGTTGCATTTTGAATACCAACAATTGCATTACCATCATTCCATGGTGCTACGTTATTATTATCAATGTTTTTTTCTTGAATGTATACTTCAATAACGTTGGTGTTCTCATATAATACCATCATACCAGTATATAAAATAGAATTATCTGAAAACATTGGAACATTACTCCAAGAGGCAACCAATGCTTGGCAGCCTGTATTTAGGGTAATTAATTCCCAACCAACTTCTCCTCCTGCTCCTGGATCAATATCATGATAAACACCATAAATTGTGTTTTCAAACAAAGCTCCAACAGTGCTAGGTAAGTTATTACTAAATGAATATCCGCTTCCGGTGCCTGCATTTGCCATATCAAAAGAAAGTACACCGTTAGAGCCAATTGTACATTGATTGTATGTATTTCCAAAGAAACAAAAATCAAAAGGAAGAGAAATGGCAGGTGACCAAACGTCATCTGTATTAACACTCACTGCATTAGCTAAACAACTAAATTGATAAGGTGGAGCATAAGGAATTGATTCAACAGTATACGTTGAAGTGTCTCCAAGGTCTAAATAAGTAGCTTCTAGATCTACACAAGTCGAAGCAGCAAGACAATCGAAAGGATTTGGATCTGCACCATTTAATCCTAAACCACCAGAAATTACTGATGGGCAACCTAGTGTTGTAGTACCAGTTCCTGGGCCATTGCCGTTACATGGAGTTCCAACACAAATATTAAAAGTACTAGTTTGTCCTGTTGTGCTAGTCCAAGTATACACTTGAACATAATAAGTTTGTCCAACAGTTAAACCAGTCACAATACTATTGTCATCATCCGAACAAACTAATGCAGCTCCTAAGCTTCCACATCCTGATGCGCCAGAATATACTGCGTGATACATATCGGTTGTACTTCCTGAAACATTTAAAAGACTAATGTGGTGAGTTGTGTTTGTTGCTACAAAACTATACCAAACATCATCGTCGTCAGTACCACCACAGCCACTACCAGTAATTCCAGAATCAGTTGCAGATGCAACAGTTCCAGCGGTTACACTTCCGCATGATAAATCTGGATTAACGGTAAGCGATATCGCGCCACTGCAATTATCATTTGTTGGAATAGGTGCTGGCGAGCTAATACAAATATCAAAAGTACTAGTTTGTCCAGAAGTACTACCCCAAGAATATACTTGAACATAATATGTTTGGCCTATAGTTAAACCAGTTAAAGTGCTATTATTAGGGTCTGAACAAATTATTGCAGCTCCAAGCGCTCCACAACCCGATGCGCCAGAGTAAACAGCGTGGTATAAGTCTGTTGTGCTTCCAGCTACATTTAATAAACTTACGTAATGAGTTGTATTTGTAGCGACGAAGCTGTACCAAACGTCATCGTTGTCTGTTCCGCCACAACCACTACCAATGATTCCTGAGTCAGTTGCTGATGCTATGGTTCCTGCTGTTGTTGCAGTACAAAAAATACTTGGATTTACAGTCAAAGCTATTGCTCCTGAACAATTATCATTTGCAGGAGGTGGTGGAGGTGTTCCAACACAAATATCAAATGTTGTATTCTGTCCTCCGGTACTTGTAAAGGAATATACTTGTATATAATAGGTGTTACCAATAGTTAAACCTGACACAATACTAGAGTTTGGGTCTGAACATATAATTGCAGCTCCTAAAGTTCCACACGTTCCACCATAAACAGCATGATACATATCGGTTACGCTACCTGACACATTTAACAGTTCTATGTGATGTACAGTTGAAGTTGCCACAAAGCTATACCAAACATCATCATCGTCAGTACCTCCACAACCACTTCCAGTAACACCAGAATCAGTAGCAAAATTTATCGTTCCGCTCGTTACAGTTCCACAATTTAAATCAGGATTTACTGTTAAAGCAGTTGCTCCAGAGCAATTGTCATTTGGTGGTGACACAACAGGAACACATGTTCTTGAAATAGTAAATGTTCCTGTGGTAGAACTCCCTGATAACCAATGTGCTACATATACATAATAGGTAACGCCAATTGTTGTAATAAAAGTAGCAGTTTCAGGGGAGGCATCAGTACAAGCAATATTTGTTAATGATCCACAACTTCCTGTAGCAACAGATAATTTAATATCAAAAGCTGGGTTTGTTGTGATGGTAGTTTGTTGTCCGTCACCAACAAAAGTATACCACACACCATAATTTGACATGGTACAACCCGTTCCATGGGCTGTGTTTGATGTGTTAACAGTAGTTCCAGCAAGATTGGTTGTCCCACAAGGTAAAGGTGTTGCATTCGCACAAAGATCATTTGATGGAGGTGTAGGTGCAGGTGTACATGTTCTTGATATAGTAAATGTTCCTGTTGTCGTACTTCCTGATAGCCAATGTGCTACATAAACATAGTAAGTAACGCCATTAGTTGTTGTAAAAGTGGCTGTTTCGGGAGCAGTATCAGTACATACAATATTTGTTAGCGCACCGCAACTTCCAGTTGCAACAGATAATTTAATATCAAAAGATGGATTTGTTGAAATTGTTGTTTGTTGTCCGTCACCAACAAAAGTATACCAAGCGCCATAATTCGACATAGAACAACCCGTTCCATGGGCTGGTGTTCCAGGTGAACCAACTGTTGTTCCAGCCAAAGCTGTCGTTCCACATGGTAGAGGAGTGGCTGTTCCACATGTGAAGTTTGTTGAAGGGCCAGAAGTTACACATATGCTATTTAAAGTCATATTATTGTTTGTTGTGTTTCCAACTGCAATAATGTAAGTACCGTTAGCCAAATTTGTTGTTATTGTTTCTGTTTGAGCTCCATTAATTGTATTAGCATCCATACACTGAATGTTAATAGGAGTGCCACAAGTACCTGAAAATAATCCCAGAACAAGGTTTCTATTTCCTGAGTCAGCTGTGATAGTTATATTCTGAGGTCCAGAGCTAACTGTAAAAGTATAATAACCTATCCTCCTCCAGTTTGTGACTCCGCAGACTGCGGTATTTATAGTTTGTGTTAAACTTGTAGCAGTGTCACATGCCCCATCAATTACTAAAGTTTCAGCAGTAGCACAACTTGTTCCTTGACCAAAAGACAAAAAAGTTGAAAAAATAAAAAACAAAAAAACCAGTTTTTTTAATGCAAAGGGGGAATAATTTTTCATTCGAGAAAACTTTATAGCTAATTAATTGTATAGTTGTAATAATTTAACAAATATATTTTTTTTTGTGTTAAAAAATGCATTTTAGCTAACAAATGTTAACCCAATCTTAATATGTTGATAACTTTAAAACAAAAAGCCCAGTAAATACTGGGCTTTTGAAATAGTATGTTAATAATTTTTTTTTAGAAAATTACTTTCTGAGTAGTTTTTGTGCCATTTTCTAATTCAACAATCACTACTAGAGCACTTTGAGTTTTAGCAATTCCGTTTAACGATACGTCTGTATTGTTTACGTTGTTAACTGTTCCTAAAGTTCTTCCTAAAACATCATAAACCGTTACTGTCTTAATGTTGCTTGAAGCGGTTACATTAATCGTATTGTTTGTGTAAACTTTTATACTGTTGTTAGTAATGAAATCATCATTTCCTAAAGTTTCATTAGTATAGCGTAAAACAAAACGGTTTTCATAACGTCCTTCCGATACTGTGAAGGTATATGGAGCTGCTCTTAAATCGTGTGTCACATTTAAAACCAAATCTTCTAAGTAAATGTTTTGGTTGCTGTCAGTAAATAAACCATCTACGCCAGAAATTGCTATAGTGTGAATTCCATTTTGTTGAACAACAATTCCTAAAGGTATTTGGTCGTTAGTATCAAATGGTAAGCTTCTACCTTGAATTGATAATCCATTATTCTCATTCAATGAATATAATTCAAATCTAGATTTAACACCTCTATTTATAGCATCGAAAGCGTTATCTAACGTGTTTGTGCCTCCAGTAACATAGCCGACTAGCATATCAGATGATGCTCCAGTAGGCGCAACCATTTTTAACCATATTCTATGGCGTTCTGTACTGTTGGTTACTGTGTTACTTGTTCTGTAGAATTGATCATTTCGGTGTGTATTAGAACGCATTGTATTGTTAAATACCACATTTTCTGTTGTACCGCCAGCATCATTCATTAGAACAAAGAAACCTTGTCCTGCACCAATATAACCATCAAAACCAAATTGTGTTCCACCTAAACTATTGTATCTCAAATAATCATTTGGATCATAATTCAATTGGTAATCTTCATAGAAAGGATCCGCAATAGCTGCTGGTGATACTCCATGTGTCCATAAATCTATGAAACCATTAATATGAGCTGCATTTGCTGTTAAGAAAGCATCTGCACTAATAGCTGATGGATATGGATTTCCTAGTAAATTCCAGTTGTCGTCATTTGCTGTAACTGGAGTAGCTGTTGGACCCGCATAATCTGGACCCGTATAAGTGCTTCTGGTTATAGCTCTATTGATTGTACCATTGTTTGGAACACCTACAAAATGCTAGCTGTGAAAACAGATGGAGCTGCAGGCCAGCCATTTGGAGATCTTACTATATAGCCTCTTCCTAATGTCATTGCTTCGTTACCATTAACCCAATTTCCAAAATCACCTGAATAAAGATATGCGTCATTAGCTATAGTTGGTTCCCATTTCCATATTAAACCGGTAGGTGTGGCTGGTGAATTGCACTCGAGGCAAAACTAGCAACCGGTGAAGACCAATATACGTAATCTAAGGCTTTTAGAGTTGCGTTTCTTCTCATAGTGATAGTTCCTGTATTAGCTACATCTAAGTTTTGAATTAAGCTTCCGCTACTTTCAATGTCAAATGTTCCACCAGCATCAACCGTAACTGTTTCATTGATTGTTATATTGTTTCCTGGTTGTATTTGTAAGATTCCGCCTGGTCTCACAGTTAATGTTCTTCCAAAAGCGTCATTAGCTACATTGTTAATTTCAGCATCAAATGTACCATTGTAAACAAAAATACATGTATTAATATCTGGAACACCTGTTGGTTCCCAGTTATTAGGATCATACCAATCATCACTAACTCCACCAATCCATAATTTGGTACTATTGGTAATGGTGATAAATTCTGAAATTGGACAACCATTACCTAAAGTGGCATTTGCAGTGAATGACCATGAAGGTGATGCTAATTGTAAATACCGTTGTTACCGATTGCTACGTGAGGTCATTACCATGACATCAATGAACGCGTCAGCGACCACACCATCAAGTAAACGTTGTGTTTGCTTGTTCCGCTATATTTGAATGTCGTCAAGTGACCATCCATCACCAATAGAACCCCCGCCTAAATGGATCTGAACTAACCATAACTTGGCTGACCAGCATGAGCCTTAAGTCAATAATCTCGTTTACAAATTGACCTGCAAAACCTGATTTGAAGTATATTGCAGCCATCAGTTGAAATGTCTACATCCAGCTTAAACTGCACAGGTTCACCTGGATAGTAAGAAAAGTAATGTCTAAAACTTAAAAATAAATCAGAATAAGCGGTAGCATCTAAATTGGCAGTTCGTATTTGTGTGTCTTTAGGATTTAAAACAAAATCTGAATTAGCTACAACAAACTCTATTTCCTATTGCTCTAGAGGTAATTGCAGGTTTCCATACGGCTCCAGTTGGAACGTAAGGACTCACTCTATTTGTCCATTGTGTCTACATTTGCAGCAACATTAACTCTGTTTAAAACTCCAAAACCACCACCTTCAAAATCTTCGTTTACTAAAAAGTCAATAACAAAGTCACCTCAGCAGAAATTTGAACAACGTTGTTTTCTCCACAAACATCAGGTACAGATGGAGTAACAACAATATTAGCAACGGGATTAATTTTAGCAGTAATTTCTTCTCTATACCAAGACTCACAAGACCCATTAAATGCAGTTACATAATAGGTTGTGGTGTTAGTTAAAGCAGGCGTTGTCCAGTTAGTTATTCCTGGGACAGCAGCTTCTGTTCCTACAAGTGTACCTCCATATAAAGAATCGTAGAATCTAAATTCTGTAACCAGGAGTTCCTTCAACACCTAATACTACAGTTCCTACATCACATCGATCACCATCATATATAGCATTCGGTTTAGCTGGACAGTCAGCTACAACTATAAGTCTGTAATCTTCAGTTTCACCTGTTGCTAAATTACCACATGGTCCAAATGTTTGAGAAGTTTCAAATGTTCTAATTCTAATTCTGTAATTTCCTGGTAAAGTAGCAGGCGGTACTACAAATCCTCCAGCTCCTGCAATAGTTTGGAAACCACCAGAAGTGTATACTAATTCTGGTGCTGCATCTGTAAATGTTCCATCATTATTCCAGTCAACCCATATTTTAACAAATTGTCTTGATACTCGTAAGAAGTAATCTATTGTTACACCACCTCCAGGTATTTGTGTTACCGGTGGGGCAGCAGTATAATCAGCATAACCGGATATTGACCTGCCAGTACCCATGTTATTTAAATCAGTTATATATCCTACAGTTGAAATATCTTCAATGTATCTAGTACTTACTGTTGAAGTTGGAATACAATATGGGTCTGAAGCCGTTGTTACGTTGCCGTTAAGTTTCCTAAATATAAAGGACCTCCTATGCACAAACTATTAAAAGAGAATACATATATATAGTACGTGGTTGAATTGGCTAAGCCTGTTGCAGAAAATGCATTTCCAGGACCATTTGCAATAACAGTATAACCTGCTCCTACAGTTGCTCCTATTGCATAACTTGTCCCATTTGCAGGTGATGGAGCTACAGGGTTTGTGCTAATTACAACCAAGTAATTGTCAGGCTGTGGTACTGCATGTGTAAAAGAGCCTGAAATAACTGTACCCGTTGCTGTCAAGGACAAAGCAGTAGGTACTGCAGTAGAGATTGCTGAGCGCATTGCAGTCTCCTGTGAATGAAACATTGATTTCAAATCCGGGTCTAGTAGCTGAAACGTCAGATGTAAACCTCACTGTGATGGTTTGGCCCGGATTTCCTGTATAGTTTATAGTTCCCACACCAGTATATACTGCTAAAACTGTACCGCCAATCCCAACACCATCATATAGAATAATACCATCAAAACCATTTTCAGTATCATATGTACCTGTTAAGGTAACTACAGCTGCAGAGGTTACATTAATTGCAGACCAGTCATCTCTATTATTAGCATAATTTCCTGTTCCTGCATGATCCCTTAAGATGCTATTTTCTCCACAAATTACGTTATTGGTTCCTAAACCTGATACAAGTACAACATTACTAACCGTTAATAAAGCACTAGTTGAAAAAGCTGAAGACCCACAAGCATTTGTAGCAGAAGCTCTGTATAAACCGTCAGCGGTTGCTCCTGTTATATTTAAAGTAGCGGTTGTAGCATTACTATATACACCACCATTTGTTACTGTTGTCCAGTTTGTACCACCATCTGTGCTTACTTCCCAGGTATATGAGGTGGGCCCATTGTTTGCTACAACGCTAAATGAAGCAGCACCGCCCGTATTTGTTGTGAAATTTACTGGGTTTGTTGTTATGTTAGGTGTTGTAACTATTGTTATTGGTGTTGATATGCTACATGATGTAGGTAAGGTATATACAACTGTTGCAGTTCCAACAGATACACCTGTTACTACACCACCTGCGGTTATGGTAGCTGATCCTGTTCCATTGGTAATTGACCATGTTCCTCCACCTGATGCATTAGTAAATGCAGGGGTAGTTCCGCCAACACAAACTGTTGCTGCACCACCGCCAATAGCTGCAGGGAAAGGATTAACAGTAAATGTAGCAGCCGATGTTGCAGTACCTCCAGGTGTAGTAACTTGTGCCGTACCAGTAGTTCCTGTACCAACAGTTACTGTTACTGTTGTAGCAGTATTTCCTGTTATTGTCGCAGCTGTTCCTCCAATAGTTACAGCAGTAGCTCCTGTTAGGTTTGTACCATTTATTACTAATGATGATCCAACACAACCACTTGCCGCTCCTAAACTTGTTATAGTTGGAGGTGGTGGTGGTGAATGTACGCAAATATCACCAGTCATATTAAGGTTGCTACCAAATCTTTGTATTCTGACTCTATACCTCAACCCAGGAGTTGTTGCGTATGTTATTGTTTCATCACCACCATTGCCAAATGCATCAGCACAAGCTACAGCGGTCATTGTCGTAGCGCAAGCTCCTTCAAATAAAGTTAGAATTGCATCTCGTGTATCTGGTGAATAAGTAATTGTTGTTGATGTACTTATAGCATCAAACCATCCCCATGCATCATCAAGGTCTGCAGCGTTACATCCTGCAGCTGAATTCCAATAGTCGGTATTATTGGTTGAATCCCATGTTTGAAATGTGCAACTTGTTCCTACAGTCAATTCACCACCTACGTTGTCGTCGCAATCAAATGTTTGTCCAAAAGTATTAGTAATCCCAAACAAACCAAACATTAAAATAAGAATAGCTGTTAAGTTGGTTTTTTTAGTGTTAAAACCAAAGGTTTTGATTTTAAATTTTAAGTAATTTTCTTTCATATTAGGGGAAATTTAAGCTTAAACTCGTTTTTACATTATTATGTAACATTCAAATATAAAAAAATTTCTTTATAAAACAATTGAGTTAACAATTTTTTTTGTTAACATTTTTTATTTTGTTGTGTGTTACGTGTCAAAAAATAGATTTAATGCAAAAAAATCCGATAAAGTGTAAGTTTTTGCTAAAATAAAAGGAGACTGTTTAGGCTTAAAAAAAGCACTAGTATTAACCTGCGCTAGCATAAATAGTATAACTAAATTTTACAGATGGATTGTAACATGATGTTCAAAATATTAATAAGATTGAGTCATAATTTTTTTAAATATTGAATTGGCTTATATTAGTTATCATTAATCTAAAACCTACAAGTTAATTATTACGTAATTAAAACCAATGGAATTATAATTCTATTAAAGGAAAGCTAAAAGTATAGTTTTTGATATGTATTTTTAGAATAAAAAAATAGAAATTGTGAAATTTTGTTAAGAAAATTGTAATTTTGCCTAATATTTATTAAAAATAAGAAAAAAAAGAGTGATAAATTTTTAGTATTTTTCTTCTTTTTGCTAATTATTTTTTATAAATTTGTTAAATAGTTAATGAAAAACCAGTATTATGAGTAAAAAAATACACTTTTCGCTTTTGGCTTTTGGTTGCTTTGTGTTTGCCCAAGCACAAATGTATGTAAGTCCAAACAGTTATGTGTTTGTAAACGACGAGTTTGTTTACGTGACACAAGATGTTAATCTAGCGACGGATGGTCATGTGTTTTTGCGTAATCAATCGCAATTATTGCAAGGTACTACTGGAGCTGGGTCTAATGCAGGTTTAGGGAGTCTTTCGGTTTTTCAAGAAGGAACGGTAAATAATTTTCAGTATAATTATTGGTGTTCGCCTGTAGGAGTTCCTGCTGCAGGTGCTGGTAACAGTGCTTTTGGTGTTTCTAGATTGCATCGCCCAACAGGTTTAATAACTAGTACTGCGGCTACTATTTTGCCATTTGGCACTTTAGATGGTGTTTCTAATCCTTTAGCTATTGCGCAACGTTGGATTTATACCTTTACTACTTCCAATGCCTATGCACAATGGAATTTTGTAGGGAATGCCAATACTATTGCTCCAGGTTCTGGTTTTACCATGAAAGGAACTTCGGGTTCGGATGTTTTCGTAGCGAATCCAGTATCAGGAAGTTTTGGAGATGGAGTTGCTAATAATTCTGGTAGTGCCCAACGATACGATTTTAGAGGAAAACCTAATGATGGAACTATTACGAATTTAGTTTCAGCAAACAACTATACTTTGGTGGGTAATCCTTACCCAAGTGCTATCGACTTAAATGCGTTTCTTTTAGATCCTGCTAATGCAGCTGTAATTAATGGTCAAGCGTATTTTTGGGAGCAAGTAGTAGTAAATTCGCATTTTATCGATGCTTATAGTGGAGGTTATGGTACTTATACCCCTGGAGGTGGATACACACCAGCAGCTTTTTGGAATTTTGATGGTGCGGGAGGATATGAAACCAATTTAGGGAGTTCAGGTACTGTTTTTGAAAGAAGGTTTACTCCAGTAGGTCAGGGTTTTATGGTGCGAGGAACTGCTAATGGTAGTGTAGCTATGCGAAATTCATTCCGAGTATTTAGAAGAGAAGGTGCAGCTAACAACTCTGAGTTTGCTAGAAATGCAAATGCAGTTGAAACTTCTGAATATTTTGAAGAGATTCCTAATGTAGCAGGTATTGATTACACGCAAGTTAAAAAAGGTTTTGCTCCACAATTGCGTATTCATGCTATGTATAACGATGGTGGCGTTCGTCCAACTTCGTTAGGATTTGATCCTACGGCTACTGATGGCTTTGATTATGGTTTTGACGGGCGTTTGCCATCAAGTGAAGCTGCAGAGTTTTACTATATTGTTGATGGTTCACCTTTTGAATATGTGATTAACATAACCAATTTTGACATTGATAAGCGAATCCCAGTAGGTTTCAGATGTCAAGCGCAAACTAATTTTAAAGTAAAAGTAGCTGATGTTTTATACGGATTTGATAACACACAGAAGGTTTATATTCATGATATAGAAAATGATATCTATTACGATATTAAAGACGGTATGTTTGATATGACTTTGCCAGCAGGAGATAATAAAACGCGTTTTGAAATTACATTCAAAAATTTCAACGATACGCTTTCTACTCCAGATGATGTTATAGCTTCTTTACAAGTTTTCCAAAACAATAGTAATAGTATGTTAACTGTAGTAAATACTTTAAATAAAGACATTGTTGCTTTAGAAATGTATGATGTAACTGGAAAACGTGTTATTAGTAAAACACAATTGGGTACAAATGCTCAAATTGAAGTTGCTACATCGGGCTTAAGTGATGGCGTTTATATTGTTACGCTAAAAACTAAAGACGGACTTTCGTTAGATAAAAAGGTTTCGGTTTATAGAAAATAAAAAGTTTTAATAGTGTATAAAAGGAGCAACTTAGAAATAGGTTGCTTTTTTTGTTTCAGGTATTAGGAAAAGGGATAAGTAAAAAGTGAGGGCTTTTAATTCTATTTACGAAATTTCGAGTGTTTTCTTTGTGACTGAAAACTGGGACTGAAAACTAATTATCGTTTCAGGTTTGAAATTGATTTTTGAACTTGTTCTTGTTCTTGAAAAGTTTTACTTTATCTTTGACTTCAACAAGTAATTATGCAAAATTCAACTCAAAAATTAAATATCCAGCTTCCAAATGGAATTGAACTTTTTATCAAACGAGACGATTTGTTGCATCCTATTATTTCTGGAAATAAATTTAGAAAGTTAAAATACAATTTACAGGAAGCAAAACAATTAGGTTGTTCCAAACTACTGACTTTTGGAGGTGCTTTTTCCAATCATATTGTGGCAGTAGCTGGTGCTGGAAATGAATTTGGTTTTGAAACTATTGGGATTATACGAGGAGAAGAATTAGCAACTAAAATTGATGAAAATCCTTCACTGCAATTGGCGCAATCTCTAGGTATGAGGTTGTGTTTTATTTCACGTTCAGAATATCAAAATAAAGAAACTGAAACGATTTTAGCTCATTTGAAAAAGCAATTTGGATCTTTTTATTTGCTTCCCGAAGGCGGAACCAATATGCTTGCCATTCAAGGTTGTAAAGAGATTATTGGGGAAGAAGAAAAAGCGTTCACTCATATTTGTTGTGCTGTTGGAACAGGAGGGACTATTTCAGGGATAATTGAAGGTGCTTACGAACATCAAAAAATAATTGGTTTTTCTGCGTTAAAAGGTGATTTTTTATCTGATGTAATTCGTAAATTTGTAACCAAGACCAATTGGGAACTAGAGACAAAGTATCATTTTGACGGTTATGGCAAGGTTTCTGATGCGTTAATTTCGTTTATGAATGATTTTTATGAACAAACGCAAATTCCATTGGACCCAATTTACACTGGAAAAATGGTTTTCGGAGTTTTGGAAAAAATTAAAAACAATGAATTTCCTTCCAATGCTAAAATTTTGTTGATTCACTCTGGCGGATTACAAGGAATTAAAGGAATGAACCAAAAATTAAAAAGTAAGAATAAGTCAATATTAGCCTATTATGATTAAGAAAATTCTATTAGTGTTGTTAGTTGTTTTTGCTGCTAGTTGTAGCGGAACAAAACACGTGCGAACTACTTCAAAAAAACCTACGACTAAGTCAAAACCAATTGTAAGAAAAACAACACCTGACAAAACCACAACAACGACCAAACCAAAAACAGAAGAAAGTGAAGTGATTGAAGCAACGACTAAAGTTACCACTTCATCGGACAATGTTAGAAATTACATCGATACTTTTAGTGAAACGGCAAAGAAAAACATGCGCGAACACGGAATTCCTGCTAGTATTACTTTAGCGCAAGGAATTTTGGAATCAGGAGCTGGTAAAGGGAGATTGTGTGTGGAAGCAAATAATCATTTTGGTATTAAATGTCATACTGGTTGGACAGGGCCTTCAATTACTCATGATGATGACGCTTTGCAAGAGTGTTTTAGAAAATACAGTGATCCAAACGATTCGTATCGCGATCATTCTTTGTTTCTAACTTCTCGTTCTCGTTATGCTAGTTTGTTTAAATTGGATAAAGGAGATTACCAAGGTTGGGCAAAAGGATTACGAGCGGCGGGTTATGCAACTGATCCAAAATATCCAGATAAATTAATTAGTTTGATTGAGCGTTACCAATTATATATGTATGACAATGAAGTTTTGGAACGTGAAAATTTGAAATCTTTTCAAAATTCGAATACAGTGGTGAGCAATGAAATGCTTTACACGGTGCAACAAGGAGATACTTTGTATTCTTTGTCGCGTAAATTCAATCTATCTGTTGATGAATTGAAACGATTGAATAATATGTCTGATAACAACTTAGCCATTGGGCAACAATTAAAAACAAAATAATGTTATATAAAAGAAGTAGCGAATTATTTGTTGAAGCAAACAAAGTAATTCCAGGTGGCGTAAATTCACCAGTAAGAGCCTTTAAAGGAGTAGGAGGAACACCTATTTTTGTAAAAGAAGCCAAAGGAGCCTATTTGTACGATGAAGATGGTAATCGTTTGATAGATTATATTAATTCTTGGGGGCCAATGATTTTGGGTCATGCCTATGAACCAGTTGTTAATGCAGTTATCGAAAAAGCAAAAAAGGGAACATCTTTTGGTATGCCTACAGAATTAGAAACGCAAATTGCACAATTGGCAGTTTCAATGGTTCCAAATATCGATAAAATCCGATTTGTAAATTCAGGAACAGAGGCTTGTATGAGTGCTATTCGATTGGCAAGAGGTTATACCAAAAGAGATAAAATCATCAAATTTTCAGGTTGTTACCACGGTCATTCCGATTCGTTCTTAATTGCAGCAGGAAGTGGATTGAGTACTTTTGGAGTGCCCAACTCACCTGGTGTAACAGAAGGAACGGCTAAAGATACTTTATTAGCGGCTTACAACGATTTAGAAAATGTAAACGCTCTTTTTGAAGCTAATAAAGGTGAAATTGCAGCAATTATTGTGGAGCCAGTAGCTGGAAATATGGGTTGTATTCCACCAAAAGATGGATTTTTACAAGGATTGCGTGAAGTTTGTTCTGTCAATGGTGCTTTGTTAATTTTTGATGAAGTAATGACAGGATTTCGATTAGCAAAAGGCGGTGTTCAAGAATTATACGGAATTCAAGCCGATATTGTTTGTTTTGGAAAAGTAATTGGTGGTGGTTTACCTGTTGGTGCTTTTGCAGCCAGAGAAGAAATCATGAACTTTTTAGCGCCATTAGGGCCAGTATATCAAGCAGGAACTTTATCTGGAAATCCATTAGCTATGGCGGCAGGATTAGAAATGCTAAAAGCATTAAATGCAGATTCAGAAATTTTTACTCGTTTAGAAGATAAAACAGCTTATTTAGAAAACGGAATTCGAAAAGTATTAACAGACGCTTCTGTTGTATTCACAATAAATAGAGTAGGTTCAATGATTTCGGTTCATTTTGATGCTAATCCAGTATATGATTATGCAACCGCAAAAAATGGTGATAATGATACGTTTAAAAAGTTCTTTCACGGTTTATTGAAACGCGGTGTTTACATTGCTCCATCTGCTTATGAAACGTGGTTTATTACAGATGCTTTAACCTATGAAGATTTAGATTTCACTATAAATGCTATAGCAGAAACGGCAAAAGAGTTATAAAAAAAATCCCGATTCAATCGGGATTTTTTATTAGAAGTAAGCATCTAAGAATGCCTCATTTTTCTTAAACTTTGCTAATTGTTTTTCGTCTAACATTGTAGCAAATTTTTTCTTTAAATTATTGCTGATGCTAATTTTTCTTTCTAAGCTAAAATCAGTTGTCTCAACTTTCTTTTTATGTAAAAGCATATTGTTGATATCGTTGATTTTTTGCATATCTGTGATTTCAAAATAATTAGCAATTTCGTATGCTTGTTTTTTTGTTGCTTCTCTTACATCTTCAGAAAAAGTTTCTTGTGCATTTGCTGATAAAGAGAAAGCAAAGAATAGAATCAGAATTGAAAATATTTTTTTCATGTTAAAATTAATTTATAGTTTTCAAATTCAAATGTAAAATAAATTTGAATCGAATCCAAAAATTAATCTGCTTTTCTTTTTTTCAACTGTCTTTTCTCTTTGTTTTGCTGCATTTTTTCTTGACGTCTTTCTTTATTTAACTCCAGTTTTTCCATTTGTTCTGCAGTCAAAATCTTCTTAAATTCCTCTTTCATAGCAATACGATTATCCAATTGCTCATTTTTTAGTTCGAATTTTTCTTCAGCAGTCATTTTTTCTCCACTTTCTTTTTTCTTTTTTAGTACTTCCATCTTAGCCTCTCTTTTTTTTGTTTGTTCTAAGAGTAATACTTTAACCGCTTTTTGTTGTTTTTCATTTAAGTCTAAATCCAAAGTCATTTGCTTTACTTGTAATTCTGTTTTTTGTTCAGCAGTTAACTTTTCTCTTTGTTGTTTTCTTTCCTGAGCCATTGTTGTAATTCCTAGAACTAACAACAAAATTGTGATTGCATTTTTCATAATTATTTCATTTAATGTTTCCTATTTGATTACATTTTTATGAAAAGGTTTAAAATAAAAACAAAATAATTAAAACTAAGAACTACAACTCAACATTGAACAACCAACCTTAGTTCGAGCCCAATCGGGTCTTTTAGCGAACCACTTTTCTGAATCAGGTTGCTCGTCATACGGGTTTTTTAAAATTTCATATAATTCCGAAATCAAACGGTAATCTTCTTTTTCTGCGGCTTCAATGGCTAGTTGTGCCATATAATTACGTAACACATATTTCGGATTTACGGCGTTCATTTTTTGCTTTCTTTCTTCGTTTGGAGTTGTTGATGCTTTTAACTGAGAAAGATATTGGGTAAACCAAAACAACCAAGTAGCTTCATTGCGTTCCGTCATTTCTTCCAATGTATAAAAAGCAGATTTAATTCGTTCGAAAGCCATGATTTCTGTTTCATTTTTATCCACTTGTGCTAAGTTTCGAAAGAAAATCGTCATATCGGTTTCTTGTAAAACTAAATTTTCTTCCAATGCTTTTACCAAGGCAATCGTAGCTTTATTTTCTTCTTCTATTCCAATTTTATCCAGCATCATTTGATTGTACTTCTTTTGGTATTGAACACTGAAATTATTCAAAACAGCTTCCAATGGTTCGGCTTCATCAATTAACGGAAAAATAGCATTGGCCAATTGCATTAAATTCCAAAGCGCCACATTGGCTTGTTGCCCAAAACGATAGCGTCTGTTTTCACTATCCGTTGTATTCGGTGTCCAATCCGGATTGTAATCGTCTTGCCAACCATAAGGACCATAATCAATAGTTAAACCATGAACCGACATATTATCGGTATTCATTACACCATGAACAAAACCAACGCGTTGCCAATGCACAATCATTTCCAGAGTTTTCTGGGAAACCGATTCAAAAAAAGCTAAATATTTCGCTTTTCCTTCCAAAGTAATTTCAGGAAAGTGATTTTGGATGGTGAAATCGGTTAGAAGTTGTAAGTTTTCAAAATCATTTCGAGCCGCCAATAATTCAAAATTTCCAAAACGAATGAAACTTGGTGCAATCCTACAAACAATAGCTCCAGGTTCATAAGCCGCATTGCCATTGTACAAAATATCTCGCAAAACAGAATCTCCAGTAGTTAACAAACACAACGAGCGAGTAGTGGGAACACCCAAATGAAACATCGCCTCACTGCACAAATGTTCTCTGATTGACGAACGCAAAACTGCAAAACCATCGCCTCTACGTGAATAAGGTGTTTTTCCAGCGCCTTTCAATTGCAGCATCCAAGATTGGTTGTTGTGGGTTACTTCAAACAAATTAATTGCCCGACCATCGCCTAATTGTCCAGCCCAATTTCCAAATTGATGTCCGGCATAAGCCATGGCAAACGGTTTTGTTTCAGGATATATAGAAGTTCCTGAAAAAACGGATAAAAAAGCTTCTGAAGTAACGTCTTTTGATACCAAACCAATTAGTTCTAAAACTTCTTCCGCAACATGAGTTACTTTCGGATTGCTTGGTTTTTCAGGTGTTACATAAGAAAAACAAGCACCAGCGACTTGTCGAACATAATTTTCGGTAATCGGATCAGCGGGAAGTTTTTCGGTGAATTTATTTTGAATTTTCAATTTCATCTTCCAAAGTTACAAAATTTAAGAACTGTCAAAATACCAAATTCCCAAAATTCGTTATCTTTGAAACCAAATTCAAGGAAACAAATGACAACGGCAACAGAAACTACAGCATTAGAATTATATTTTGATCAATTTCGTCAAGGAATTATTGGTATCAATCAAGAATTTGAAACGCCTTTTGGTACAAAAAAAATCGTTTATACCGATTGGACTGCGAGTGGTCGTTTGTATGGACCTATTGAATCTAAAATTAGTAACCAATTAGGGCCGTTTGTTGCTAATACGCACACCGAAACTTCAGTTACTGGAACCGCAATGACGATGGCGTATCATGAAGCGCGTCACATCATAAAAAAACATGTGAATGCCAATGAAAATGACATTTTAATCACTGACGGAACGGGAATGACTGGTGTGGTAAACAAACTACAACGTATTTTAGGTCTGCGAATTGCCGAAAATTTAAAAGAATTTGCCACTATTCCAGATGCGGTGAAGCCTATTGTTTTTATTTCGCACATGGAACACCATTCCAATCAAACGTCTTGGTTAGAAACTATTGCTGATGTTGAGGTGGTTCCTGCCAATGAAGAAGGTTTATTTTGTTTGGAAAATCTGAAGAAGTTATTAGAAAAATACCAAGATAGAAGCTTTAAAATTGCCTCTATTACTTCGTGTTCCAATGTTACTGGAATTAAAACGCCTTATCATGAAGTAGCGAAATTAATGCACCAAAATAACGGTGTTTGTTTCGTAGATTTTGCTTGTTCTGGACCTTATGTACCAATCGATATGCATCCACAAGATGAAGAAGCGTATTTAGATGCTATCTTCTTTTCACCGCATAAATTTTTGGGCGGCCCTGGAACTACTGGAGTAATGATTTTCAATAAGAATTTATACAAAAATAACGTTCCTGATTGTCCTGGTGGCGGAACTGTGCGTTGGACAAACCCTTGGGGCGAACACCAATACATCGATAACATTGAAGATAGAGAAGATGGTGGAACACCAGGTTTTTTGCAAGTGATAAAAGCCGCATTTGCCATTCAATTGAAAGAGAAAATGGGGATTCAAAATATTTTGGATAGAGAACATGAATTGGTGAATTACGTTTTTGAACGCTTAGGAAATGTAACAGGATTGAATATTTTGGCGCCTCAACATCAAGACCGTTTAGGCGTATTCTCGTTTTATATTGACGATTTGCATTTTAATTTAGGCGTAAAACTTTTAAATGACCGATTTGGAATTCAAACCCGAGGCGGTTGCAGTTGTGCTGGAACATACGGACATTACTTGTTGCATGTTGACCAAGAAACTTCCAATGCTATTGTGTGTAAAATTTCATCTGGTGATTTAGAAGAAAAACCAGGATGGATTCGTATGTCGATTCACCCTACGACTACTAATGCTGAAATTGCTTTTGTTTGTGATAGCATCATTGCTTTAGTTGAAAACCACAGAGAATGGGCAAAAGATTATTCGTACAATAGTAAAACCAATGAATTTACTCATGAAAAGGCGCAGTTTCAAGAGAAAGCTATTGTGAAGTCTTGGTTTGAGTAGGAAACAAGTTTTACCTTCTATGCTTCCATCGTTTATGTGTCCATAAATAAAACTCTGGTGCTTCGTGGATTTGTTGTTCTACTTTTTTCATGAAAGCTTCAGAGATTTCGAAGTTGGGAATAGATTTTGCGTCTTCGGTCATTAATTCTATTGTGGCTTCGTAATAACCGCGTTTTACTTTTTTGGTTTTCAAAAAAACTACAGTCATGTCTAATCGTTTAGCAAGTAATTCAGCACCTACGTGAATTGGAGTTTCGATTCCCATGAAAGTTCCCCAATGTGCTTTATTTGAAGATTTTGGTGATTGGTCACTAGCAAAACCATATAAACCTAAAACGCCATTTCTTTGATTTTCTTCTATGGTCGAGATGGTTTCTTTGGTAGTAATTAAATGCGCTTTGAATTTGGAACGAATTTGATGTACTAATTTATCAAAATATTTATTAGCTATTCTTTTGTAAATGCCATAACCTTTATAGCTTGTGATGTAGTTCATTGAAACTGCCCATTCGTAACTAGCATAATGCGCGCACAATAAAGCAATACTTTTATTCTTTTTTTCAATTTCTAAATACGAGTCTAAATTAGTAATAACATAACGTTTTTCGATTTCTTTTCTTGAAATGCTCATGGTTTTAATCATTTCCAAGAACATATCACACATGTGGCTGTAGAATTTTCGCTCAATTTCTTGGCGCTCTTTTGCAGATAAATGAGGTAATGCCATAGCGATATTGGCACGAACGACTCTTTTTCTGTATTTAATTACGCGATAAACCAGAAAGAAAATACAATCCGATAAAACATAAAGCAATCGAAACGGCAAAATCGAAATTAGCCATAAGATTGGATAGAAAAAAAGGTAAAGCAACAATTGCATTTCGAAATTTTTTACAAATATACTTTTTTAAATCAACAAGGGAAATAGCTTTATATTTTTTACTTTTACAGAAAAATAGCATTTCATGAATATATTTTTATTAGCCCTAATTATTGGAACCGGATTAATTAGTTACAAAGGTTTTACAGATAGTTTTTTCTTTAGAAAGTACGAATTTCATGTGGGAAGTATTCGTGCTGGAGAACAAATTAGAATGTTTACAAGCGGATTTTTACATGTAGATTGGATGCATTTTGGGTTCAATATGTATTCATTGTTTCTTTTTGCTCCAGTTGTGATACAAAATTTTGGCGAATGGTCGTTTCTTTCGATTTACTTTGGAAGTATGATTGCTGGAAGTTTATTAACCTTGTATTTGCACAAAGAAGATTATTATTACCGCGCTGTTGGTGCTTCTGGAGCGGTTACAGGAATAATTTATGCTTCCATTTTGTTGTATCCTGATATGACTTTGTATTTGTTTTTTGCAATTCCTATTCCAGGCTATATTTTTGGAATTGGATATTTGCTGTATTCGATTTACGGAATGAAAGCTAAGAACGATAATATTGGTCATACGGCGCATTTTGGTGGTGCTATTGGCGGTTATGTAATCACGTTGATTAAAGAACCTGCTATGCTGCAAGAAAACCTTAAAATGGTCATATTACTAGCAATACCAATTTTAGTGTTATTTTATTTACATAAAGCCAATAAATTATAATTGGCACGCCATTTGTTTTTAAATAAAAAATACAAAAAAATGAAGAAAATACTATTATTTGCCTTATTTGTAACTAGTACGGTTACTTTGGCTCAAGAATTAAAACAAGTTCCACAAATCACGGTTTCTGGAGAAGGGAAAATAAAAGTTACACCTGATCAAGCTGTAATAACGGTTTCAGTTGAAAATATTGGTAAAGAAGCTAGTGAAGTTAAAAAATCTAATGATAAAACCGTTGATGCAGTATTGAAAGCGATTAAAAAGCGAGGAATTCCAACAGCAGATTACCAAACGCAACAGGTTTCTTTGCACAAAAATTATGATTATGGTGTTAAAAAATACAACTATAGAGCTTATCAAACGATTTCAATTCACTTGAAAGACATGAGTAAATATGAGGCTTTGATGGTAGACTTGGTGGATAGTGGTATTAATGCGATTCAAGGAGTAGAATTCAAATCGTCTAAAATTGAAGCTTTAGAATCGGAAGCCAGACAAAAAGCAATTTTGAACGCTAAGAAAAAAGCATTGGATTTCACTGAAGCTTTAGGTCAAAAAGTAGGCAAAGCTTTATTTATTACAGATAATTCACAAACGCTTTATCCACAACCCATTTATAGAGAAGTAATGATGACAAAAATGGCTGATGCAGGTGTTCCAAATGAAACTTTAGCTATTGGGGAAATTGAAATTAGTTCCAATGTAACGGTTAGTTTTGAATTGAATTAAGCGAAGAAAACTATAAAAAAGCAAAAAGCCTTATCGTTTGATAAGGCTTTTTTTTTGTGGGGAGAGCAGGATTCGAACCTGCGAAGATGTAATCAGCGGATTTACAGTCCGCCCTCGTTGGCCGCTTGAGTATCTCCCCAACTTATATCAATAAGTTTCGCTGTAAGCGGTTGCAAATATAAAACTGTTTTTCATAGAAACAAACTTATTTTAGCCTAATTTATTTACTTTTTTATAATCTTCTGTAAATGAAAAACATAAAAAAATCTTCCGAAGAAGATTTTTTATAAAATGTATTTTTTTAGGAATATTACAAGCCTAAAAGTTCTTTTACTTTAGCTTTTAATTCGTCTCCACGTAAATCTCTTGCTACGATTATACCGTTTTCATCAAGGATAAAAGTTGCAGGAATTGATTTTACATTATATTGCTCAGCAATTGGTTCTTGCCAAAATTTTAAATTTGAAACTTGTGGCCAAGTTAAACCGTCTTTTGTAATTGCTTCTTTCCATTTATCACCATCTCTATCTAAAGAAACACCAATGATATTTAATCCTTTTTCATGTAATTCATTATATAAAGCTACAACATTTGGATTTTCTTGACGACATGGCGCACACCATGATGCCCAAAAATCAATAATAGTAACTTTCCCTAAAGATTCTTTTAGAGAAATAGATTTACCTTCCGGAGAAGGCGCTGAAAAATCTGGCGCTGGTTTTCCAACAACCACTTCAGTCGCAGCTTTTACAATTTTTTCAATGCTTTTACCTGCTCGAGTTTGTTTGATTTTATCTGTGAATTTTTCAAAGTAAGCTTTTCCTTCTTCAGCTGTAATAGTTTGTGTAGCTAAATTGTTCTCCAATAATAATGCGCTTAAATATTTGTCATTATTATTGCTAATTAGATCTTTAGCTAAAACAATTAAATCTTTTTGAATAGTGTTTAATTCTTTCATTAGTGTATTCATTGTGGCAGTATCATTTACCGCTTGAGCACTCATGAATTCTTGTTGTTTTGATGCTTGAAAATCACTTATTTTTTTATACACAACTTTGGTTTTTGAGCTGTAATCTTGAAATAAATCGTTTTCAGGAGTTCCGCCAATAACTGAATTTTGAATAGTATCTTTATTTACCTGAATGGTTATGTTGCCATTCTCCATTATGAAAGGAATTGGATTATTACCTTCAATAGTTAAAATAGCAATTTCTAAAGCTTCGAATGCGCCTTTAATTTCAAATTTTCCATCTTTAACTTCAACAGTATCTTTGGCAATCATTTCATTTTCACCTTGAACTTGTAAAAATACTTTTTTACCATTTTCTATTCCTTCAGCTGTTCCTGAAATCAAAAACTCATTTTCGTTTGTTTTGTTACAAGCAATAAAAGCTAACGACGCTATTGCAAGCAATACAATTTTTTTCATATTTATATTTTTAATTAGTGATGCAAATGTATTTATTTTTAATTCCTTACACCAAAAATGGAGTATAAATTTTTCATAAAAAAAGTCGGGTTAATTACCCGACTTTAACTACTTATTTTCAACCTATTATTTCAATGTCGACGGACAAACATAATTAGTTAATGGAATGTTTGTGTTTTTAATACCGTTCATTCCTTTAGCAACATTAATCATGTTGTGATATCCTCTAGCTTTTAAGATAGATGCCCAAATCACCGAGCGATAACCGCCAGCACAATGTACATAAAAAGTATCATTTTTTGGAACTTCAGCCAAATGGTCATTGATATAGTCCAAAGGAATATTAGTTGCTTTTTCAATACGTTCAGCAGTAAATTCACTTGGTTTTCGAGCATCAACGATGATGGCTTTTTCGTAGTTATTAGCTAAATCCTCTGGCATTACGGTTTCAACAGCATCGGTTTCAAATCCTGCTGCTTTCCAAGCTGTAATTCCGCCTTTCAAGTAGCCTAAAGTATGATCAAAACCAACACGAGATAATCTTGTTATTGTTTCTTCTTCTTTTCCTTCTGGAGTTACCAGCAAAATCGGTTGTTTGGTGTCTTTAATTAAAGCTCCAACCCAAGGTGCAAATTGACCGTGTAATCCTATGAAAATAGAACCAGGAATATGAGCGGCAACAAATTCATCTTCATGGCGTACATCTAAAATCAAAGCTTCTACTTGGTTAGCAACTGCTTCAAATTCTTTTGGACTTAAAGGAGTGTCTGCTTTTTGCATTACCGTATCCAAACTTTCGTATCCTTGAATGTTCATCAGTACATTTTGTGGGAAATAAGCTGGAGGTGGCGTTAAACCATCTAATAATTCAGCAATAAATTCTTCTCGTGTCATATCGGCACGTAAAGCGTAATTGGTTTTCTTTTGGTTGCCCAAAGTATCCGTAGTTTCTTTACTCATGTTTTTACCACAAGCACTACCAGCACCATGATTAGGATACACAATTAAATCATCCGATAAAGGCATAATTTTATTTCGTAACGAATCAAATAAATAGCTGGCTAATTTTTCTTGTGTTAAATCTTCGACTAATTTTTGAGCTAAATCAGGTCTTCCAACATCACCAATAAATAAGGTGTCGCCAGTAATAATCCCGTGGTCTTTTCCATTTTCATCAGTAACTAAATAGCACGTACTTTCTAACGTATGTCCCGGTGTATGAATTGCTTTAATGGTTACGTCACCAATTTTGAACAGTTGTCCGTCTTCCGCAATTATTGCTTCAAAATTCGGATTAGCCGTTGGCCCAAAAACAATTTTAGCACCTGATTTTTCAGCCAAATCCAAATGTCCCGAAACAAAATCAGCATGAAAGTGCGTTTCAAAAATGAATTTGATTTTGGCTCCATCCTTTTCTGCCTTGTCTAAATAAGGTTGAACTTCTCTTAATGGATCAAAAATAGCAGCTTCTCCATTACTTTCAATATAATAAGCGGCGTGTGCAATACATCCGGTATAAATTTGTTCTAATTTCATAATATTCTGTTTTTTTTCAATGATGTAAAGTTACGAATTTTGATTTATTTTATTTGTAATGAATGTTACAAAGCGGTTATTTCTTTATAAAAAATCACTAATGCCATAGCCAAAACAAAGTAAGCAAATCCTTTTTTGAGTTGGTTTTCATTGGTAAATCTACTGAGATACATTCCAATGAATATTCCAATAATAGATAGCGCTGTAAAAACTAGTAGAAAAGACCAATCGATGGGTAAATTTTGAACATCACCCAAAAAACCAATAAGTGAGTTAATAGCAATAATAAATAAAGAGGTTCCAATGGCTTTTTTCATTGGAAGTTTAACAAACAATACCAAAGATGGAATAATTAAAAACCCACCTCCAGCGCCTACTAGTCCAATTACAATACCAATTAGAAATGTTTGTATAATCAAAGAGTAAACGCTTGTTTGTGTTTGATTTTCTGTTACATTACTTTTCTTTTTCAACATCGAAAAAGCAGCTAAAAGCATAATAATACCAAAGAAAATCATCAAAAATGTGCCTTTTTTTAAGACAAATGGATTGGAAATAATCACTTCAGGAATTTCAGGTACTAAAAATCGTCTAGTTAAATACACAGCAACAAAAGAAGGAACGGCAAATAGAAAACCATTTTTAAAGTCAACCAATCCATTTTTGGCATTTTGAAAAGCACCAAAAGCTGAGGTAGTTCCCACAACAAATAAGGAATAGGCTGTTGCTGTAACTGGATTAATCAATAAAATATAGGTAAGAATGGGAACAGTCAACATAGAACCTCCACCGCCTGTTAAGCCTAAAACAAGACCAATCAATAAAGCACCTAAATAGCCTAAAATTTCCATTAAAATTGTAATATTTCTATTTTGTTTCGGTGTAATTTAATTTTTCCTTGTAATTCTAGCGCTTTTAATAATCTCGAAATCACTACACGAGAAGTATGCATCTCATACGCAATTACTTGATGGGTGGTGTGAATTTCTGTATCGCCAATTACTTTAGCTTTGTCCGTTAAATATTTATACAAACGTTCGTCTAAATTCATAAATGCTAAAGTGTCAATTGCTTCTAACATTTCCATTAAGCGAATGTTATAGCTATCGAATACAAAGTTTCGCCAAGTTTTAAATTTGGTCAACCATTCTTCCATTTTTTCAACAGGAATCATTACCATAGCCCCATCGGTTTCTGCAATAGCACGAATGCGACTTTTAGATTGCCCCATACAACAAGTTAAGGTCATGGCGCAAGTATCGCCACGCTCTAAAAAGTACAATAACAATTCGTCGCCATTTTCATCTTCTCTTAATATTTTAATAGCACCATTTAATAAAAGCGGCATTGTTTTGATGTAATCACCAATTTCTATTAAGTAATCATCAGCTTTAAATTCTTTGTAAGTAGCTACCTTGACAATTTCATCAATCAAAGCTTCTTCAAAAATGTAACCGTAAGCTTGTGATAAGATATCTTTCATATTTAAATCTTTTTTGTAAATATAAGGATTATAAAAACAAAGTTTTAAATCAATTTTACATTTTACCCTTCAACATTTTGTTCCAATATAAATAAGGCAATCCATATTTTTTTAATAGCCACATGCTCCATTTTTCTTTAGAAGTATCCACAAATTTTGAAAGAAATGGATCTGAATCTCTTACATTATCATATTTAAATTCTGCCAATACTAATTTCCCATATCCAGTTACAAGCGGACATGATGAATAGCCTTCATACATAGAATGGCCTAATTTATTCTCTTTAATTAAGGTTAAAATATTATCTACAACAACAGGAGCTTGTTTTCTTATAGCTGCACCAGTTTTAGCAGTAGGTAATGCGGCAACATCGCCCAAACCAAAAATATTTTTGAATTTAATATGTTGCAAGGATACAATATCAACGTCTAACCACTTTTGAGCATTTACTAAATTGGAGTTTCGTATAAAATCAGGAGCCATTTGAGGTGGAGCTAAATGTAAAATATCATAAGGCATAACAATTTCAGATTCACCATGAAATTCTTCTTTTAATACGTTTCCTTCATTAACTACACATTGATTTTCTTCAGGAGCGATACTTTTAAAGTAGACTAATTTCTTTTCGCCGTCAATTTTAACTGGAGCGTAGTGAGGTTTAAAATGAATTCCATAGCGATAAATAACTTGCATTAAAGTAGCAGCAAATTCTTTTACTCCAAAAATTACAGATCCTGGAGTTGCAAAAACTACTTCTGCATTTTTCAACTTATTTTTTCTAAAATAATCCGCTGCCAAATAAGCAATTTTTTGAGGTGCTCCACCGCATTTGATAGGGGTTATAGGTTGCGTAAAGACAGCATTTCCTCCCTTGAAATTTTTAATAAGTTCCCAAGTGTAATTAGGATCAGTGTAATTACTACAAACCCCATTCTTGCCTAAGTTCTCTCGCAATCCTTCTATACCATCTAGGTCATAAACAAGTCCTGGAGCTAAAACCAAGTAATCATAAGTTAATTCGCCACTTTTTTCAGTAGTTAGACTGTTATTTTCAGGTTCTAGTGAAACCACTTTATCTTGAATCCATGAAGCTCCTTTTGGAATTACAGAGGCTGTTAAACGTTTAGTTTTTTCAAAAGAAAACGCTCCGCCACCCACTAAGGTCCATGCCGGTTGATACACATGAATTTCAGAGGGATCAATTATGGCAATATCTAAATCCTTATCTTTGCGAAGTAGTTGTGCGGCTGTCATTATACCGCCAGTTCCAGCGCCTACAATAACAATTTGATACTTTTTTTTCATCTTAACTCGTTTTTGGTTATAGTAAAAGTAGTTTTTGTTTTTTTGATTAAAGTAACATTTGTTACATAACAAGGTGAATTCTTGAGTTTAAATAGTGGATAATATTAAAATTGAGAAGTAATATCTAAAATTGAATAGTTTTTGAAAAAGTATAATAAAAACAACTTTCATAAACATACTTTTTGTATTTTTAAGGAAGTAAAATTGGAAGAATTTCCTTCATTGTCAATTCATTACAAAAGTAAGTCGGGAAGTCAATACAGTTTTACAGAAAAAGGTGTTTTTCGAATTTCAAACCATTGGGGAAGAGCTTCCAATTGCAGATGGCGATTGATTTCATGTTCAAAAACAAGTTCAAGAATCAATAACAGCCAACCACGGATAGGTTATGCAGATTGGATTGATTTTTATCCCAATAACGAAACCGAAAAACTCTTTTACATTGCCATAGATTGGGAAACACGTATTCTCAATTTTATGCATTGTCATTCGCCCCAATTTAACAATAAAGCATTAGTTCGAACGGCTTCGGAAACCGCTAAACGAATCAAACAAATTCAAGAAGTGTTAAAAGACAAACAATGGTCTAAATACTTGAATTTTGAAGATTATGACCAATTGGAAAAAGAAGTAGTAGAAGAACTTATTACAACCAATTTCAGTTTTCTGGAAATTAAACGAAAATTTCAATAATTGTATCAAATTAAAACGAAAACGTATGGGTGAGATTACTACTTTTGAACAATTAAAGCGCAACATTCAATCGGTTATCGATTTGTTGGCAATCAGAAAATTAAAAGAAGCAAATATTCGTTTGAAATCCATTCAAGAACACATTGAAGTTATTTTGGATACTACTTCAGATGATTTGACATTGGTTGAGGTATCTAAATACCAAGTTCTTGTCCAACATTTGCAACAGAAAATTTTCCAATCGGAATAAGAAAACACTACTTGAATCAGTCCTGAAAATTGACTATATAACTTTAATAATCAATTTATTGAAAGGATAAAATTAAAAGAAGTAAAAAGCAAAATCAATTCCCTTTTATTCTTGTAAAAATCTTTTGTAACAGTGTTTTACCATCACGTTTGGCTTTTGGGACTTCATAAGCAGTTAAATTTCCATTAGAGTTCTCCTTAAATGCATAACTAAAAGCAAATTGGGGATTTTTTGGATTGTCATTGAGTAGACCAAACCGCAAATCATTAAAATACAAGCGATTGTTTTGTTGGGTTATCAAATACCAACCTTCACTAATCTTTTTTAGTTCGAGAAAGTCATATGAGTTTACTAGTAGTTGTTCCAATTCCTGATTTTTTGAATAAAAAGTAAATCGAATCTGCTGCGAATCAAAGAAGGAGTAATCTGCTAAATAGTAACCTTCAGAAGTAGCCACATTTGCATTCCAAAGGATACAATTGAAAGCAGTAGGTTTTACAATTAATTCTTGAAAAGTCAAATGTTGATTCTCTAATGCTTTTTCGAATTGATTTACCGCAAAAAGTTTCAAAACACAAGTTAAGAGTAAATAAAATGAACTTACTACCAAACCTCGAATCAGATGTTTTCTTCGAATGAAAAAGTCGTTATTTTTCCATACTAAAACCAAAGCAATAACAAGCGGAATCGTGTATAAAGGGTCAATCACAAAAATAGTTTTCAAAGCAAATCGATATTGAAGTGGCCAAAGCACTTGCGTTCCCCAAGACGTAAATACATCTAGTAAAACATGTGTTACTAAACACCAAAAAGCTAACCAAGAAGCACGGTTAACATTGATAGTATTCTTTTCAATTTTAGAAATAACCTTGCCCAAAACTGGCGACAAAAAAACAAAAAAGAGTAGTGAATGACTAAATCCTCTGTGAATAGCTACACCATCAACATCACTCAGAAATTTCCCTATCAAAATATCCAAATCGGGAATTGTGCCCAAAATGGCGCCGTACAAAAAGGTTTTATTTCCCAGTTTTTTACCTGCTACAAGTTCGGCAGTGGCAATTCCGAGAGCGATTTGGGTTAGTGAATCCATTTGGTTTATTTGCCGATACAGAAGTTAGCAAAAATATTACCTAATAACTCATCATTTGTTACTTCCCCGGTAATCTCGCCAAAGTAGTGTAGCGCAGAGCGAATATCAATCGCCATCAAGTCAGAAGAAAGTCCAGCATTTAAGCCCCATTTCACCTTTTGAATCTCTTCCAAAGCTTTTAATAAGGAATCATAGTGACGGGTATTGGTCACAATCGTTTCGTTGTTTCTTAACGCACCAGTGTTCACAAAAGAAAGTAATGTGTTTTTAAGTTCGTCAATACCTACTTTCTGTTTGGCAGAAATCGTTATAAGTTTTAAGTTTAAGGTTCCAAGTTGTTGATGTATCGTTTCAACTTCAATTGCGGATATCAAATCAACTTTATTAATGATTACTACAAGTGGTTTTAAAGGAAATTTGTTTTTTATTTTTTCGATTTCAACTTGAAACTTTAAACCTGAAACTTGTAATTCTTTTGCATCAAGCAAAAGTATTACTACTTGCGCCTGTTCCATCTTTTCAAACGTCTTCTGAATACCAATGCTCTCCACCACATCTTTCGTTTCACGAATCCCAGCCGTATCAATAAATCGGAAACCAATGCCATCAATCACCAATTCATCTTCAATCGTATCACGCGTCGTACCCGCAATGTCCGAAACAATGGCGCGTTCTTCGTTCAATAAAGCATTCAATAAAGTCGATTTTCCCACATTCGGTTCACCCACAATCGCTACCGGAATTCCGTTTTTAATTACGTTACCCACAGCAAACGAATCGATTAATCGTTTTAATACAAACTCAATTCGATTTAATAATTCGTGAAAAGCTGTTCTGTCGGCAAATTCCACATCTTCTTCCGCAAAGTCCAATTCCAATTCAATTAATGAAGCAAAATTCAACAACTCTTCACGCAACTTCGCAATTTCATTACTAAAACCACCGCGCATTTGTTGCATCGCAATTTGGTGACTCGCCTCATTATCCGAAGCAATTAAATCGGCAACTGCTTCCGCTTGGGATAGGTCCAACTTCCCATTTAAAAAAGCACGCAAAGTAAATTCACCCGCTTTCGCCATAGTAGCTCCTTTACGAAGCAATAATTGAATAATCTGTTGTTGAATAAACGTAGAACCGTGGCAAGAAATCTCCACCACATTTTCCCCAGTATACGAATTCGGACCTTTGAAAATGGAAAGTAAAACTTGGTCGTAGATTTTTCCGTTATCAACGATATGCCCCAAATGAATAGTATGCGTCTTCTGTTTTGTAATATCTTTCCCAGAAACCGATTGAAAGACTTCTGCTGCAAGCGTAATGGCATCGGTACCAGAGAGTCGGATAATAGCAATAGCGCCAGCTCCCGATGGAGTAGCCAATGCAACAATGGTTTCTTGTGGAATCATAAACTAAAAATTTGGGTATGAATAGCGCAAAGATAACAAGAAGTTGTTGTTTTTCACGAAAAAGCAGTATTTTAGTCGCTAAATTAAACAAACCATGGAAGAAACAACTACTAAAAAAGGTTTTGTAACCAAAGCCCTCGATTTTATCGAAAAAAAAGGAAATAAACTACCCGATCCCGCCATTTTGTTTTTCAGCTTAATGTTATTGATTTGGGTACTCTCAGCCATATTTTCTAACTTCACCTTCACTGAAATCGACCCACGTTCGGGCGAAGCTATAGGTGTAATTAACTTATTAAGTGGCGCTTCATTGGCTGCTTTTTTGTCCAATATGGTAACAGTTTTTACCAGTTTTGCACCACTTGGAATCGTATTAGTAGCAATGCTTGGAGTAGGAGTAGCAGAACACGCTGGATTCATCAACGCCGGATTAAAGTCGATGTTGAGCGTGACGCCTAAAAAACTATTAACACCAATGCTAATTTTGGTAGCAATTGTTTCCCATACAGCAACCGACGCAGGTTATGTATTGGTAATTCCACTTGGTGGCGTTATTTTTTATGCCGCAGGTCGTCATCCATTATCAGGTATTGCAGCAGCATTTGCTGGAGTTTCTGGTGGATTTAGTGCCAATTTCATTCCGTCAGGAATAGATCCTTTATTACAAGGGTTTACTCAATCCGCAGCACAAATTATTGATCCAGCGATTCAATTGAATCCACTAAATAACTGGTTTTTCACCTCAGCATCAACGCTTTTAATTGTTTTGATTGGTTGGTACATTACTGACAGAATCGTAGAACCTCGTTTACAAAAAGTAGTCGTAGAAGTAAATCCAGACGAGCAACCTAAAATGGATGCTTTGACGAGTAAAGAAAAGAAAGCATTTATCATCTCTTGTTTGGTAATGTTTGTATGTTTATTAGGATTGTTGTTTTGGGCAATCCCAGCAGATTCAGCCTTACGTGCCGAAACAGGTGAATTAGCTGTATTTACAGCACCATTAATGCGTTCTATAGTGCCGCTAATCTTCATCATTTTCCTAATTCCAGGAGTTGTTTACGGAATGATGTCTGGAACGTTTAAGAAAACCAAAGATATTATCGATAGCATGACTAAATCGATGAGTGGCATGAGTTACTACATCGTAATGGCGTTTTTCTGTGCTTTGTTTATTGATGCTTTTGCTAAGTCAAACCTAGGCGCATTATTAGCTTTAAAAGGCGCATCTGGATTGAAAGCAATGGCATTAGCTCCAGAAGTTACTATTGTTGGTATTTTATTGCTAACGGCATTTGTAAACTTATTCATTGGTTCGGCTTCAGCAAAATGGGCTTTAATCGCTCCAATTTTTGTTCCTATGTTAATGCAATTAGGTATTTCACCAGATTTAACCCAAGCATCGTATAGAGTAGGAGATTCGGTTTCAAACATTGTGACACCATTAATGCCTTATTTTCCATTAGTAGTTGTCTATTGCCAGAAATATGTAAAAAGTACCGGAATTGGAACCCTAGTTTCCATGATGATTCCATATTCTATCGCTTTCATGGTCTTATGGACAATTTTCTTATTAGTATATTGGACAATCGGCATCCCATTAGGATTACAATCTACTTACGAATACATCCCAACACCATAAAAAGTTTTGGTCATTCATAATACAAAAGCAACTTCAAATGGAGTTGCTTTTTTATTTTACAGTCGCAGTTTACAATTGTAGTATTCAGTCACAGTTTACAGTCGCAGTTTGTTTCGCTGTCAAAAGTCTCTTTTATGAACTTTCATCTCAATCAAAATCGTTTTTAACTTATCTGACTTATATGTTTGTAATAACATCGTGCAACTTTGAGCAAAACTTTGCGAAACTTCGTGTTACTAACTCCGCTAGCAAATCAAAAATCGATTAATTTAAAAACAGGCTCTTTTCTGCTCTACTTGACAAAGTAACCTTGAATTTATACCAATTAAAAAACCACTTCATTCTTACGAAATCAGTGGTTTTTAAAGTTAGGGTTGGTTATAAAATTGTAAGTAAGAAGTGAAATGTCAAATCTCTAACTTCTAACCTCTATTTTCTATATTTTAGTTACTCAACATTACTGGCATTACTAACATAGTAACTGTTTCGCCTTCGTCTAAGCCATCAACTGGAGTTAAAATACCCGCTCGGTTTGGCATTGACATTTCTAGTTGGATTTCGTCGCTAGTTAAGTTGTTTAGCATTTCGGTTAAGAATCTTGAGTTGAAACCAATTTGCATGTCATCACCTTGGTAATCACAAGTTAAACGCTCATCTGCTTTGTTTGAGTAATCAATATCTTCTGCAGAAATATTTAATTCTGTTCCGGCAATTTTCAAACGAATTTGATGTGTAGTTTTATTAGCAAAAATAGCCACACGACGCACAGAATTCAAGAATTGAACGCGGCTAATTAATAATTTATTTGGATTTTCCTTTGGAATAACTGCTTCGTAGTTAGGATATTTTCCATCAATTAAACGACATAATAACACATAATTCTCGAATGAAAACGTAGCATTAGAATCGTTGTATTCAATTTTTACATCAGCATCTGAAGCACCTAAAATTCCTTTTAAAATGTTCAAAGGTTTCTTTGGCATAATAAAATCAGCAACTTGAGAAGCTTTTACATCTGTTCTTGCGTATTTTACTAATTTGTGTGCATCAGTTGCAACAAAAATTAATCCTTCTGGAGAAAATTGGAAGAAAACACCACTCATTACTGGACGTAAATCATCGTTTCCAGCAGCAAAAATCGTTTTACTAATTGCTGTTGCTAGTACTTCAGCAGGAACTAATGTAGACGATGGATCATCTAAAGAGACTGCTTTTGGAAACTCTTCTCCTGGCGCATAAGCTAATGCATATTTACCTGAATTTGAGCTAATTTCAACCGTATTATTTTCTTCAACTGTAAACGTTAATGGTTGCTCAGGAAAGGTTTTTAAAATATCTAATAATAACTTTGCAGGAATTGCCACGCTACCAGTACTTGTAGAATCAATTTCTAAAGTTGCCGACATGGTAGTTTCTAAATCAGAAGCAGAAACCGTTAAAGTGTTGTTGTTCAATTCAAACAAGAAATTGTCTAAAATAGGCAACGTATTGCTGCTATTGATGACACTTCCTAAAACTTGCAATTGTTTTAATAAATACGAACTCGATACTATAAACTTCATCATCTTAATTTTTAAAATCTATTGGATTTTATTTTCACAAATATATTCTATTTATTGCCAATACCAAAAACAATTTATTAACATCTATTTGCTATACGCTCTTCTACGTAAATAGGTAAACAGAAGTCCAAAAACAAATACAATTGCAATTGGTAATCCGATAGTTATCAGTTGTGCCCAAGTGTAATTTTGGTATACTTTTTCTTTGTCTAATAAAGGTAAATCTACATCTTTACTTCTAATGTTAATAAGTCCGGTGTCGTCTAATAAGTAATTGACGCAGTTCATCATGAAGTCTTTATTGCCATATAAGTTATTGGTCCATTTGTCAAAACCTAATTCCAATGGAATGCCTTTATCGATTTGATTTTTAATGACATCACCATCTGAAATGACAATCATTTTATTTTCGATTCCATTCGATTTGAAATTGGCATCTTTGAAAGGTAAAATTCGATTTTCGTACATCGAGTTAAAACTTCCTTCCAAAAGTACCGCAACAGGCATCAAACCTTTACCCGCATAATCTTCTGGATTTACTTCTTCCGTTAAAATATCTAACGAAATTTGTGTGGGTGTTCCCACTGGTTTTGAATATTCCGAACTCGTTAATAAAACCGTTTTCTGGATATCATTTTTTAAAAGTTCAATTGGAGAAGCAAACTCAAATTTAATTCCTTCCATATTTTTCACTATCGGATGCGTAGTCGCTGGATAAATGAAAGGAGAAAACTTCCAGAAAAACTGTTGGTATTGCGTTTGACTTCCTTGTTCGCCAGTAGCTACTTTAATTGGAATAGCATATTCATCTTTTACTAATAACGGATTCATTCGAATACCGTATTTGAAGAACATATCGGTTAAATTCAATTCATTGGAATGAGCCAAAAGCGCGCCAGCTTCGCTGTATAAATCTTCGTAATTGGCATTGACATTATCAATTAACCAAATCGATTTTCCGCCGTTAATGATATATTGGTCTAAAACCTGCTTTTCTTCTTCCGAAAATGCTTCTGTTGGTTTAGCAATAATAGCCAAATCATACTTTTTTAAAGCCTCTAAAGTTTCCGTTGGTTGTTGCTTAGCAACCGAATCCAAAGTAAACGGACCAATGAAATAACTTTCTCTAACCGTTCTCAAGAAATCGGCAATGAAAATATCTTCTAATTGACCATTTCCTTTAATGATGGCAATTTTCTTTTGTTTTTCATTGATAATTTTATGGAAAGCTTCAGCAAAGGCAAATTCCAAATGTTGCACAGAACTAATAACTTTTTCTTCGGTAGAAGCGCCCATTAAATTTTTAAGCAGTCCAACTTTACTACTTCTATCGCCATAACTTGCCACAGCCCAAGGAAAAACGACTTCTTGAGTTTGTTTTCCTTTAAAATCTACAGTAACACTAAGCGGTTGCAATCCTCTTTCTGTAAATTGCTTCATTACAGCCAATCGTTCTTCTTCTTTTTCAATCGGGTTAACGAATTGGAAAATAATATTGGGATTATAAGCGGTAAATTCTTCCAATAATTGTTGGGTTTCAATTTGCAAACGCTTGAAATCTGCTGGAAAATTTCCTTCCAAAAACACATCCACATACAACGGACTATCGATTTGCTCGATGATGTTCATAGAAGTTTCTGAAAGTGTATAACGTTTGTCGTGTGTTAAATCGAAACGCTTAAAATAAAATTGATTTCCGTAGTTGATGGCTACCAATACTATCAAAGTAACCAAAAGTTGTTTCATTGGCTTTTTCATTAGGCTTTACTGGCTTTTAGTTTGTAAACAGTGATTGATAAAAATAAAAAAGTAGCACTCAAAAAGTAAATGACATCACGTGTATCAATTACACCGCGACTCATACTTTTAAAATGAAAATCCATTCCTAAACCAGCAACAAATCGGCTGTTATCTCCAAAGAATGAAGCTATTCCATCAAATCCGAAATAGAAAACGAAGCATAAGAAAACCGCAACAATAAAAGCTACTATTTGGTTATCCGAAAGGGTAGAAGTAAAGATTCCAATTGCCGTGTAAGCCGCAATTAAAAATAACAAACCAAAATAAGAACCCATAGTACTTCCCATATCAATACTTCCAATTGGTTTTCCTAAAGAAGAAACTACCCAAACGTAAACTAATGTTGGTAAAATAGCTAAAACAATTAGAATAAAAGCACCTAAAAATTTCCCACCAACTATTTCCCAAATAGATAATGGTTTGGTAAATAATAGTTCAATTGTTCCTTGTTTGTTTTCATCCGAAAAACTGCGCATGGTTACCGCTGGAATTAAGAAAATTAAAATCCAAGGCGCCAATTTAAAAAACGGACTCAAATCTGCAAATCCAGAATTTAAAATATTAAAATCGCCTTCAAAAACCCATAAAAACAAGCCATTCAGCAATAAAAATACCGCAATGACCAAGTAGCCAATGGGCGAACCAAAAAAGGATTTAATCTCTCGAAATAATAAGGCTTTCATCTTTAATTTTTTTTTTAAAGTTTTTATTTTAGTTTTCAGTCTCAGTTTCTAAACTTCCATCATCCATCATCTGACATCCATCATCAAGCCAAAGAAACTAATTTATTTACACTCCAAGCTTCTGGTTTAGCACTGAACAAACTTTTAGTATAACGCCAAACACCTTCAAATAGTGCCGATTGTCTGTAATTTTCTAAAGCGGCTTCGTTTTCCCAATAACTGTAAGTGAAAAATGTGCAAACATCATTTTTATCTTGGTACAATTCTAAGAATAAATTCCCTTCGAAACCTCTTATTTTGTCTTTATTTTCTTCAAAATTGGCTAAAAAAGCGGCAATTTTATCTTCTTGAAAACGCATTTTTACAATTCGTACTAGCATTTTTTAATTTTTAAATTGAATCGTTACGGTATCTCTAAACTTCAATCCCAATAAAGTGTGTGCCGAACTAACGGTTTTGGAAATGCTTTTGAAAACCGCAATTTCCAAATAATCGTTCTCATTAAAAAGCGCCAAACTCGAACCTTCAAAAGACTTTAAAGGAAATCTTTCTGAAGTTTTAAAATCACTATATTGGTTATGAAGTGTTGTAATTTTTTTGTTGTGAAAACGAATTTCGAAAGTTCTTCCTAAAGCAATCTCAGCAAATAGTTTTTTAGAAATATTCGTCACACAATTGCCAAAATGATCGATGTAAATCACGCTGCCCTTAATGCTCTTTCCATCATCAGAAACTGTTGCAATGAATTCGTTTATTGGTTTTAATTCTTTGATTTCTTTACCAATAACATTTAACAAACCACCACGAGCAATATGACAAGCCACAGTGGTAAAAACATCCATGTCAGTAGCTTCCGAATGCAAACGATCATGAATATTGATTGCCACGATTTTTTGAGCTACTTTCTTTTGAGTTAAAGCACTTAAAATTCCGTTATCGGCACAAATAAAATAATGGTCGTCCCATTGCATAGCTATGTGTTGCTTGTTTTCGCTACGTTCGCTATCCACACCTATGAGATGAACACTTCCTTTTGGGAAATTTTTATATGCAGCAGCAATACAATAACTCGCTTCGAAAATGTTGAATAAGTCAATTTCGTGAGTAATGTCAATAATTGTAACTTCCTGATAAGCAGAAATGATTTTGCCTTTCAAAGCACCCACAAAATGGTCCTTCAATCCAAAATCAGTTGTAAGCGTAATTATTGACATAAATTTGTTTATAACTTATTCTTGAAACAACAATTGTTTTTCTTAAATTTGAATACAAAGCTAATGTATTTTCAGCATTTCAAAAACAATTTAAATAGAAAGCCTTTGAACGAAAGAGTAATTGAATTAGTAGAGATCACGCCAAAAGATTTTTGGGGTGCTCAAGATGTTCATTTAGAAGCGATTAAAAAATATTATCCCAAATTAAAAATCGTAGCTAGAGGAACGATAGTCAAAGCTTATGGAGAAGAAGAAATCTTAGACGAATTCGAAACGCGCTTTCGAAGATTGATGCTGCATTTTACCCGTTTCAACAGTATTGATGAAAATGTGATTCTTCGCGTATTAGAAAGTAGCAGTCAAGAAACGCAATACATGCAAGATAGCGACAAGATTTTGGTTCATGGAGTAGGAGGAAAACTGATTAAAGCGATGACGCCAAACCAACAAAAATTGGTAGATTATATTCACAAAATGGATATGGTATTTGCCATTGGTCCAGCGGGAACGGGAAAAACGTATACCGGAGTTGCCATGGCAGTAAAAGCGCTGAAGGAAAAGCAAGTAAAACGAATTATCCTAACGCGACCAGCAGTTGAAGCTGGTGAGAATCTTGGTTTTCTTCCTGGTGATATGAAAGAAAAATTAGATCCATACATGCAACCTTTATATGATGCGTTGCGAGATATGTTACCGCCGCAAACTTTGGAAGACTATATTCTAAAAGGCATCATTCAAATTGCGCCTTTAGCTTTTATGCGTGGCCGTACACTGGACAATGCCTTTGTGATTTTAGATGAAGCCCAAAATACGACACATTCGCAAATGAAAATGTTCTTAACTCGTATGGGAAAAAATGCCAAATTCATGATTACAGGCGATCCTGGACAAGTAGATTTACCAAGAAGAACCATTTCTGGATTGAAAGAAGCGATTTTGGTATTAAAAGATGTAGATGGTATTGGTATTATTTATTTGGATGATAAAGATATTGTGCGTCATAAATTGGTTAAGAAAATTATAGATGCGTATAAGAGTATAGAAAATCATGATTAATCTTCTTGGTTAAATTGAATAAAAAAAACAGCCCTTAAAGGCTGTTTTTTTTATTTAGACAAATGAAATGATAATATTAATATTTTTTTTCTTTTATTTATTTCGAATAATTCAAAATAATTGTTAAATAATTAAATTATTTTACAAAATAATACCTTTTAAGTAAAAAAATAATTATTTATTGGTTTAATGTTTAAATAATTGTTAAATTTGAAATTATTAATTGTAAAAAATAAAAAAATGAATTTAAATCTACAACTTTATGAAAAAAAATTACTTAACCTTAATCGCGTTACTATGTTATTGTACGATTAACGCTCAAGTGGGGATTGGTACCGTAAACCCACAAGCTTTTTTAGATGTTGAATCCAGTTCCCAAGGAGTGTTAGTTCCTAGGGTGGCTTTAACAGTTAGAAATGTTGCTTTACCTGTGGTTAATCCACAAGGCGGAGCACTTGCTAATGGAACTTTAGTTTATAATACAGCAACAAATGGTGCAGCTCCATTTAATGTCGCTCCTGGATTTTATTTTTGGGATGGAACTCAATGGGTTGCTTTAGATGGAACTGGCGGTAGAGATTGGTCTTTATTAGGGAATTCAGGAACTAACCCTGCTATAAACTTCCTAGGAACTTCAGACAATCAAAATTTAATTTTTAGAACAAATAATCTTCAACGAGCTGTTGTTCGCTCAGATGGAAATGTAGCCATAAATTCTCCAGGAAACGCTTTTACAAGACTCTTTGTAGCCACTAATGGTGCAGGAAACGACGCTGTTCGTGGCGCTAATAATGATAATGTTGGTAATGCCTTTTGGGGTACTAATATTAATGTTGGTGGTACAGCTATTTTAGGCGGTGCTGGTCCTGGGGCAAGTATCTATCCAAATACTGGTGCAGGAGTTGCAGGTTCAGGTCCGTTTGTTGGTGTTTATGGTTCTAATGGTTTTGGAAGTCCAAATAATGCGGCTCATTATACCAATTGTGCGGGTGGTTTTTCACTAGACTCAGATAATAATGTTGCTACTTTAAATTCAAGCGCTTTTGCTAAAATAGCTGGAATTGATAATATTTCTCCTAATGGAACTTTAGCAAATAGAAGAAGTTTATACGGAGGATATTTTAATGGGGGTGTTGGAGCAGGTCAGTCGTATGCATATGTTGGAATAAAATACAATGCAACTAATACAGGAACAGGCGGAACCAATTACAAAATTATTGGAAACGGAACAAATTCGACCATGATAATGGATAAAGAAAATAAACCTAGAGTGCTTTTCTCTCCTGAAGCACCTGAAATTTTATTTGAAGATTATGGCACTTCTGAATTAGTAAACGGTGAGGTTTATGTGAAAATTGATGAAATTTTAAAAGAGGCATTACATGTTGATGAAAAGCATCCTTTAAAAGTTTTTATTCAATTAGAAGGTGACTGTAATGGTGTTTTTGTTACTGAAAAATCTAAAAACGGATTTAAAGTTAAAGAATTAGCAGGTGGAAGTAGTAATACAAAATTTTCATGGCATATAGTAGCCAATAGGGCAGATGATAAAGACGCACAAGGAAATATTACATCCGAACACGTTGGACTTCGTTTACCTTATGGTCCAGTAGCTGCAAAAGAAACCCAATTAACAACAAAAAGCAATGAAAAAAACGTAGTTGCATCAAAATAATTAGTATGAAATCATTTTTAACTTAAACCCATTGTTTACAAATAGGTAACAATGGGTTTTATATTTTTTAATTTTCTTGTATTTGTCTTGATAACAAATTACTTTTGCACCACACAAACAACAACACAATAAATGAATACAATTACAGCAACCCAATTCAACTTCCCGGGTCAAAAATCAGTTTATAGAGGTAAGGTTAGAGAAGTGTACAACATCAATGACAACTTATTAGTCATGATTGCTACTGACCGACTTTCCGCATTTGATGTAGTTTTGCCAAAAGGAATTCCATATAAAGGACAAATCTTAAATCAAATTGCTACCAAATTCATGGAACTGACTTCAGATATCGTTCCTAATTGGTTAGTAGCTACTCCAGATCCAAACGTAGCAGTAGGACATTTGTGCGAACCTTTTAAAGTAGAAATGGTGATTCGTGGCTATTTATCAGGTCACGCCGCTCGTGAATATGCAGCTGGAAAAAGAACACTTTGCGGTGTTGCCATGCCAGAAGGGTTGAAAGAAAATGATAAATTCCCAACGCCAATCATCACACCAACAACCAAAGCTGATAACGGTTCGCACGATGAAGATATTTCTCGTGAAGCTATTTTAGCCAATGGTATTGTTTCGGAAGCTGATTATTTGGTTCTAGAAAAATACACCAGAGCGTTATACCAAAGAGGAACTGAAATTGCGGCTTCAAGAGGTTTGATTTTAGTAGATACCAAATATGAGTTTGGAAAAACCAAAGACGGCCAAATCGTTTTGATTGATGAAATTCACACTCCAGATTCTTCGCGTTATTTTTATGCTGAAGGCTATCAAGAAAGACAAAACAATAGCGAAGAACAAAAACAGTTATCAAAAGAATTTGTACGACGCTGGTTAATTGAAAATGGTTTCCAAGGAAAAGAAGGTCAACAAATTCCATTCATGAGCGACGTATACATTGAAACCGTTTCTGATCGTTACATTGAATTGTTTGAAAATATCATTGGTGAAAAATTCGTTAAAGCCGATATTTCAAATATTAACGAACGCATTGAGAAGAATGTTTTAGAATATTTAGCGAAAAGATAATAGAGTAAATCCCGCCAAAGCGGGATTTTTGTTTAACTAATTATTGTCGGATAAATTGAATAAATTCTTTTATTATTCAAAAACGCGATTGTAAACTTTACAGATCTAAAATGATTGGTAGTTAGTTGTTTTAAAGTTACGTGTTTTGTAGTCAGTAGTTTTTTATTTTCCTTTTTTATATTCTTTTTTATGGCATCTAAATGATTTTCTATTAAGGTTTTACGTTTTAATGTTTCCTATATTATTTTAATTCTTTTCCTTGTTTTGTTCTACATTTATTTTCAAGTCTCCATAAGGCTCATAATTTTTTAGCTCTACAATGGATGCAGGTAAACTAAAACCATTTTCAATTAAGGCTTCTACAATATTGTTCATTACTCGTGAACGAATGCTATTGTGAACAGATCGTTTGTTAGAACTAAAAGTGTCTATCCAAAATTTTACATTAATATTAATAGCATTCGTAGATAGTTCATCAATAGTAATTGCAGGCTCTTTATCATCTTTTAAAACTCCCTCAATATTTTGAATGGTTTCATTAATTATTTTTATTGCTTTAGTGGGATTATTTTCATAAGCAATACCTACATTGAATTCATATCGCAAATAACCGTCAATAGTATAATTAAATAACGGATTTTTAAGAATCATAGCGTTTGGTAAAAAAACATCTTTACCGTCTAATGTTTTTATGATTGTTTCTCTTATGCTAATATCTTTTACATTACCAATAATGCCATTTACCTCAATTAAATCATCTAATTTAAAGGGGCTTTTAAAAGCAAGAATAATACCTGATAAAAAGTTTTCTCCAATATCTTTTAAAGCAAAACCTATTACAAATGTTAATAATCCGGCGCCTGCAAGTAGTTTATTAGTAAATGAACTTAGCCCAAGTAAATATAGCATAGTGAAAACAACTATAGACTTAAGAATAAATCCAACTATCTGTGAGGTGAAGTTAGCCGTAATGTGGTTAGGCGATTTGTTTACCAAACGCAATTTGATTTTCCGCTGAAGGAAGTTAGCAATAATAAACCCAAAAACTACAAATACTAAAATAAATGCAAGATTAATGTAATTTGCTTTAAAATATTGAATAATATCATTATAATATTGAATTGATTTTTCCATGTTATTTTCATTATTTCTAAAATGTATAATGCTATTACATTATGTACATATTATTTTTTTAGTTTTATTGATCTGTTTGAAGCTTCATTTTCGTCTTTAAATCGTAAATTGTTATTTTTTTTGATTGAAAAATAATAGTTTTGACTTTTTTAAAATTATAAAAAATCTTACAATTTATCAAATGAGTTTTAACTTTTTGTATGCTTTCTATGTTAAATTTAGGCTGTTTTATTAGTTTTTTATATTTTATCTTAAAATTTCAAATACCCGTAACGCGCACTATTACCACAACGCGATCGAATAATGAAGGTGTCCTCATCAACTGGAGTAGCAAATGATAAATCAAGTTCATAACAAAAATTGTAGGTTTTTCCAACACCCGAGTTTGGTATATCTCGTGTACTTGCTAAAACGCCATCATTAGTAATGATACTCATTACAGGAAATCGACTATCTCGTACAAAATATTTGGTATTCAAATTTATGTCTCTTGAATCGTTGTAGAGTAAAACCAATTGATTGTTTCTGAAAAAATGCAGGTATTTTAAATGATCCCCATTGTCATTAGTGGTTTTTGGTTCCAGATTATTTATTCTGGTAAACCAGTCTAGTTTTCCAGTTTTGCATCTAGTTTCATTATCCCATAACCGGTAGAAACATAAGAGTATTCTATGTCGCGTTCTAATGGTTTTGATGGGTCTTTGGCTGGTAAACGCTTTGCCCCTGTATATATTTCATTAAAAAATAACCAAAGTTTGTTGTCTTTTAAAACTATTTCTTCAAGATTCAAGTTGTTTTGTTTTTCTAGAGCAATTTTTTCGTTTAAAACGACATTTCCATCGGTGTCAAAATACAATAAAAGCAATGCGTTTACAGGATTTCCTTCAGGTAAAGCGCCTCCTAAATCAATACCGACTTTTCGTTTGCCGTCACTTATGCCGCCTATGAAATAACAACCTTTATCATTGGCTTTCCACTTGAATTGTGATACTTGATAGTCTAAGTCTTGTTTCAAAGTATGTTCAACAATTTTTTGTGTTTTAGAATCCCAATAAAATAAAGATTTGTAGGGTTTCATTTTGGGCAAATCAAGCGTTCTTACAAGTGCTATATTTCCGTTATTGGAAACATGAATAGCAATTGAAAATGACTGTTTGGTAGTAAAGTTAAATTCATGTTCTAAGCTTTTAATAATGTTAAAGTTAGCATCTAAAACATAAAGGGTTACTTTTTCGTTTAATTTTTTATCGCCAATAGGTCTAGAAACAACACCATAAAACGCCTTATTTTCTGATTGCGCTACAAAAAAGTCTCCAATGTTGAACATGTTTTTTGCGGGCATTTTAGCTATAAAAGTGGCAGTTGATTTTGTTCCTGTATCAAAATTTGTAGTTTGAGCAGAGAGTGCAAATTCTTTAGTTTTGTTGTCAAATTCTGTTAAAAAATAAACGTAGTCTTTTCCAGACAAATAAAAATGATGGGCTATAGTACTCATATTTTTTCCCATAACAGGTTGTTCCATTCCGATAGAAAAGTCGCTTTCATCTTTTTCAAAATCATCATTTGGAGAAAAAATATCAACAAAAACATTTTTATTGAAAATTTTGTCATTATAAGCCGATTTTATCTTAAAAAAACGTTTACCATCAAAATGATTTTCAATAGTATAATTAAGTTCGTTCTCAATTGGCGATTGACTTTCGTTCCAAGTAAAGGTTGGGGTTTGAGCATAGGAAAGTACACTAAGAAAAAGGGTGAGGAATAAGCTAATTATCTTCATTTTAGAGCGAGTTTAGTTTTAGTAAATATAAAAAAAAAGACTTCGTAATTGAAGCCTTTTTTGAGTGTATTATTTTCCGGTATAGACGGCTATTTTATTATCGCCATTAACTTCTATTTTAAGTAAACCATGTTTGCTAATACCTTTACTGGCAGCGTCCCATTTTTTTCCGCTTAAATCAGCTTTTATTTTTAAATCACCAATCGAAATTCCTTCGTTAGCTTTTAAAATTTCAATGATGTGTTTTTCGTCTTCGGTTAATTCTGGCCCTTTTTTCTCTGGACGCATTTGTGGAAAGAACAACACTTCTTGAATGGATTGATTGTTGGTTAAGAACATAATTAATCGGTCCATTCCAATTCCTAATCCAGAAGTTGGTGGCATTCCATATTCTAGAGCACGTAAGAAATCTTCGTCTATAATTCCGTTAGCTTCGTCATCACCTTTTTCAGCTAAAGCCATTTGGGCTTCAAAACGCTCTCTTTGGTCAATTGGGTCGTTTAATTCCGAATATGCATTGGCAATTTCTTTACCACAAACCATTAATTCAAAACGTTCTGTTAATTCTGGATTATCACGGTGTTCTTTACATAAGGGCGACATTTCTTTAGGATAATCCGTAATGAAGGTGGGTTGAATGAAGTTGCCTTCACATTTCTCTCCAAAAATTTCATCAATTAATTTTCCTTTACCCATGGTATCGTTTACTTCGATTCCCATAGATTTTGCAGCTTCGCGCAATTCATCTTCTGATTTTCCAGTGATGTCAAATCCTGTGAATTGTTTGATAGCATCGGTCATGGTTACTCTTGCATAAGGTGCTTTGAAGTTTACTTTGTGTTCGCCAAAAGTAGCTTCTGTAGTTCCATTTACTTGTAAAGCACAATATTCTAATAAATTTTCAGTCATTTCCATCATCCAGTTGTAGTCTTTATAAGCTACATAAATTTCCATTGCTGTAAATTCTGGATTATGGGTTCTGTCCATTCCTTCGTTACGGAAGTTTTTCGAAAATTCGTAAACTCCATCAAAACCACCAACGATTAATCTTTTTAAATATAATTCGTTAGCAATTCGCATGTACAATGGAATGTCTAAACTGTTGTGATGTGTAATAAAAGGACGTGCTGCTGCTCCACCTGGAATCGATTGTAAAACCGGAGTTTCCACTTCCATATAACCAGCTTCATTGAAAAATGTTCTCATGGCTGTGAACAATTTAGTTCGCTTCATGAAAACTTCTTTTACTTGCGGATTTACTACTAAATCCACGTAACGCATACGGTAACGTAATTCTGGATCAGTAAAGGCATCATATACTTTTCCTGATTCATCCGTTTTTGGTAATGGAAGCGGTTTTAAAGTTTTACTTAATATTTTGAAATCGGTAACTTGAACGCATTGTGCGCCCACTTTTGTAGTAAATAATTCACCTTCAATACCTATGAAATCGCCTAAATCGGTTAATTTTTTGAATACTTGATTGTAAAGCGTTTTGTCTTCACCTTCGCAAATAACATCTCTGTTAAAATACAACTGCATTCTACCTTCACTGTCTTGTAATTCAGCAAATGCTGCTTTTCCTTGATCACGAACACTCATTAAACGTCCAGCCAAAATAACCTTCTTACCTTCTTCAAAATTTTCCTTCACTTGCTTTGAAGTGTGATTCACCGGAAATAAATCCGCTGGATAAGGGTTAATTCCAAGTTCGCGTAAAGCGTTTAATTTGTCTCTTCTAATGATTTCTTGTTCCGAAAGTTGCATAGTATTGTATTTAAGCCTGCAAATGTAACTATAAATTAAAAAACTGCCAACTTTCAACTGAACACTGAATACTTTTTTTAGGAGCAAATGGTTCGGGCTTTTTTTGGTTTCCATGTTCCTGCCATCCGTTATATCTTTTTTTCAAAAAGGATGTCTCTGCTGTCAGGGCTAATTGGCAAACTATTCGTATCTTTGCTTCACTTTTCAAAACACAATTTCGGTTGTTATGAAATCGCCACTAAACACAAGTTTGCGCAAGCAAACACTTATGACTAGAAAGGCGATACCATTTGACCTTTAAAAAACAATAAAAGCTACAAATGAATAAAAAAGTCCAACTTCAAGATTTAGGAAATAAAGATTACAAAGACACTTGGGATTATCAAGAAGTATTATTTAAAGAAATTGTAGACATCAAAGTTCAAAATAGGAGAGAAGAAGCCAATTTAGAAACTCCAAATTACTTTTTATATGTAGAACATCCGCATGTTTATACTTTGGGAAAAAGCGGTGATATGTCTAACCTATTACTTTCTGAAAAACAATTAGAAGCAAAAGGAGCTACTTTTTATAAAATAAATAGAGGAGGAGATATTACCTACCACGGACCAGGGCAAATTGTAGGTTATCCTATTTTAGATTTAGAAAATTTCTTTACCGACATACATAAATATTTACGACTTTTGGAAGAGTCTATTATTTTAACTCTAGCAGAATACGGCTTACATGGAACCAGAAGTGAAGGAGAAACCGGGGTTTGGTTTGATGTAGGTACTCCATTTGCAAGAAAAATTTGTGCCATGGGAGTTCGCGCTTCACGCTGGGTAACCATGCATGGTTTCGCTCTAAATGTAAATGCCGATTTGGGCTACTTTGATAATATTATTCCTTGCGGTATTAAAGGAAAAGCTGTTACTTCAATGCACGCTGAATTAGGAAATGAAATTAACGAACAAGAAGTAAAAGAAAAAATCCTAAAACATTTTCAAAATCTTTTCGAAGCAGAAATTTTGATTTAGTTTTCAGTCACAGTTTTCAGATGTGCTTTTTAAATTGTAAAACCAACTGCGACTGAAAACTGTGACTGCGACTTAAAACTTTAAAATTCCAAACTCAACTGTTCAGGTAATAACCGAAAACTCATTCGATGGTATTTACAAGGACCATATTTTTTTATAGCTTCTCTATGGTCTTTTGTTGGGTAACCTTTATTTTTCTTCCAATTATACATAGGGAACTCCTCGTGAATCTTTTCCATATAGGTATCTCGATAAGTTTTGGCTAATATAGAAGCTGCTGCAATACTTAAATATTTGCTATCACCTTTAATTATGCTTGTATTAGGTATTGATTTTAAAATTGTAATTTCTTCCTGTGTGAAAATTTTACCAGTTTTTTGATTTATTCCCAGTTTACCGTTTAAAGGGCGGTTACCATCAACTATTATAAATTCGGGTTTGCAATTTAGTTTCAAGATAGATTCTTGCATCGCTTTCATAGAAGCATTCAATATGTTTATTTCATCAATTTCATTTGGATGAATATGTGTTATCGCAAATGTTAGCGCTTTCTCTTCAATAATGGGTTTTAATTTTTCTCTGGTTCTTTCGGATAATTGTTTGGAGTCGTTTATTAAATTAAGTTCAAAATTATTAGGTAATAAGATGGCAGCTGCAGTAACGGGTCCTGCCAAACAACCTCTTCCGGCTTCATCGGTTCCGCATTCTAATATTAAATTACTGTAACTTTTCTGTAACATCTATTTTTTTTGACAAAAATATAATTTTTGACGCAACCTTATAACTAAATATGCATCTTATTGATGTAGTTATTAAGCAAAATATAATTTTAGCGCTAAAAATTTAACAAAATTAATTACTATTATTCTTAACTTTTATTTGGTAAATTAAGAAATAATTAAGAAGTTTGCGGAATAACTAACTCAAATAAATTTAATATGAGATCGAAGTTCAAATGGATTTTTACGCTTTTAGTAGCGTTTACAATGCAGTTTTCGTTCGCACAACAGAAAACTGTTACCGGAGTTGTGTCTGATGCCATGGGGCCATTAGCAGGAGCTAATGTTGTTGTTAAAGGAACAACAAACGGTACAACTACAGATTTTGATGGTAATTATACCATTCAAGCAAAACAAGGTGATGTCCTTGAAGTTACCTACACAGGTATGAAAAAAGCAACTGTAACGGTTGGAGCTTCTAACGTAGTTAATGTAACTATGCAAGAAGATATCTTAACAGGTAACGAAGTGGTTGTTGTTGCCTATGGAGCTGAAAAGAAGTCAAATGTAACTTCTGCGGTTTCTGTTGTTAAGGCGGAGTCTATTGAGCAGGTGCCTATCGCATCTCTTGACCAAGTTTTACAAGGAAATGTTGCAGGTTTGCAAATGGCAGTAGGTTCAGGACAACCAGGACAAAGTGGTACAATTCGTATTAGAGGTACAAGTACTATTAATGGTAATGGTGAGCCATTATTTATTATTGATGGTGTGCCAGTTGATGAAGATAACTTTAGAAGTTTGAACTCAAATGACATTGAAAACGTATCTGTATTGAAAGATGCTTCTGCTGCTGCTCTTTACGGAAGTAGAGGTGCTTCAGGGGTTGTAATTGTAACAACTAAGAAAGGTAAGTTTAACTCAGGTTTAAAAGTTCAGTACAGAGCTTTATACGGAGTTTCTTTAATGCCAGAGGCTCAGTTCGAGGTTATGAATACTAGACAATATTTGACTTGGCAACGTGATGTGTTAGGTTCAGGTTATGGTGCTACTGGAACTAGTGGTAGTGTAACTGGTACTGGTCCTTTATCTGATGCTGAAATCAATGCTATTGCAGGATTTGCTAATACAAATTGGGCTGATATTTTCTTCAGAGAAGGTACAACTAAATCTCACGAGATTAACATGTCTACTGGATCTGAAAAAGCAAGATCATATACATCTATTGGTTATTTTGAGCAAGAGGGTATTACGCAACGAAGTGATTTAAAAAGATTTACTTTTAGAACGAACTACGATGCTAAACCAACTGAAAAATTCCACTATGGTTATAACTTAACTTTTAACTACAGTACAAACAATTTCACAATTGACCGTGCTAGAGGAGTTACAACAGGAGGGGATTTAGATAACCCATTTATTGTGCCTTATATTGGTATGCCTTACCAGTCTCCATACAACCCTGATGGTTCTTTGAATTTAATTGGAACTCAATTGTCTGGTGCTTATGGAACAAATCCTGATGGTACACAAGGAGCATATAATATTAGTAATGCAAATGGTTTCCAAAATACTCCTTACTTAGCATTGAATACTAATGCTTTTAACCAGGATTTAGAGGAAGAGATTAAGGCTGTTGCTCAACTTAATGCTGATTATGAAATAATCAAGAATGTTAAAGTTGGTGGTGCTTTTGGTTTAGATTACACGAATATTACTTCAACTTCAATTACAGATCCAAGAAGTATTCGTGGTGGAATTACGCCTTCTCAAACTTCAGTTTTAAAAGGTAGTCAGTTTGAAGGTTTCTACAGAGATGCAAACTTTAATATTAACTCATTTGTAACTTATGCAAATACATTTAAAGAAAAGCATGATTTAGAGATTTCAGCTTTCACTGAATATTACTACAACAACATTCAAAATAGTGGTTTTGAAGCTTATGGTTTAAATCCTGCTTTATTAGGTTCTGGTGCTGCTTTCGTTGATCCTTCTGTTTTAGAAGCTGGTGCTGCTCCTTATGCTCCTTTCTTAACATCAACTGAATCTGAATTAGGTTTGTTTTCTTATTTTGGTGTTGCAAAATACGATTATGATAATAAGTATGGTATTCAATTATCTGCTCGTCGTGATGCATCTTCTAGATTCTTAGATGAAAACAGATGGGGTACATTTTTCTCTGTTTCTGGTAAATGGAATATCCATAATGAGAAATTCTTAGAGAATGTTGAGTCTATTGATGAGTTAAAGTTAAGAGCTTCTTATGGTAGTGTGGGTAACCAAGGTGTTGGAGGTTTTTATGTAGGGTATGAAACTGTAGGTAGTGGAAACGGTTACAACGGACAACAAGCTTATTTCCCTGCTGTTGCTGATAAAAACTTGAAATGGGAAACTACTACGCAATTAAACGTAGGTTTAGATTTTGGTTTGTTTGATAGATTAACAGGTAGTGTTGATGTGTATGACAAAAATACAACTGACTTATTCTTAGCTACTCAAATACCATTTACAACTGGTTTTGGTTCAGTAACTAAGAATATTGGTGAAATGTCAAACAAAGGTATTGAGTTAACTTTAAGTTATGATGTTGTTAAAACGGATGACTGGAAAGTAAACATTAATGGAAACGCGGCTTACAATAAAAATGAGATTACTCAATTAGATGGTTTGTCTGATTTCCAAGGTACTGGTTCAACACGTTTAACAGTTGGTGAGCAATTTGGTTCATACAGTTTAGTGCGTTGGGCGGGTGTTGATCCAGCTAATGGTCAACCTTTATATCTTGATGCAAACGGAAATATTACAAATGTTTACAACTTAGCGGCTAACCGTGTTAATACTGGTAAATCTTTTATTCCTAAGTATACTGGAGGTTTTGGAGCAAATATTTCTTATAAAAACTTATCATTATCAAGTTTGTTTGTTTTTGCTGCTGAGCAATATCGTCTAAACAGTTCTTTTGGTATTTTGGAAGATAATGGTTTAGCAGGTTTTGCTAATCAATCTGTTACTGTTTTAAATCAGTGGCAAAATCCAGGAGATGTTAGTGCTATTCCAGGTGTTAACTATACTGGTATTAGAACACGTTTAGATACTCGTTATTTAGAAGATGCTTCTTATTTACGTTTAAGAAATGTTACTTTAGCTTACACGCTTGATGGTCAAAAATTAAACAAAGCGATTAGTTCAGTTCGTTTCTATTTACAAGCTCAAAACATGTTGACTTGGACTAAATATAGAGGATTTGATCCAGAATCTAACCAAGCGAGTAACTTCTTTGATTACCCAACTCCAAGACAATTTACTTTTGGTTTAGATATTAACTTATAAAAAAAAAGAATTATGAAAAGATTAATATTAAGTATGGCTTTATTGCTTTCTTTAGCTTCTTGTGATGAGGCTTTAGATAGATTGCCAAACGACTCTTTGACTTCAGAAACAGCTTATAGATCTGTCTCTGATTTGCAACTAGGGCTTAATGGGGTTATGATTTCCTATTCAACATTAAATACTATCACAGTTAACTCTATTCTTACTGATGAAGTAAAAATTGGATTAGATAATGGAGGTCAGCAAGTTAGTTTGTATAACATGATTTTAGATCCACAAGAAGGTAATTCTGCTGGTATTTGGAATTCTCGTTATGTGGCTATTAACAGAGCTAATAGAATTATCGCGGCTGCTGCTGGAATTACTCCTGCTGCAAACGAAGTTAATCAATATAACAATATTTTAGCACAATGTTATTTTATTAGAGCTTTATCACATTTGGATTTAATGAACCATTATTCTCCAAATACTATGGATTTGACTGGTATAGCTGTGCCTTACATTGATTTTGTAAACACTAGTACTCAGTTACCAAGAAATACGGTTGCTGAAGTTAGAGATGGTATCTTGGCTAGTTTACAATTAGCAGATGATTTTCTACCTGCAAGTTCATCTGATATCTATTTTGCAACTGCTAAAGCTATTGAATTTACAAGAGCTAAAGTGAAATTCTTAACTGGTGATTATACAGGTGCTTTAGTTCATGCTGATAACTTAATTTTAGGTCAAAACGGTTTTACTGCTACACCTTTAGCTAATGCTACTCAGTATGTAAACATGTTTGCTGATACAGACAACACAGAAATTATCTTCAAAAGAAGAAGAACGCAGTTGGAAGGTTTCATTGGAGGTGTTTGGTACTTTACTGGTACTGGTGGTGCTTTCTTAGAAATGTCTAACAAAGTTTATAATAGCTTACCTGGTGATGTTAGAGATGGTGTATTGTTTGATGCTGTAGGTTCTGCTGCTCAAGGAGGTCCTGCTAATAACTTTCACTTAATTAACAAATATCCTGGTAGTTCTGGTTTCTTATTCTTGAATGATGAGAAAGTAATGAGAATGTCTGAGTTAGTTTTAATTAAAGCAGAGTGTCATGCAAGATTATCTCAGTGGACTGATGCTGCTGATGCAGTTAAGGCTATTAGAGATGCAAGATCTGGTGCTTCAACTCCAGTTGATGTATATGCAAACTTACAACAAGCTGCTAATGCTATTTTAGCTGAGCGTTTTGTTGAGTTAGCTTACGAAGGTCACAGATATGTAGATATCAAACGTTTACGTAATGTTACAAATGTTGGTATCGTTAGAGATCCAGCTGATTGTGGTGGTGCTGCTCCATGTGAATTAGGTGTTTCTGACCGTCGTTTTACATTGCCAATTCCACAAGCTGAAATGGATACCAATGCTAACATGGTTCAAAATGATGATTATTAATTTTTAAAAAAAAAGATATGAAAAAAGTATTGTTTTTATTATCATCAATTATCTTCTTCAGCTCTTGTTCTGAGACTGAGCCGGTAATTTATGATCCAAACAATAGTCAGGCTTTAGTTTACTTTAGTAGAACTAATGCTAACTTGGCTATCGAAATTGATGCTACAGGTCAATTAGTTTTACCTATCAACGTGTCAACTTTATCAACAGAGGATAGAACAGTTACTGTTGAAGTTGATGTAGATAGATCTACTGCGGATACTCAAAATTATACAGTAGCTACATCTGTAGTTATTCCTGCTGGAGAGTATTTTGGTAATTTAGTTATTGATGGTGTTGACGTTACTGCTGAAACTACACCAGAATTATTATTCTTGGATATTGTTAGTTTTTCTGATGCAACTGCTGTAATTAGTCCAACTACTTTAGAAGTAAGTGTTTTCCAATTTTGTCCAATTGCTCCTGGTTTATTCACAGGTGGTTATTTGATGGAAGAGTTAACTCCTTATGTTGATGGTCCTACATTAAATGATGGTGAAGTTGTAACTTTAGTTGCTACATCAGAAACTGGAAGAAGTTTTGCTACTAAGAATTATCCTGATTACTGTGGTACTAATATGAACTTTAATTTCAGTTTAGTTTGTGGTGAGGTAATTGTTGCAGCTAATCAAAGAAGTACTTGTGCTTGTACTGCGGATGGCTTATTCTTTGGTCCTGCTACTACTCCTTCTACTTACGACATTAATGATGATACAGTTTTTGAAATGACTTTCACAAATGATGTTACTGGAGATTGTAGTGCAGCTACACAAACTACTTATAGACTTACTAAACAATAATATTTATTAGTATGAAGAAATTTTTAAAATCAATTTTAGTTGTATTTTCATTGGCTACTTTAGTTAGCTGTAGTGAAGATGACAGCAAGTTTAGTGTTGATCCGCAAAGTGGTTGGGCACAGTTTACAACAGCTAGTCAAGTTAATGTAGCCTTTGGTACTACTAACGAGATTGTTTTACCAGTTAGATTGTTTTCTGCTGTAAATCCTGGTGTAGACGTTATGTATACAATTGAAGACGTTGTTGGAACATCAGCTGGTGTTCTTACTTCAAATCCAGGTATGATAACTATTGCAAGTGGAACTTTAAATGGTGATCTTGTTTTAGGTTTAGCTACTGAAGGTTTAACATCAACAATTGAATTTGATGTTGTTTTAACTGCTACAAGCAGAGATAATGTACAAGTAGGTCTTTCTGATGATTCTAAACCAATTGTTAGAAGAGTTAGAATTTGTCCTTTCACTTTTGCAGCTTCTTACACGGGAGTTCCTACTGCTAACTTAGCAGCACCTGCTGAAGGTCCAGCTTTTTCAGTTAACTTTACTCCAACAGCTAACGATAATGAGTTTTCTTTAACAACTTGTTGGGGTCCAAATTATGTAGCTTTCTTAACAGGTAACCCTGCTTTTAATGGGGCATTCCCTTATCCGGGTACTTTATCTGTTGATCCAACATCTGGTGTAGTTACTGTTGTTGCTGGAGCTGCTTATGGTACTGGTGGTACTGGATCTATGGATGCTTGTTCTGGTGTTATTACTGTTACAATTGGACAAGGTTTATTCGGTTCACCATTTACTACAACAGTAGTATTTACTCCAAATTAATTATAATAAACATTTTATAATTTTATCTTAAAAGAGAGGTTTTTTACCTCTCTTTTTTTATATTTGAAAAAAAATTAAAATGAAAAAATTATACCTAATCATGTTTGTTTTTGTGTTTTATTTTACTGAAGCACAAATCATTAACGAATTCGTTGCAAAGAAATACGATAAAGAAAGTTCCCTTTTAACACAAGAGTATTTTAAGTCTAAAGAGCTTGCTAATAACCAATTGATTCAGAACTATGTAAATACACAAAACGGTGCTGAATTTATTTTCAATCCTGACGGTAGTTTTTCTCAATTATTTAGTTTTACTAGTGATGGATTTCCTTTATACAAATCATTAGATAATCTGGACGCATTAAATAGTACAAGAACTAATTTTATGCATACAGGTGTATTTTCAGGATTAGGAATGGAGGGTCAAGGTATGACTATTGGAATTTGGGATGGAGGTAGAGCATTAACATCACATGTAGAATTTGCGGTGAGTTCTTCTAATTCTGCTGGTAGAATGTCTGTTGGGGATGCCTCAATTTTAAATGGTAATAGTTTTCATGCTACTCACGTAGCAGGTACTATGACAGCTCGTGGAGCTGATTTAAATGCAAAAGGTATGGCGCCACAAGCTAGTATTATTACTTTTGATTGGACAAGCGATGAAAATGAAGCAGTTACTTCTGCAACCAATGGTTTATTGGTATCTAATCATTCTTATGGTGTTCCAATGTATAACAGTGCTGATGAGTTTCAAGTTCCTGATTGGTTTCCTGGTAGTTATTCACAAGAGGCAAGAGATTGGGATTTAATACATCAAAATTTCCCATATTACATTGCTGTAATTTCTGCAGGTAATGAAGGGACTAGAGTAAATCCTCATACATTTCAGGTTGGATTTGATAAGTTAAATGGTAATAAAAACACTAAAAATGCTATTGTTGTAGCTAACGCTCTAGATGCTAACGTGAACACTTTTACAGGTTTACTAAACGCTGCTGTTTCAATTAATCCTTCTAGTAGTCAAGGGCCAACGGATGATTTCAGAGTTAAACCAGACATTACAGGTAATGGTACGGGATTGTATTCTACTTGGGATACTTCAAATACGGCTTATGCAACAATTTCAGGTACCTCTATGGCTGCGCCAAATGTTTCAGGTTCAATTCTTTTATTGCAACAATACTATTTTAGTTTGTTCAATGATTATATGAGAGCGGCTACATTAAAGGGGATTATTTGTCACACTGCTGATGATGCAGGTAATGTAGGTCCAGATCCAATTTTTGGTTGGGGCTTATTGAATATGAAGATTGCATCTGAAGTTGTTTTAGGAAAAAATACTGGTTCAGCAATTGTTGAAGAGCGTACACTTTCTCAAGGCGAAACCTATACAATAAATTTCACACTAAATACTGTTGAAAATATTAAAGCTACAATTTCATGGACGGATGTAGCAGGATTAGTAAATGAAGGTAATTTAAATAGTACTACACCTGCATTAATTAATAATTTAGATCTTAGAATTATTAAAGATGGTACAGAAGAGTTTTTACCATGGAAAATTAACCCTGTTAATGTGGCAACAGCTATTAAAGCAGATAATAATGTAGATAATATTGAGATAGTTTCAATTGAAAATGCGCAACCAGGTAATTATCAAATTATTGTATCACACAAAGGACTAATTTCAACACCAACACAAAATTATTCATTAATTTTCACAGGAAATAATGTGGTTTTGAATAATCCTATTTTTGATGAAAATTCATTTGTTTTGTATCCAAACCCTGCAAATGACTTTATAGGAATCAATTTAGGTGCTGTAGAAGCTGATTCTTATGATCTTATTGATATACAAGGAAGAGTAATTATTTCTAATTCTTTGGTTGGTAAAACGAATGATACAATTTCACTTTCAGGTTTACAATCTGGAGTTTATTTTGTCAAAGTTAATTCAGGGACAAATTCAATTACCAAAAAAGTAATTAAGAACTAATTTTCACGTTATATTTTTTTAAAAGGTCTGATTTAGTCAGACCTTTTTTGTTATTTTTCATTACATTTGCCATTATTTTTTAAAATGAAAAAAGGCTTTTTTATACTCTTTATATTAATTTCTTTTCAATGTTTTGGTCAAAAACGCACGATGCAATTAGATCAACAACGTTTTGGGAATTCTGGTGTTTTAGATACAGCTAAAGCTTTTAAGGGAAGAGCTTTTAACGATAGCATTAAACCCTCAATCGACCTTTATAAAATATATACCCTTCAAAAAGACACCACTTTTGTAGATACCACTTTAAGTATACAAAAAGAATATAAATTCAATTTACTTCGTAAAGATATCTTTGGATTAATTGCATTTGCTAATGAAGGGCATACCTACAATACGTTAGATTTTACGTATTCCAAAAAAAGTATTTTTCCAAATATGGGTTTTACAGCCAAACATTTTAATTATTTGGAAGTAAATGATATCAAGTATTATAGTGTGCCAACACCATTATCTGATTTGTATTTCAAAACGGTAATGACTCAAGGACAATCATTGGATGCCTTTATAACAGTAAATACCAAGCCTAACCTCAATTTCTCAATAGCCTATAAAGGATTGCGTTCCATTGGTAAATATATAAACAACATTTCAAGTTCTGGTAATTTCAGATTTACAACTAGTTACTTTACAAAAGATGAGCGTTATTTCTTAAATGCACATTTCACAGGGCAAGACATTTCAAACCAAGAAAATGGTGGAATTACTGATATTTCTCTTTTTGAAACTAGCGAGCCGCCATTTGATAATAGAGAGCGTTTAGACGTTTATTTTCGTGATGCAACTTCCTTGTTAAAAGGGCATCGATTTTTTATTGACCATTACTATAAATTAAATAAAAATAATTCTAATAATCTTGTGATTTTTCATCAGTTTAATCACGAATATAAGTTTTTTGAATTCACTCAGCCAACGCTGAGCGAACGTTTTGGAGATGCTTTCTCTGCTCGAATCAATAACAAAACACGTTACAATCACTTGTACAATAAAGTTGGGACTGCTTTTACAACTAAAAAATACGGAGATGTTAGCTTTTTCCTAGAAGATAATGCATTTAATTACTACTACAGTAATGTTATTTACGATGAGTTTGGAAACATTCAAGTGCCTAACGCATTAAACGACCGAATTACTTCATTAGGTGGAAATTATTCGTACAACATAAATAAACTAAAAATCAACGCTTCAGTAACAAACAGTATCACTGATCAAAATGTTTCAGCGATTGAAGCCAATTTACAATACAAAATCAACGAAGATTATCAATTCGGATTTCAATACCGTAAGTTAAATACCATTCCAAATTTGAATTTTTCGTTATACCAAAGCAGTTATATAGAATACAATTGGGTAAACGATTTCAAAACGGAAAAAAGAAACCAATTCCAAGCAGAAGCCAAAACCAAATGGTTGAATTTGGAAGTCAATTATACAGTATTAAACGATCATTTGTTTTTTGCCAATGAAACGAATGACATAGCTAACTTACAAGTAAAACCATTTCAATACGCCAATACCATTAATTATCTTTCCTTAAAAGCAAGTAAAGAAATTCGTGTTGGAAAATTTGCTCTAGATAATACTATTTTATATCAAGCGGTTGATCAAGCCGACGATGTCCTTAATGTGCCACAAATTGTAACCCGAAATACGCTTTATTTTACCGATTACGTTTTCAAAAACGCTATGGAGATTCAAACGGGAATCATTTTTAATTATTTTACCGAATATTACGCTAATGATTACAACCCATTGTTAGGGGAATTTTACGTGCAAAACCAAACGAAAATTGGAAATTTCCCTATGTTCGATTTTTTCATCAACGCAAAAGTCAAACAAACCCGAATTTTCCTAAAAGCCGAACATTTTAATTCCTCATTTACAGGATATAATTTCTATTCGGCACCTAATTATCCGTATCGCGATTTCCTAGTACGTTTCGGATTGGTATGGAATTTCTTTAAATAATTTTTGAAACGAATCGTTCGGGCATTCTTGTAAACCATGTTCCTGCTGTCCATTACAATCTTTTTTAAACTTTTTTGAAGTTTAAAAAAGGATTTCTACTACCATCAGGGTTAGTTAGCTTTCTATTTTCTTTTTTGTATTCGTAATATTCACACTATCTTTGCAAAAAGATTAATACCCATTACTTAAAAAAAGATGAAATACGCAAAAAACATATTAGAAACCATTGGTAACACACCATTAGTAAAACTAAACAAAGTAACTGCTGAAATTGATGCTTTGGTATTAGCTAAAGTTGAAACCTTCAATCCAGGAAATTCTGTAAAAGATAGAATGGCTCTAAAAATGATTGAAGACGCCGAAGCCGACGGAAGATTAAAACCTGGAGGAACCATCATCGAAGGAACTTCTGGAAACACGGGAATGGGCTTAGCATTGGCTGCTATTGTTAAAGGTTATAAATGTATTTTCGTGATTTCTGACAAGCAATCTAAAGAAAAATCAGATATTTTACGAGCTGTTGGTGCAAAAGTAATCGTTTGTCCAACGGATGTGGAACCAACCGATCCTCGTTCGTATTACTCAGTTTCTAAAAAATTGGGAGAAGAAATTCCAAATTCTTGGTACGTAAATCAATACGATAACCCAAGTAATGCTATCGCACACTACGAACAAACAGGACCAGAAATTTGGGAACAAACCGAAGGGAAAATCACACATTTTATTGTTGGAGTAGGAACTGGTGGAACGATTTCTGGGGTGGCTAAATATTTAAAAGAAAAAAATCCAAACATTAAAATTTGGGGAATTGATACCTATGGTTCCGTATTCAAAAAATACCATGAAACAGGAATTTTTGACGAGAACGAAATTTATTCGTACATCACGGAAGGAATTGGTGAAGATATTTTACCTCAAAACGTAGATTTTTCATTAATCGACGGTTTTACAAAAGTTACCGATAAAGATGCAGCAGTTTACACCAGAAAAATTGCTTTGGAAGAAGGGATTTTCGTTGGAAACTCAGCTGGAGCAGCCATAAAAGGAACGTTACAATTAAAAGAACATTTCAAGCCAGACGATGTTGTAGTAGTTTTATTCCACGATTCTGGAAGCCGTTATGTTGGGAAAATGTTCAATGACGATTGGATGCGCGAAAGAGGATTCCTAGAAGAAGAAATCACAAAAGCGGAAGATTTAATCAAAGAACATATCGATAAACCTTTGGTTGTAGTCCGTACGGAAGAATTGGTTTCGCACGCCATTGAACGCATGAGAAAATACAAAATTTCACAAATTCCAGTAATTGACGTTAATGGATTTGTAGGTTCAGTTGACGAATCAGATTTATTCCAAAGTTATATTTCTGACAAAAATACGGCTGAAAGACCTATTCGTGAAGTAATGGGAGCGCCATTCCCAATGGTAAATAGAAATGCGAGTATTGAAGAGGTGTCTAAATTAATTACCAAAGAAAATCAAGCGGTTTTAGTAGATTTAGGAAACGGAAAACATCATATCATTACGAAACACGACATTATCAACTCGATAAAGTAATCATAGTTTGTCAAGCTGAACTGGTTTCAGCTTCTCAGAAAATATTGTAGAAAAGCTGTTCTTTTTAGAGCAGCTTTTTTTACTCCCCAATCAAAACCCCAGAAACATTCCAAGAACTAAAACTGCCGCCTTCATTTTCACCTTGAGGAATTTTTACTTGAATGGTATGCGAGCCAGATTCCAAATCACCCAATTCAATATAAATAGGATTCGTAGCCGTTCCCGGACACCAATTGGCGCGACTCAAATCTGATGAAGACAAACCATCATTAAAATTTCCAGAAGCTGGATTGAACAAACGATAACCACCACAATCTTGTCGCCAAGGTAAAAACGAGAATACTTCTTTTCCGTTCAAAACAATCGTATTACGTTTTAAAAGAAATTCATCGCCATTTTGCCAACCACCGTGACCCGTTGTAATGTAACGCAATTGTGCATTTTTTACTGTTTTATCCAAAGTAAAGGTTACTTCTAAACCTTTTTCATGATTGAACATTGTGGCATATTCTTGACCCGCCATTTCCATTACGTTAGTTGTGTTAAACAAAGGAATCGAAACCGTATTGTTATCCAAAATACTTTCACTTGGATGAACCGTAATATTCATGGAAATTTTGTGTCCGCCTTTGTCGTAGTTGCCAATGAATGTACCAACATAAAGCGATTTTCCAGATAAATTTGGTTTTAGTTCCGAAATATCCATGCGATACGGCACAATTTCATGCCAATTTTTATCTTTCAACTGAATGTAATTGTATTGTTTGATTCCAAATGGTGTGAAAAATCGCATCAATTCAATAATGGGCGAATAATTTTCAGTTGCTATAACGCCTTGGTATTTTTTACCGTTTCCATTTTCGTAGATTGGCAGCACATTCGCACCATTTTGTAAGCCATCAAAAAAAGATTGCTTTTTATCTTCTGGAATAACAAAAACCGAACCCGTTCTATCATAAGCATCGCCATTGGATTGTTCCAATAAATCTAAAAATACCAATTCTCCTTTTTTCAATTCAGGGAAAGTAACTTTTTTCACAATGATGGTTCCATTGGCAAAACGTAAAATGCTATCATTCGACTTAGATTCCGACGAAAAATTTACAATTTCATCTTTAAAAACAGGAATGGTTGTAAAACGACTTTTCCAAACCAAATCTTTATAGGAAAGTCCGTCAATAATAGTGCTTGGAGTAGTGTTTTTTGACAACAAATTCGATGGTGAATCATTCTTCAATTTTTCAATTTTGGTAGCACTAATTACAAAATTTCCGTTGCGAACCATTTCCAAAACCAAACCTAAATTTTGTCCTAAAACTGTTGGCGCTCCATTAACGTTTAATTCATTGGTATACCAAAGTTCAATCGTATTCGAATTAATAATTGTTTTTGCTTTTTTACATTTGTAACCCAAAATTTTCTTGGTTTCATCACTAAATTCAAAGCTTTGTTTTCCCAATGAAATGCTGTCTAAAGTAGATGTTGAAGCATTTTTCTTCAATTGGGTTGTTTGAAGAAGTGCGTTTTTATCTCGTTTTACAAGCGTTTGTTCGTAAGGAAAATTACTTTTCTGTAAAATGGTGTATTCCGAAGTAATCAGCGTTTCATTGGAATTCGTAAAAATCCAAATGTTGTCTTGGTTTTCTTGGAGTTTTCCATTGTAACTTTTGGAATAACTTACTTTTATTGTGTTGTTGTTAGTTTTGGTTTTTTGCGCTTGAACTATTGTAAAAGTGCTGATTAAAAGGAAAGTAAAAAACTTTTTCATTGGAATAAATTTGGTTTACAAATATAATTTTTTTTATCTTCGTACTACTATTTTATACGCCATACAGATGAAAGAAGATTTTTTACACCACCTTTGGTTATACAAACGCTTGGATATAACCCAACTCCAAACCACTACCGGAGAACCACTTCATATTTTACATTTCGGACATTATTTACAATCGGCTGGGCCGGATTTTTTCAATGCGCAATTGATTATTGGTGGCCAAAAATGGGCTGGAAATATTGAAATGCATCTGAAATCTTCGGATTGGTATTTGCACAATCATCAATCAGATGTTAATTATGATAATGTGATTTTGCACGTAGTTTGGGAACACGATATTGATGTTTTTCGGAAAAATAATGAAGCTATTCCTGTTTTGGAGCTAAAGAATTATGTTTCGAACGAACAAATCAAACAATACCAAAATTTATTTCGACCCAAATCATGGATTAATTGCGAAAACGAACTGGCTTCTGTAGATGATTTTTTGATTCAAAATTGGCAAGAACGCTTGTTTTTTGAACGTTTGGAACAAAAAAGTCAAGTGGTTACTACTTTGTTGCAGGAAACAAAATTTGATTGGGAACAAGTTGTTTATGGTTTGTTGATGAAAAATTTCGGTTTGAATTCGAATGGTGCTGCATTTTTTGCTATTGCCAAAGAGTTACCTTTTTCCGTTATAAGAAAAGAACGAGACAATTTACAACATTTGGAAGCATTGTTTTTTGGAATTTCAGGATTATTAGAAAATCATTTTGAAGATAATTATCCTAAAGAATTGCAGCGAATTTGGTTGTATTTGAAACAAAAATACCAATTGAAATCGATGAAGCAAGAAGTGCAATTTTTCAAATTAAGACCAGATAATTTTCCAACGATTCGTTTGGCACAATTAGCCACTTTATTTCATAAATACCATAATGTATTTCAAATATTGACAGCTAACTCTAATATGAAAGAATTGCGAGAATTATTTTCGGTTTGCGCATCTAAATATTGGGAAACACATTATCAGTTTGACAAAGAAAGTCCAAAAAAGAAGAAATCTCTTTCAAGTAATTTTGTGGATTTGTTGTTTGTAAATTCCGTCTTGCCTTTGCAATTTGCTTATTCAAATTATCAAGGAACTGATAAAACAGAAGATTTATTGGACTTGATGAAGCAATTAAAAGCAGAATCTAATGCAGTTATTTCAAAGTTTAACACTATTGGAATTCCGACAGAAAATACTTTTCAAACACAAGCTTTATTACAATTGAAGAAAAATTATTGCGAAATGAATCGGTGTTTGCAGTGTCAAATTGGAATTCATTTATTAAAAAATTAGTAGTAAATTTGTAATCTACAATACTAGTATGATTAGAAGTTTATATCTTTTTTTTGAACGTCACGGATTTTATGTAGCCAGTCGATTAGCGGATAGGTTGGGTATACGCGCTTCTAATGTGCGTTTATTTTTTGTGTACATATCGTTTATAACAGTAGGTTTGGGCTTTGGTTTTTACTTGACTTTAGCTTTTTTGCTTAAGTTAAAAGATATGATTTATACAAAAAGGAGTTCGGTTTTTGATTTATAATCTAACGAAAGGCCATATTTTTTTACTTTTCTTTTTTTTTTAGATACTTTTAGTATCTTTGAACGATTAACAACCAATAAAATATTTTATGTCTGTAAAATCTGATGGGTGGGGATCTCGTGTTGGTCTAATTTTAGCAATGGCAGGTAATGCTGTAGGATTAGGTAACTTTTTGAGATTTCCCGTACAAGCTGTTCAAAATGGCGGTGGCGCATTTATTATTCCTTATTTAGTGTGTTTTGTAGTAATGGGTATTCCCTTATTGTTCATAGAATGGTCTTCGGGTCGTTTTGGTGGACGTCATGGAAATCACAGTACACCTTATATTTTAGATTCAATGGTAAAAGGAAGAATTTTAAAATACATTGGTGTTTTTGGAATTTTTACAAATATAGCAGTTGCAGCATATTATTGTTATATTGAATCTTGGACAATGTCTTATGTATACCACTCGATTGTCGGTACATTTAATGGAATGAGTCAGGCTGAAGTAGCTGGTTTCTTTAATTCTTATGTTGATATTGGTCAATCTACTACAGGAATTCCTTATGAAGCGGTTGTGTTTTATATCGTTTGTTTGGTTTTAAATACCTATATTTTATCTAAAGGATTAAAAGGAATTGAGAAAGTAGCCAAAATTGGTATGCCATTATTGATTTTCTTCGGAGTGCTTTTAGCTATTAGAGGATTAACATTAGGAACAAGCGGCGCTTCGGAAATTTTCCCTAATGCAAATGCTTGGGATGGTTTGAACTTTTTATGGACACCACAATATGAATCCTTATTGGATTTAAAAGTTTGGATGGCCGCTGCTGGACAGATTTTCTTCACATTATCTGTTGGTATGGGAACCATTCATTGTTATGCAGCTTATTTAGAAGCGAAAGATGATATTGCTTTAAATGCGGTTTCAGCAGGTTTTATGAATGAGTTTGTAGAAGTAGTTTTAGGAAGTTTAATCGTAATTCCTATTGCTGCTGGTTATTTAGGTTTGGATTGGGTTTTAGAAAATGCAGGTTTTGGTATGGCATTTCAAACGATGCCTTATCTATTCCAACAATGGGGTGATGTACTTTCAATTTTAGCCGGAGTTTTCTGGTTTGGATTGTTATTCTTTGCAGGAATTACATCTTCATTAGCAATGGGAACGCCATGGATTGGTTTCATGAGAGACGAATTCAATTGGAATCAAACCAAAGGTGCTTGGTCATTTGGTGCTATGATTTTGATATTAGGTATGCCAACTGTGATTTTCTTCCAAGAAGGAGTTTTTGATGAATATGATTATTGGGCAGGAACCGTAAGTTTGGTAGTTTTTGCTATGATGGAAACTATTTTGTTTTCTTGGGTTTTTGGAATGAAAAAAGGATGGAGAGAAATTACAAGTGGAGCAGATATCAAAGTGCCTAATGTTTATAAATACATCATTAAATATGTGACTCCAGTTATGTTGATTATTATTTTCTTAGGTTCTTTATTCAAACCTTTAAATAATGATTGGTCGGGTAGTTTTAATAGTCTGTTTTCTGGTAATGGTTGGACTTTAGATAATGGGTCAATTATAAAAACAATTACGCACGCTGGAATTAAAGAGCAATTAGCTTTAGCTACTGATGTTGCAACACAAACAGCACTAAATGATAAGATGTTTTACATCAACATTGCTAGATTTTTACTTTTAGGTTTGTTCGTTTTTATTAGTGTATTAGTTTACATTGCATTCCAAAAAAGAAGAAGAGAAGGAAGAGCTACAGAATAATAATTTAAAAAAAGAAACATCATGAATACAGAAGCTTTATTAACAATGCTTATTACTCAAGGAATTGTAATTTCTTTTGCAGGTTATTTTTTCTATAGAGTATTAACAACTCCGCCAAAACAAGAACCAGATTCTTTTAGCGAAAACGATAACGAAACAATAAGAAAAGAAGACTAATTTCTAATGATTCCAAATAAATTAAAATCCTACTTTTTGTTTTCTAGAGAACACAGAAGTGGGATTTTTTTGTTGATAGGTATTCTAATTATTTTTCAAATTTTGATTTTTACTGTAAATTTCACTACGCTTTTTCAAAAAGAAAGTTCTGATGATTTTACATCTTCCCAATGGTTAGCTATTCAACATGAAATTGATAGTTTGAAAAAAACAACGTTAGAAAAGAAATATGAAATAAAACCGTTTAATCCCAACTTTATAACTGATTATAAAGGTTATATTTTAGGAATTTCTGTAGAAGAATTAAACCGATTACAAGCGTTTAGGAACCAAGGCAGATATGTCAATTCAGCAAAGGAATTTCAACAAGTAACCCAAGTTTCAGATGAAGTTTTAAACAAGATTTCGCCGTATTTCAAATTTCCAGATTGGGTGAAAAATAAAGACAACTCAAAAGAAGGTAAACATCAGTTTTTTGAAAGTAAAAAAGCAAAAGTTATTGTAAAGAAAGACATCAATTTGGCATCCAAAGAAGATTTAATGGCCGTTTACGGAATTGGAGATAAAATTTCGGATATTATCTTAAAAGAAAAAGATAAATTTGGGATGTTTGCTTCATTGGAACAATTACAATTTGTTTGGGGAGTTTCGCCAGAAGCCTATGAAGATTTGCAAAAACGATTTTTTATTGGTGAAAATTTAGAGTTGAAGAAAATCAATATCAATTCGAGTAATACAAAAACTTTAGCTGCTTTTCCTTATTTTAATTATGCCTTTGCGAAAGAAATTGTAACTTACAGAAGCATGCATGGAGAAATTAAAAAAATTGAGGATTTAACAAAAATTAATAATTGTCCACAAGAAAAATTAAAATTAATAGCCTTATATTTGGAGTTTAATTAAGAATAGACAATTTTACATTTAAAGCATTTTATTTCAAACTTATGAATTCAACATATTTTACAGAAGAACATCAATTATTTAGAGATAGTTTTAGAGATTTTTTACAAAAAGAAGTCGTTCCACATATTGAAAAATGGGAAAAAACAGGAACAATCGAGCGCTTTATTTGGAAGAAATTTGGTGACATGGGCTTTTTTGGATTAAATTATCCTGAAGCGTATGGCGGAATGAACTTAGATTTGTTTTATACTGTTGTTTTCTTAGAGGAATTACAAAAAATAAAATCATCTGGTTTTGCTGCAGCTATGTGGGCTCACGCTTATTTGGCTATGACACACTTAAACGCAGAAGGTGATGAAAGAATCAAACAAGAGTATTTAGCTCCAAGTATTTCAGGAGATAAAATAGGGGGTTTGTGTATTACAGAGCCTTTTGGTGGAAGTGATGTAGCAGGGATGCGAACAACTGCAGTTAAAAAAGGAGATAAATATATCATCAATGGGTCAAAAACTTTTATTACCAATGGAGTTTACGCGGATTACTATGTAGTAGCTGCAAAAACGAATACAGAAATTGGTCATAAAGGAATTAGTATTTTCTTAATGGATACCAACACACCGGGTATTTCAGCTACAAAGCTAGATAAATTAGGATGGAGAGCTTCTGATACAGCCGAAATCGCTTTTGATAACGTTGAAATTCCTGTTGAGAATTTAATGGGTGAAGAAGGTAAAGGGTTTCCTTATATTATGCAGCATTTTGCTTTGGAACGTTTGATTATGGGGGTGAATGCACACGCAAGAGCTGAGTATGCTATTGAGTATACTATCGAATATATGGGACAACGCGAAGCTTTTGGTAAAAAGATTAACCAGTTCCAAGCGTTACGTCATAAATTAGTAGAACATGCAACGGATGTAGAGCACTGTAAAGTTTTTAATTATGCGGCTGTTGCTCGTTTAAATAAAGGAGAATATGTGGTTAAAGAAGCTACAATGTCAAAATTAAAATCTACACAAGTGGCTGATGAAACCATTTACAGTTGTTTGCAGATGCTTGGTGGTTACGGTTATATGGAAGAATATCCTTTGGCAAGATTGTTAAGAGATAGTCGCTTAGGGCCAATTGGAGGAGGAACTTCTGAAATTTTAAAAGAAATTCTTTCTAAAATGATTATTGATAATCAGGATTATAAGCCAGCGGTTAAATAGTAGTTTCTTATATAGAATATATTAAAGCATTTGAAAACCAAGATAGTAATTGTCTTGGTTTTTTATTTAAAAAATATTCTAAATTCGTGTTTGGTTTTAAAAATTATTTATACTTTTGCAACCTAAATGAAAGGGGGTGCCTAAATTATGTTAATTATACCAATTAAAGACGGAGAAAATATCGATAAAGCGCTAAAGCGTTACAAAAGAAAATTCGATAAAACAGGAACAGTACGTCAATTAAGAGCTCGTCAAGCTTTTATTAAGCCATCTGTTACTAATAGAATGAAAGTTCAAAAAGCAGCTTATATTCAAAGATTAAGAGATTCAATAGAAATCTAATATTTTTGAATTCAATTTATTAAACCGTTTTGTAATAAAGTTTATCTTTGTTACAAGCGGTTTTTTTTGTTTTTAGAACTATGGATAATAATGTAAAGGCGTATCAGGAGTATTTAATTAAGGAGAAAAATTATTCTGCTTTAACTGTAAATGCTTATTTGAATGATATTTTGGCTTTTGAAACGTATTTAAATACTTGTTATGATGCTATTGATTTAAAAGATGTTGCTTATGGTGTTATAAGAAGTTGGATTGTTTTTTTGGTAGAAAACAATAACGCTAACAAAACAATCAATCGAAAGATTTCTTCTTTAAAGTCGTTTTACAAGTTTTTGTTAAAAATCAAAGCGATTGATGCGAATCCTTTATTGAAGCATAAATCTTTAAAAGTGCCCAAAAAAGTTCAAATCCCTTTTTCGGTTACGGAAACCGTTGCGGTTTTTGAAGAAAATGATTTTCCGGATGATTTTGAAGGAATTCGAAACCGATTAATTATTGAGTTGTTTTATACTACAGGAATGCGTCGTGCAGAGTTAATTTCTCTCACTGTAAGTAATATTGATTTTGCTAACAAATCATTAAAAGTTATTGGCAAAAGAAATAAAGAGCGAATTATCCCGCTTTTGCCATGTACGATTTCTTTATTGATGAAATATCAACAACTCATTAAAACTACTTTTGAAAATTTAAATTCCGAGGTGTTAATATTGTCAAAAAAGGGAAATAAAATTAGTGAATCATTTGTTTATCGATTAATAAATGATTACTTTAGTAGTGTGTCTCAAAAAGTAAAAAAAAGTCCGCATGTTCTTCGTCACACTTTTGCAACGCATCTTTTGAATAATGGTGCTGATTTAAATTCGGTTAAAGAATTGCTTGGTCATGCAAGTTTGTCTTCAACTCAAATTTATACGCATAGTAGTTTGGCGGAATTGAAGAAAATTTATGAAGGAGCACATCCAAGAAGTCAAAAATAATTTGTTTAACTAAACACTATAAGTATGAAAGTAAATGTGCATGCAGTGAATTTTACAATCGACAAAAAACTGGTTGATTTTGTTCAAGAGCGATTGGATAAATTGGAAAAATATTATGATCGAGTTGTTTCTTCTGATGTTTTTTTGAAGTTAGAAAATACAAGTGATAAAGAAAATAAAACGGTAGAGATAAAAATTCTTGTTCCTGGAGATGAATTTATCGTAAAAAAAACAAATAAAACCTTTGAAGAAGCTGCTGATTTAGCTTCAGATGCACTAGAAAGAGTATTGGTAAAAAGAAAGGAAAAATTAAGTTCTCATTAAGAACTGAAAAAAAACACAAAAAAAGTTTTGATTAAAAAATAAATTATATACATTTGCAGTCCGTTAGAAATAGCGGACTTTTTTTATTGAAAGTAATTAAAAGCCGCCGGTGTAGCTCAGCTGGCTAGAGCAGCTGATTTGTAATCAGCAGGTCGTGGGTTCGAGTCCCTCCATCGGCTCAAGTTCTTTAAGTAATTGAAAATAAAAGGTTTGGGGAGATACTCAAGCGGCCAACGAGGGCGGACTGTAAATCCGCTGACTACGTCTTCGCAGGTTCGAATCCTGCTCTCCCCACAATTAAGAATTTAAGATTTAGAATTTAGATTTTTCTATTTTTTAATTTTAACTTCTGAACTCACAAAAGCCGGTGTAGCTCAGGGGTAGAGTGCTTCCTTGGTAAGGAAGAGGTCACGGGTTCAATTCCCGTCATTGGCTCTTAAATGTGTATAATTTTGAACACTAATATATAAACTAAGATTAAATTATTAAGTCATGGCAAAGGAAACATTCGATCGTTCGAAACCGCACTTAAATATCGGTACTATCGGACACGTAGATCACGGTAAAACAACTTTGACTGCAGCTATTACTAAAGTATTGGCTGATGCAGGTCTTTCAGAAGCAAAATCTTTCGATCAGATTGATAACGCTCCAGAAGAAAAAGAAAGAGGTATTACAATTAATACATCTCACGTTGAGTATTCAACAGCAAATCGTCACTATGCACACGTTGACTGTCCAGGTCACGCGGATTACGTGAAGAACATGGTTACAGGTGCTGCTCAAATGGACGGTGCTATCTTAGTAGTTGCTGCTACAGATGGTCCTATGCCACAAACAAGAGAGCACATTCTTTTAGGTCGTCAAGTAGGTGTGCCTAGAATGGTTGTATTCATGAACAAAGTGGATATGGTTGATGATGCTGAATTATTAGAGCTTGTTGAAATGGAAATCAGAGATTTATTATCTTTCTATCAGTATGATGGTGATAATGGACCAGTTATCCAAGGATCTGCTTTAGGAGCGTTAAACGGTGAGCCAAAATGGGTTGAAACTGTTATGAGTTTAATGGAGGCTGTTGACAACTGGATTGAATTACCAGTTCGTGACGTTGAAAAACCATTCTTGATGCCAGTTGAAGATGTATTTACAATTACTGGTCGTGGAACTGTTGCTACAGGTCGTATCGAAACAGGTGTTGCTAATACAGGTGATCCAGTAGAAATTATTGGTATGGGAGCTGAAAAATTAACTTCTACTATTACAGGAGTTGAGATGTTCCGTAAAATCCTTGATAGAGGTGAAGCTGGTGATAACGTAGGTTTATTATTAAGAGGTATCGCTAAAGAAGATATCAAAAGAGGAATGGTTATTATTAAGCCAGGATCTGTTAAGCCACACGCTCATTTCAAAGCTGAGGTGTATATCTTGAAAAAAGAAGAAGGTGGACGTCATACTCCATTCCACAATAACTACCGTCCTCAGTTCTATGTACGTACAACTGACGTAACTGGTACAATTTCTTTACCAGCTGGTGTAGAAATGGTTATGCCTGGTGATAACTTAACAATTGATGTTCAATTATTAAGCCCTATCGCTTTATCAGTAGGTTTACGTTTTGCTATCCGTGAAGGTGGTAGAACAGTAGGTGCTGGTCAGGTAACTGAAATTTTAGACTAATTATAAGTTTAAATAATATTTTTAAAGCCAGTTGATGCTTTTGCGTCAACTGGCTTAAACAAACGGGCGTAGTACAAGGGCTAGTATAGTGGTCTCCAAAACCATTGATGGGGGTTCGAATCCCTCCGCCCGTGCAAATTATAAAGTAATGACAAAATTCGTTAATTATATATCTGAAGCGTTTCAAGAATTGAAAAGCAATGTGACTTGGCCAGAATGGGCTGAAGTACAACGTTTAACTATTATCGTTGCGGTATTTTCGGTTATATTCGCGCTTTTGACGTATGGTGTAGACCAATTGTTTGTAAAAGCTCTAGAAGGATTTTTTAACATTCTAAAATAATTTATTATGGCAGAAAACAATGTTAAAAAATGGTACGTTGTAAGAGCGGTTAGTGGACAAGAAAATAAAGTTAAAACCTATATTGAAACTGAGGCTGCTCGTTTAGGGATGTCAGATTTTATCTCTCAAGTTTTGGTGCCAACTGAAAAAGTGGTTCAAGTACGAGATGGTAAAAAAATAGCTAAGGAAAGAGTTTACTTTCCGGGTTATATTATGATTGAAGCTAATCTAGCAGGTGAAATACCTCACATTATTAAATCGATACCTGGTGTAATTGGTTTTTTAGGTGAAACAAAAGGTGGTGAGCCTGTGCCGCTACGTCAGTCAGAAGTTAATAGGATGTTAGGAAAAGTGGATGAATTATCAGTTAAAGTTGATAATGTTTCAATTCCATATACTATTGGCGAAACAGTAAAAGTAATCGATGGTCCTTTCAATGGTTTCAATGGAACGATTGAAAAGGTTAACGACGAAAAGCGTAAACTTGAAGTTATGGTGAAAATTTTTGGAAGAAAAACACCATTAGAGTTAAGTTTTATGCAAGTAGAAAAAGTATAATTTTTGTTACATATACACTCACATCTTCGCTTCCAATTGTTAGATGTGCTAAATTTTTAAAAGAAAATGGCAAAAGAAATTAGTAAAGTAGTTAAACTACAAGTTAAGGGAGGTGCTGCGAATCCATCGCCACCGGTTGGACCTGCTTTGGGGGCTGCTGGAGTTAACATCATGGAGTTCTGTAAGCAGTTTAATGCAAGAACACAAGATAAACCTGGCAAAGTGTTACCAGTACAAATTACTGTGTACAAAGACAAGTCTTTTGACTTTGTTGTTAAAACGCCACCGGCTGCAATTCAGTTATTAGATGCGGCTAAAATTAAGTCTGGTTCTGGCCAACCAAATCGTAAGAAAGTAGCTAGTGTTACTTGGGATCAAATCAAAGCTATTGCAGAAGACAAAATGGCAGACTTAAACGCTTTTACATTAGAAAAAGCTATGAGTATGATTGCTGGAACTGCAAGATCTATGGGTATTACAGTAACAGGAGATGCTCCTTTTTAATCGTTAAAAGAATTAGACATGGCAAAATTGACTAAAAAGCAAAAAGAGGCTGCATCTAAAATTGAAAAGAACAAATTATACAGTTTAAAAGACGCATCTGCGTTAATTAAAGCTGTTGCTTCTGCTAAATTTGATGAGTCTGTTGATATCGCTGTAAAACTTGGAGTTGATCCTCGTAAAGCGAATCAAATGGTAAGAGGGGTTGTAACATTACCTCATGGAACTGGAAAAGATGTAAGAGTTTTAGCTCTTGTTACTCCTGATAAAGAAGCTGAAGCTAAAGCTGCTGGTGCAGACCACGTAGGTTTAGATGATTACCTTCAAAAAATCAAAGATGGTTGGACAGATATTGATGTTATCATCACTATGCCAGCTGTTATGGGTAAATTAGGTCCATTAGGACGTGTTTTAGGACCAAGAGGTTTAATGCCAAACCCTAAAACAGGAACTGTAACTATGGATGTTGCTAAAGCTGTTCAAGAAGTAAAAGCTGGTAAAATTGACTTCAAAGTTGATAAAACTGGTATCGTTCATGCAGGAATCGGAAAAGTTTCTTTTGAAGCTGATAAAATTTACGATAATGCACACGAAATTATTCAAACATTAATCAAATTAAAACCAACTGCAGCTAAAGGTACTTATATTAAGTCTATTCACTTATCAAGTACAATGAGTCCTGCTATTGCTTTAGATCCTAAAGCGGTATAATTGGTAGTTAAAAATTTTTAGTATGACTAGAGAAGAAAAATCAATCGCTATTGAAGATTTAACTGCACGCTTAGCGGATGTGAACGTTGTTTATTTAGCAGACACTTCAGGATTAGATGCAGATACTACTTCAAATTTAAGAAGAGCTTGTTTTAAAGCAGGTATCAAATTAGAAGTTGTTAAGAACACATTGTTAGAAAAAGCAATGGAAGCTTCTGTTAATGATTACGGTGATTTACCTTCAGTTTTAAAAGGTAATACTGCTTTAATGATTTCTGAGACTGCTAATGGTCCAGCTAAAATCATTAAAGAATTCCGTAAGAAAAGTGATAAACCACTTTTAAAAGGAGCTTATATTAACCAAGAAATTTACATTGGTGACAACCAATTAGACGGCTTAGTAGCTATCAAGTCTAAGGAAGAAGTTATCGCTCAAATTATTGGATTATTACAATCTCCTGCACAAAGAGTTATTGCAGCTCTTCAGAATCAACCAGGTAAGGAAGATTCAGCAGAATAATAAGTACGCACTTAATAAATTATATTTTTACAAAACATTTTAAAAGATAGAAAAAATGGCAGATTTGAAACAATTCGCAGAACAATTAGTTAACTTAACAGTAAAAGAAGTTAACGAATTAGCAACAATATTAAAAGATGAGTATGGTATCGAGCCTGCTGCTGCAGCTGTAGTAGTTGCTGCTGGTGGTGGTGAAGGTGCTGGTGCTGCTGAGCAAACTGAGTTTACAGTAGTTTTAAAAGAGGCTGGTGCTTCTAAATTAGGAGTTGTTAAAGCGGTTAAAGAATTAACTGGTTTAGGTCTTAAAGAAGCTAAAGATTTAGTTGATGCTGCTCCTACAAATGTTAAAGAAGGAGTTTCTAAAGATGAGGCTGAAGGTCTTAAGAAAGCTTTAGAAGAAGCAGGAGCTGTAGTTGAGTTAAAATAATTTATACTCATAAATAAGCTAGGTTTAGGTCTTGAGAGTGCTCTCAAAGACCTAAACCATTTTGCGTATATTAAATTATTGTGTTTTTTATGCGTTATAAAGCTATCAATAACGAAGAAAGAAAATAAACTAACTTTCCTGGTTTATTTTTAAAGATGTATTGGTTGCAAAAAAAGGAAGTATTACAATAGCCGTGTTTTTTACACAAAAATTACTTTTTTTAAATCAAAATTTTGTCCATTGATGATAACTAATCAGACTGAAAGATTAAATTTTGCTTCGACAAAAAACATTCCACAATATCCAGATTTTCTAGATATTCAAGTGAAATCGTTTAAAGATTTTTTCCAATTGGAAACCAAATCTGATGAAAGAGGCAACGAAGGGCTGTACAATACCTTCATGGAAAATTTCCCTATCACGGACACGAGAAATCAGTTCGTATTAGAATTCCTAGATTATTTTATTGACCCACCTCGTTATACAATTGAAGAGTGTATTGATAGAGGGCTAACTTATAGTGTGCCTTTAAAAGCACGTTTGAAACTATATTGTACTGACCCTGAACATGAAGATTTTGAAACAATTGTTCAAGATGTTTACTTAGGAACTATTCCTTACATGACGCCTAGTGGTACTTTTGTTATCAATGGTGCGGAACGTGTAGTAGTTTCTCAGTTGCACCGTTCACCAGGAGTTTTCTTTGGGCAGTCATTCCATGCAAATGGAACTAAACTTTATTCAGCGAGAGTTATTCCTTTTAAAGGATCTTGGATTGAATTTGCTACCGATATCAATAGTGTTATGTATGCTTATATCGATAGAAAGAAAAAACTTCCTGTAACAACTTTATTTAGAGCTATTGGTTTCGAAAGAGATAAAGATATTCTTGAAATTTTCGACTTAGCTGAAGAAATTAAAGTTTCTAAGACAGGAATTAAAAAATATATTGGTCGTAGATTGGCTGCTCGTGTATTGAATACATGGCACGAAGACTTCGTTGATGAAGACACTGGTGAAGTAGTTTCAATTGAACGTAATGAAATTATCTTAGATCGTGATACGATTCTAGACAAAGATAATGTTGAAGAAATTATTGAAGCTGATGTAAAAGCAATTCTACTTCATAAAGAAGATAGTAATGCTGCAGACTACACAATTATTCACAACACATTACAAAAAGACCCTACCAATTCAGAAAAAGAAGCCGTAGAGCACATTTACCGTCAGTTGCGTAATGCAGAACCGCCTGATGAAGAAACTGCTCGTGGTATCATAGATAAATTATTCTTTTCAGATCAACGTTATAACTTAGGTGAAGTTGGTCGTTATAGAATTAACAAAAAACTTGGTTTAGATACTTCTAAAGACAAACAAGTCTTGACTAAAGAAGATATTATAACAATTGTGAAATATTTGATCGAATTAGTTAACTCTAAAGCAGAGATTGATGATATTGATCACTTATCAAACCGTCGTGTTAGAACGGTTGGAGAGCAATTGTCAGCACAATTTGGTGTAGGTCTTTCTCGTATGGCTAGAACTATCCGTGAGCGAATGAATGTAAGAGATAACGAGGTGTTTACACCTATCGATTTGATTAATGCTAAAACATTATCATCGGTTATTAACTCATTCTTTGGAACTAACCAATTATCTCAGTTTATGGATCAAACCAATCCATTAGCCGAGATTACACACAAGAGAAGATTGTCTGCTCTTGGACCAGGTGGTCTTTCTCGTGAAAGAGCTGGCTTCGAGGTGCGTGACGTTCACTATACACATTATGGACGTTTATGTCCAATTGAAACTCCTGAGGGACCAAACATTGGTTTGATATCGTCACTTGGAGTTTATGCTAAAGTAAATAGCATGGGATTCATCGAAACTCCTTACCGTAAGGTAGAAAATGGAGTGGTTGATATTGTTTCAGAACCTATTTATTTAAGTGCTGAAGAAGAAGAAGGAAAAATGATTGCGCAAGCAAACATCGAGATGGATGCTAAAGGTAAAATTACTGCTGATAAAGTTATTGCTCGTGAAGAGGGTGATTTTCCAGTAGTTGAACCAACAGTTGTTCATTATACTGATGTTGCGCCAAATCAAATTGCTTCTATTTCCGCTTCATTAATTCCTTTCCTAGAGCACGATGATGCGAACCGTGCCTTGATGGGATCAAACATGATGCGTCAAGCTGTACCTTTATTAAGACCTGAATCTCCAATTGTGGGGACTGGTTTAGAAAGACAAGTAGCTTCTGACTCAAGAGTGTTAATTAATGCAGAAGGTTCTGGAGTTGTTACTTACGTTGATGCTGACAAAATCACTATCAAATATGATAGAACTGATGAAGAGCGTATGGTAAGTTTCGATACAGATGAGAAAACATATCAGTTGATCAAATTTAGAAAAACGAATCAAAGTACCTGTATTAACTTAAAACCTATCGTAAGAAATGGGGATAGAGTTACAAAAGGACAAGTGCTTTGTGAAGGATACGCAACGCAAAATGGAGAGTTGGCAATTGGTAGAAACCTTAAAGTTGCCTTCATGCCTTGGAAAGGGTATAACTTCGAGGATGCGATTGTAATTTCTGAAAAAGTAGTTCGTGATGATATTTTTACTTCAATTCACATCGATGATTATTCTTTAGAGGTTAGAGATACTAAGTTAGGTAACGAAGAGTTAACTAATGATATCCCTAACGTTTCTGAAGAAGCAACTAAAGATTTGGATGAAAATGGTATGATTAGAATTGGTGCAGAGGTTAAACCTGGCGACATTCTAATTGGTAAGATTACTCCAAAAGGAGAATCAGATCCAACACCAGAAGAGAAATTATTACGCGCTATCTTTGGTGATAAAGCCGGTGATGTAAAAGATGCTTCTTTAAAAGCTTCTCCATCATTACATGGTGTTGTTTTAGACAAAAAATTATTTGCTAAAGCAGTTAAAGATAAACGCAAACGTTCAAAAGACAAGGAAGATATCGACAAACTTGAATTAGAGTTTGAAGTAAAATACAATGAATTGAAAGACATCCTTGTTGAAAAGTTGTTTACTATTTTAAATGGTAAAACATCTCAAGGTGTAATGAACGATTTGGGTGAAGAAGTATTACCAAAAGGTAAAAAATACACGCAAAAAATGTTGAATGCAGTAGAAGACTTTGCTCACTTAACAAAAGGGCAATGGGCTACTGATGACGCTACAAATAAATTAGTAAACGACTTAATTCACAACTACAAAATCAAATTAAATGATTTACAAGGTTGGTTAAGAAGAGAGAAATTTACTATTACCGTTGGTGATGAATTACCAGCTGGAATCTTAAAATTAGCTAAAGTTTACATTGCTAAGAAACGTAAACTAAAAGTGGGTGATAAGATGGCAGGTCGTCACGGTAACAAAGGTATTGTAGCAAGAATTGTGCGTCAAGAGGATATGCCATTCTTAGAAGATGGAACTCCTGTTGATATCGTATTGAATCCACTTGGTGTACCTTCTCGTATGAACATTGGTCAGATTTATGAAACCGTTTTAGGTTGGGCAGGTCAAAAATTAGGTAAGAAATTTGCCACTCCAATTTTTGATGGTGCTACATTAGATCAAATCAATGGATTTACTGATGAAGCTGGAATTCCAAGATTCGGTCATACGTATTTATATGATGGAGGAACGGGAGAACGTTTCCACCAAGCTGCAACTGTAGGTGTTATCTACATGTTGAAATTAGGACATATGATCGACGATAAAATGCACGCACGTTCTATTGGACCGTACTCATTGATTACGCAACAACCATTAGGAGGTAAAGCTCAATTTGGAGGTCAGCGTTTCGGAGAGATGGAGGTTTGGGCTCTTGAGGCTTATGGAGCTTCAAGTACCTTAAGAGAAATCTTAACGGTTAAATCCGATGATGTAATTGGTAGAGCTAAAACTTACGAAGCTATCGTTAAGGGAGAAACTATGCCAGAACCAGGTTTACCAGAATCATTCAACGTATTAATGCACGAATTGAAAGGTCTTGGATTAGACATCAGATTAGAAGAATAATAAACAGCTAACAGTCTCAGTCGCAGTAATCAGTTTTGCGACTGAAAACTGGGACTGAAAACTGTATACTGATTAAAACGTTTTTTATATAATTGATAGTAGTAATATCATGACAAAATTAAAAGATAAAAGCACCGTTAAGAGATTTAACAGAATTACGATAGGATTAGCTTCTCCAGAGTCAATCTTGGCAGAATCTAGAGGTGAGGTTTTAAAACCGGAAACCATTAACTATCGTACGCACAAACCAGAAAGAGACGGTCTTTTCTGTGAGCGTATTTTTGGTCCTGTAAAGGATTATGAATGTGCTTGTGGAAAGTATAAAAGAATTCGCTACAAAGGAATCGTTTGTGACCGATGTGGTGTAGAAGTTACGGAGAAAAAAGTACGTAGAGATAGAGTTGGACACATCAATTTGGTTGTGCCTATCGCTCATATTTGGTACTTCCGTTCTTTACCAAATAAAATTGGTTACTTATTAGGATTGCCTTCTAAAAAATTAGATATGATTATCTATTATGAGCGTTATGTGGTTATTCAACCAGGTATTGCTCAAGGTGTAGATGGTGAGTCTTTAAACCGTTTGGACTTTTTAACAGAAGAAGAGTATTTAAATATTTTAGATACACTTCCAATGGAAAACCAATATTTAGATGATCAAGATCCAAATAAATTCATCGCTAAAATGGGTGCTGAATGTATTATGGATTTATTACAACGTATCGACTTAGATGAATTATCATACCAATTGCGTCACGCAGCTAGTACCGAAACGTCTAAGCAACGTAAAATGGAAGCGCTTAAGCGTTTACAAGTTGTAGAATCATTCCGTGATGCGAACAAAAACAGAGAGAACAATCCTTCTTGGATGATCTTGAAAGCAATTCCGGTTATTCCACCAGAATTACGTCCGTTAGTGCCACTAGATGGAGGTCGTTTCGCAACTTCAGATTTAAATGATTTATACCGTAGAGTAATCATCCGTAACAATCGTTTAAAAAGATTAATGGAAATCAAAGCTCCAGAAGTAATCTTACGTAACGAAAAACGTATGTTGCAAGAAGCGGTAGATTCATTATTTGATAACACGCGTAAAGCTTCTGCTGTTAAAACAGAATCTAACCGTCCGTTAAAATCATTATCAGATTCATTAAAAGGTAAACAAGGTCGTTTCCGTCAAAACTTACTAGGAAAACGTGTGGATTATTCTGCTCGTTCTGTAATTGTTGTTGGACCAGAATTGAAAATGTTTGAGTGTGGTTTACCAAAAGATATGGCAGCTGAACTATACAAACCATTTGTTATCCGTAAATTGATAGAGCGTGGAATTGTAAAAACAGTTAAGTCAGCTAAGAAAATTATTGACAAAAAAGAGCCAGTAGTATGGGACATCCTAGAAAATGTAATCAAAGGACATCCAGTATTACTAAACCGTGCTCCTACTTTGCACCGTTTGGGTATCCAAGCGTTTCAGCCTAAATTAATTGAAGGAAAAGCAATTCAGTTACACCCATTAACTTGTACGGCGTTTAATGCCGATTTTGATGGTGACCAGATGGCGGTTCACTTACCATTAGGACCTGAAGCAATTTTAGAAGCACAATTATTAATGTTAGCTTCTCACAATATTTTGAATCCTGCGAATGGTGCACCAATTACGGTTCCTTCTCAAGACATGGTATTGGGTCTGTATTATATGACCAAAGAGCGTTTGTCTACTCCAGAAGTGAAAATCGCTGGTGAAGGTCAAACTTTTTACTCGGCTGAAGAAGTAAATATTGCTAGCAACGAAGGTAAGTTGGATTTGAATGCTCGAATTAAAGTTAGAGCTAAAGATTTCAATGAAAATGGAGAATTGGTATACCAAATTATCCAAACTACAGCTGGTAGAGTATTATTTAACGAGGTAGTTCCAGAACAAGCTGGTTTCATCAATGAAGTATTAACTAAGAAATCATTACGTGATATTATTGGTAGAATTCTTGGTGTAACAGATGTACCTACAACTGCAGCGTTCTTAGATAATATGAAAGATATGGGATACAAATTCGCTTTCAAAGGTGGATTGTCATTCTCATTAGGAGATATTAGAATTCCAGAACAAAAAGGACAATTAATTGAAGATGCACGTCAACAAGTAGATGCAATTACCATGAACTATAACATGGGATTAATCACGAACAACGAGCGTTACAATCAGGTAATTGATATTTGGACTTCTGCAAATGCTTTACTTACTGAATTAGCAATGAAAAACATTAGAGAAGACCAACAAGGTTTCAACTCGGTGTACATGATGCTTGATTCAGGAGCAAGGGGTTCGAAAGAACAGATTCGTCAGTTAACAGGTATGCGTGGTTTGATGGCTAAGCCTAAAAAATCAACATCTGCAGGTGGTGAAATTATTGAAAACCCAATTTTATCTAACTTTAAAGAAGGTCTTTCAATTTTAGAGTACTTTATTTCTACGCACGGTGCTCGTAAAGGTTTAGCGGATACCGCTCTTAAAACAGCCGATGCGGGATACTTAACTAGAAGATTACATGATGTATCGCAAGATGTTATTGTAAGCTCTGTAGATTGTGGTACGTTACGTGGAATTGAAGTTTCTGCTTTAAAGAAAAACGAGGAAATCGTTGAAACTTTAGGAGAAAGAATTTTAGGTCGAGTTGTATTACAAGATGTAATTAATCCTTTAACTTCTGAAGTGCTTATTAATGCAGGTGAACAAGTTAAAGAAGCAGATATCAAACGCCTTGAAGGTACTCCAATTGAAAGTGTAGAAGTTCGTTCTCCACTTACTTGTGAGGCTGAAAAAGGAATTTGTGCTAAATGTTACGGTAGAAACTTAGCTACTGGTAAAATGACTCAAAAAGGAGAAGCTGTTGGTGTAATTGCTGCACAGTCAATTGGAGAGCCAGGAACACAGTTAACACTTCGTACGTTCCACGTTGGAGGGGTTGCTGGAGGTTTATCAGAAGAATCAAGTATCGTAACACGTTTCAAAGGTCGTTTAGAAATAGAAGATCTTAAAACAGTTAAAGGTGAAGATGGTGAAGGTAACCAAGTAGATATCGTTATCTCTCGTTCAACAGAATTGAAATTAGTAGACGTAAATACAGGAATTGTATTAAATACACATAATATTCCTTACGGTTCTAGCATCTTTGTTAAAGATGGCGATTCAGTTGAAAAAGGAACAACTATCTGTAAATGGGATCCTTATAATGGAGTTATTATTTCTGAATTTACTGGTAAAGTAGAGTACGAAGATATCAAACAAGGAGAATCATTCTTAGTTGAAATTGACGAGCAAACTGGTTTCCAAGAAAAAGTAATTTCTGAATCACGTAATAAAAAATTAATCCCAACTTTACATATTTATGGTAAAGACGGTGAATTGATTCGTTCGTATAACTTACCAGTTGGAGCTCACTTAATGGTGAACGATGGCGAGAAAATTAAAGCAGGTAAAATTTTAGTAAAAATTCCACGTCGTTCTTCAAAAGCAGGAGATATTACTGGAGGTTTACCAAGAATTACTGAGTTATTAGAAGCTCGTAACCCATCAAACCCAGCTGTAGTTACTGAAATTGACGGTGTAGTAACATTCGGAAAAATCAAAAGAGGTAACCGCGAAATCGCAGTAGAATCTAAATTTGGTGAAGTGAAGAAATACTTAGTAAAACTTTCTAACCAAATCTTAGTTCAAGAAAATGACTTCGTAAGAGCGGGAACTCCATTGTCTGAAGGTGCAATTACACCAGAAGATATCTTAAGAATTAAAGGGCCATCAGCTGTTCAACAGTATTTGGTTAATGAAATTCAAGAGGTTTACCGTTTACAAGGGGTAAAAATTAACGACAAACACTTTGAAGTAGTTATTCGTCAAATGATGCGTAAAGTTAGAGTAGTGGATCCAGGAGATACTTTATTCTTAGAGGATCAATTGATTCACACAAAAGACTTTATCATTGAAAACGATAAATTATACGGAATGAAGATGGTTGACGAAGCAGGAGATTCTGAAAACCTGAAACCAGGTCAAATTATTTCGGCACGTCAATTAAGAGATGAAAATTCGTTGTTAAAACGTAATGATAAAAACTTAGTAGTAGCTCGTGATGTAGTTCCTGCAACAGGAACGCCAATCTTACAAGGTATTACAAGAGCATCGTTACAAACGAAATCATTCATTTCTGCGGCATCGTTCCAGGAAACTACTAAAGTATTAAATGAAGCTGCAGTAGCAGGTAAAATCGATACATTAGAAGGATTGAAAGAAAACGTTATTGTAGGTCATAGAATTCCAGCGGGTACTGGTATGAGAGAATACGACAATACTATTGTTGGTTCTCAAGATGAGTATCAAGAATTAATGGCTGCAAAAGAAGAGTTTAACTACTAATTAGTGAACGAAATATCATTTTAAAACCTAACAGTTCGCTGTTAGGTTTTTTTTTGTTCAAAATATTGCTTATTCTTGTATAAGATTTACACACTACTTAAATGAACGTAATCATACATATAAACACAAATAAATCTGATGTGACTTATATGTTTAAAATAGTATATTATGGAAAACAATAACAATCCACAAGGTCAAATTAATATTGAATTAGACGAAAAAACAGCAGAAGGCATTTATTCGAATTTAGCCATCATCAACCATTCCAATTCTGAATTTGTTTTGGATTTTGTAGCTATTATGCCGGGTGTTCCAAAGGCTAAAGTAAAATCAAGAATTATTTTAACACCACAACACGCCAAACGTTTATTAAAAGCAATGGCTGAAAACATTAGACGTTTTGAAGCACAACACGGCGAAATCACGGAAGGAGAAACACCAAACATTCCTTTGAATTTCGGACCAACGGGTCAAGCGTAAATAACATAATTTGTCATGCTGAACTTGTTTCAGCATCTATCAATTGATAGTTTTTTTGAGACTGAAATCAATTTAGCATGATAAATTTTACTTTTTGTTTATACCATGCAAATACTAAAAGTAACTACCAAAGAACAACTCCAAGTAGTAGCCGATTTAGCCAGTGCTATTTGGCCGGTGGCTTATGCAACAATACTTTCCAAAGAGCAACTTCATTATATGCTTGATAAATTTTATAATTTGGAAGCTTTGCAAAAACAATTAGAAAACGGACAAGTTTTTTATCTAGCCCAAAACGAAAATCAAGAATTTGTAGGTTTTGTTGCCTACGAAATCAATTGCGAACCCAATAAAACGAAAATCCATAAAATTTACGTGTTACCCGAAACACAAGGAACAGGAATTGGAAAACAACTTTTCGACTTAGTAAAAAACAAAGCGCAAGAAAATCAACAAACCGCTATTTTCTTAAACGTAAACAAATACAACAACGCCCAAAAATTCTACCAAAAGCTAGGTTTTACCATTACCAAAGAAGAAGTTATCGATATCGGAAATGGTTATGTAATGGATGATTATGTGATGGTGGTTGAGGTTTAACGATTCCTCTCCCCATAATTTCTCTTCCCAGTAAATTTTCCTTTGTTGCTTGGTAAACTGGCTTCTTCGGTTTTGCTTGAGGGTTCAATTAAAGTGTTGAGTTCTTTAATTTCCGCTGGAAAATTCAAAATGTTACGGATTCTATTCCTATAGTTCTTAGTAAATCAATAAATGATAATGCTGCTTATTTTTTATATCATTCAGACACAATTTATACAAAAAACAATAAAGCTGAATTAAAATTTGATGCTAGTAATCCTGGTTATCTTTACTTTGTGTTTTCTAAAGTTAATCCTGGAATCAATATATTGTATGAACCAAATGAATCGATTGTTTTAAATGTTTCTAAAAATCAAGATAATAAATATCAGATTCATTATGAAGGCAGAAATAGTTCAATCTTATTGGCTATAAATGTTGATACAATTTATAAATATCAAAAATTTGCACAAAAATTAAGACCGATTATTTTTAATGCAAATAAAGGAGCTGATATTTTAAACTTTATAAAGAAAGAACATAAATTAGAATCTGAAAGATTGAAAGCTTTTTTTGAAAATGGAGAAATCTCTAAAGATATTTATGAAATTTCAAAACTCTATCTAGAAACAACACTGGTTAATAATTCAAAAAGTATTATTGAAGATGTTTTTAGAATTGAAGAAGAGTTTACAAAAACAAAATTGCCTAAAAGTGAATTTTTAGATTTATTAAACAATTTAATGACAGAATTTAATCCGTTTGATGATAAATTTAAAAATTTTACAACCTATGCTTTTTTTGATAACGTTCAATCGTTTACAAGGTTTATGGATGAAAGTGGCTTTGAAGAAAAACGTTATGATAGAGGATTGTGGAAGAATAAAAATGTGAGAGACTACTATAATTTTATTCCTTTGCATTTGCAAGAAAAGTTGTTTGCTCATTTATTTAGTAACGATAGATTAGATGAAAGTGATTTTACACAATTTAAAAAAGTTTTTCCAAATAGTCGTTATACAACCTATTTAGAAAAATATTTAAAAAATAAAAAGGTTTCAGATTATAAACCTTATGCGTTTGGCTATTTCATAAACGGAAAATTTGAATATTATAAACAGGTTAATAATATAGATATTAATGCTATTATTGATGATAATTTTAGAGGAAAAGCCGTTTTTGTTGATTTATGGGCTTCATATTGCGCGCCTTGTTTTCAAGAGTTTTCTCATTCTCAAAAGCTATTTGCGTTTTTGAAAACAAATAATATCGAAATGTTATACTTAGCTATAGATAAAGACAAGGATATTACTAAATGGCTTCCTAATATTAAAAATAATTATTTAGAAGGGAATCATATTTTTACATCAGATAAAATTCAAGAATCACTTCAGAAACTTTTAAACGAACCAAATGGTGTTTATATTCCTAGATATTTATTGTTTAATGCCAAAGGAGAATTGGTTTTACCAGCAACAAAAAAGCCTTCTGAAGGACAAGTTTTGTATGATGAAATTTTAAATGCACTGAAATAAGATGAAAATAATCCTATCATTTGCATTTTTATTATTTAGCTTGTTGGTTATGTCTCAAACTAAAAGAGATATTTTTTTACGGGATTCAATCATAAAACCGATTAATTTTAAACAGGTAGCAAATCAGGAAATTTATGAGAAAACGTATATCTTATTAAAAAAATGGATGCAGAATTTGGTTACGAAAAAGATATTCACCTTAAAATTTTAGAATTTTCTTATTTTCACAATGATCTAGATAATTTTAAAAAAGATTTATTGGTTCTAGTAAAAGATTATGGTTTTAAGATTGATTATTTAACAACCAATGAAAATTATTATAACGATTTGATAAATGGAAAATTATCAAATTGGTTTAAAAAGATGTATTTAAAAAATCATTTAATTTGGGTTGAAAATAATTTCAACAAATTAAATGACATTCGAGCTTTGAACGAAATTAACATTAAAGATCAAACACTAGCTAAATTGTCTAATGTGATGCTTGATGTAAATTTAAATCAATCAGATAGTGTTAAAATCTATACAGTAATTCAAAGATTAAATGATGAAAACTTGCAATTAATTTACAGGATATCTGAAGAGAATAATTGTTTTGTTTTGTCTAAAAAATTTCCAATTGTTCAAAATAACTTAAATAGTGCTATCATTCATAATTTTCAGATGAATTTAGATGATAGTTGGAATTTACTGTTTCCATATATTAAAACCGCATATAAGAATAATGAGATTGATAATGTTATTTTTCAAAATTATGATTTCTATAGGTATTTAAAGGACGGTTATCAAGAGTTTAATTCTTATAATATAGAACAAATTCCTCCAGATTTTAGAAAAAATCAAGATCCAATTCCATTAAAAGATGTTGATTTTTTTAATGAATTTAAAAAAGAGATGAAATGGGATTGATTTTTTTAAAAAGTTTTAAAGTAGGAATGTTTTTTCTAATTTCAATTTCATTTATCTCATGTAAAAGTTATCAAAAAATTGGAAGTAAAAATTCAAATTACATTCCTTACTATCTAAAAGTATATAAAGCAGACAGTTTGTTTTTATGAAAAAAATAATCCTTTTACTTCTTATTTACACTCCCTTATTTTCACAGAAAAAGAATTCAGATTATTTTGAATACCATAGACAAATTAATAAAGCAGAAGAGCTGTTTTTTTTGGAAAATAAGGTTGATAATGCTTTAAATATTTATGATGAAGTTTTTCAAAACTATGATTTTGTTTTTTTAAAAGATTTATTAATTGCGGCTCAAATTGCAAAGTTTAATGGTAAGCCCTTTGAGGACTATATTTTAAGAAGTTTTGAATTTGGTTTTAAAATTGATGATTTGAAAAAAATTCATCATTTTCAAGATCTTTATAAAGGCTTTTCAACAGATAAAGTAAAAATAAATATTTTTAAAAATGCTAGACAAAAATATTTAGACTCTATTGATTATGAGTATCTAGACTATATATATAATTTGGCAGTTCAGGATCAAATTGATAAATATAAAAAGGATTATTACAACAGATTAAATAATTCATTTACAAGATTTATAAATAAAGTTGAGCAGAAAGGTTTTCCAGGTGAGAAACTTATGGGTTTAACAGACACATTAATTTTCAAAGAAAGGGGTTTACCTTTTAAAGATATTAATAGTAGATCTAGAAAAAACAAAATAACTAAACATTTTTTATTTACTAACAGATTTGATTTTGTGGTCATTATGCCATTTCTTTTGCATCATGGTTGTGCATCATTTGTGTATAAGGATTTATTTATGTCTGAAATTAAAAAAGGAAATATGCATCCACAAGATTTAGCCTATATTAATGACTTTTACAAATCCCAAAATAGTTTTTTGCCTTATTATTGTTCAAATATTAAATTTAAAGGGATTTATACATCTTCACCTAAAACTGGACTTTTAACTGGTAAAAATGAGATTGAAAATGCAAACAAATTAAGAAAAGAACTTTATATGACTTCTTATGAGGTGTTTTTGAAGAAAAGAGAATTTGCTTTGAAAAATAAGTTTATGTTAAACTTTGGTTTTTTGTATTCCGCAAGATTGTAATAAATTGATTAGCATTAATAAGTATAAAACCTTAAATAAAAATTTATTCTTCTTACCTATTCCTCTCCCCATAATTCCTTTTTCCAGTAAACTTCCCTTTATTACTTGGTAAACTCGCTTCTTCGGTTTTGCTTGAAGGTTCAATTAAAGTGTTGAGTTCTTTAATTTCTGCTGGGGTTAAAGCGCGGTATTTGCCAACAGGAACATCCAAAGAAATATTAATAATTCGGGTACGTTTTAAAGCGGTTACTTCGTAATCCAAATATTCACACATTCTACGAATTTGACGATTTAACCCTTGCGTTAACACAATTCGGAAAACGTATTTACTAACTTGTTCTACTTTGCATTTTTTGGTAATCGTTTCTAAAATTGGAATACCATTAGCCATGCGCTGAATGAATCTATCGGTAATTGGTTTGTTTACGGTAACAATATATTCTTTCTCGTGGTTGTTTCGCGCTCTTAGAATTTTGTTTACAATATCACCATCATTGGTCATGAAAATCAAACCTTCACTGGCTTTATCTAATCGTCCAATAGGAAATATTCGTTCTGGATAATTGATGTAATCTACAATATTGTCTCTCACATCCAAATTCGTAGTACATTCAATGCCAACAGGCTTATTGAACGCTAAATAAATTTTTTCGTCTTTCTTCTCCTGAATCAATTTGCCATTGACACGTACTTCATCGTCTGGACCAATTTTCGTACCCATTTCTGGAACGTTTCCATTAATCGTAACTCTTCCTTGCTCAATCAAACGATCAGCTTCTCTACGCGAACAAAATCCCGACTCGGATAAAAATTTATTAATACGAACTAATTTATCTGCTTCCATGCTGCAAAGATAACTTTTTTAACGAAAAGGGAATAATGAAAGTAATGGGTTTCAAGTATGAAGTTGTAGCACAAAGTCTCACGAAGTTTTACACAAAGTTACACAGAGGCGTTTCACTTTTTGAAATTTGAACGCGGATGACAATGATTTTAAGGATAGTTAGGGATTTTTAGTTGAAATCCTATAAATACTAAATGCCTTAAACGGATTGTCCCCTTGAGGGGACTTTAGGGGTGTAGCAGTATTTATTTTACCACAGATTCGCAGATTTTTACAAAAAACTCTAAATTTTCGCGCAAGGTTTGTCATGCAGTTAAGCCTCTCTTTTATGAACTTATTAACGTAATCAAATTCAACTTTAAAAAAGCTTTATGACTTATATTTTTCATTTTTTGTTTGTAGTTTGAAGTTGATTTTTAAACTTGTTCTTGTTCTTGAAAAGTTGTAGCACAAAGTTTCACAAAGTTTTGCGCAAAGTCTCACAAAGTCTCTTTAAATTTTTTAGAAAAGTAAAACACTTTGTGTATCTCTTTTCAACACAATCAAAATCAAAAAAACTCTGTGAATCTCTGTGTAATAAAACAAAAAAAGCCCTTTTTCAAGAGCTTTTAATAGTATTTAAATTGAAAAAATTAAGCAGTAGCAAAAATGTTTTCCATTTCTTCTCTAACTTCATCAGCTAGAACGCTATCTACTAAAATTCTTCCACTGTGTTCATCTGTTAAGATTTTTTTACGAGCGGCAATTTCCATTTGTGTTTGTGGTGGAATTGTAAAGAAAGAACCAGCCGAAGCACCACGCTCAATAGAAACAACTGCTAAGCCGTTTCTTACGCTAGTACGAATTCTGTCGTAAGCTTCTAATAAACGCGCTTCAATTTTTCCACGGTATTCAGCAGATTTTTCAGTTAAGAAATTTTCTTCTTTTTCTGTTTCCGACATTATGTCGCTCAATTCTGCTTTTTTGTGTTTTAAATGCGTTTGTTTCGCTTCTAAACGCTCTTTAGTTTGCGCCACAACTTCTTTTTTGTGCTCAATAGAAGCTTTCATTTCTCTGATGTGTTTCTCAGCTAATTGAATTTCTAATTCTTGGAACTCAACTTCTTTAGTTAAAGAGTTGAATTCTCTATTGTTACGCACATTTTTTTGTTGCTCTGTATACTTTTTTATACTCGCTTTATGATCGTCAATTGCGTTTTTCTTTTCTTTAATTTGAGTCTCGATTACTTCTAAATCAGTCTTAAATTTTTCTAAACGAGTGGAAAGTCCTGCAACTTCGTCTTCTAAATCTTCTACCTCTAAAGGTAATTCTCCTCTTACATTTCTGATTTCGTCAATTTTAGAATCGATTAATTGTAAAGCATAAATTGCTTTTAACTTGTCTTCTACGCTTAGCTCTTTTGTATTTGCCATATTAAAAGTATTGAACCGGGTTTGTATTTTCTTCTGATAAAATGATTGCAAAATTAGTGATTTTTTCTTTAAGATAATCAACAATATAATTTTTTGTAAATCTTTCACTTTCAAAGTGTCCCACATCTGCCAAAAGCAATCGATTTTCGGCTTCGTAAAATTGGTGATATTTTAAATCGGCAGTTAAAAAAGCGTCGGCACCACTAGCAATTGCTGCATGTATAGCAAAACTTCCCGAACCACCTAAAACAGCCACTTTCTGAATCGGTTTGTTCAAAAAAGCTGAATGTCTAATGCCGCCTGTTTGTGTTTTTTCTTTTACCAAACTTAAAAAGTCGGTTTCAGAGAGACTATTTGGTAATTCTCCAATCATTCCCAAACCAATATTTTGATGTTTGTTGGTCAATTGGTAAATTTCATATGCTACTTCTTCATACACATGATGAGTGAAAAGTGCTTTTAAAATTTTGGCTTCTAAATGCTTTTCGAAAGTAACTTCAATCTTAATTTCGGTATTTTCTACAAATTCGAAACGTTCTCCAATTTCTGGATTGGAATTTTCATTACCCATATACGTTCCAATACCTTGTGAATTGAAGCTACAATCTTCATAATTCCCAATTTTTCCTGCTCCAGCATCAAACAAAGCATTTCTAAGTTTTTCTGCATTTTCAGGTATCGTATAAGTTATTAGTTTTTTTATAAAATTTTCCTTTGGAATAAGAATTTTGGTATTGATTAATCCCAAAGCTTGACAAAAAATCTTATTAACTCCGTTATGGTGATTGTCCAAAGCTGTATGAACCGCATAAATAGCAATATCATTTTTAATGGCTTTGATTATGGCGCGTTCTACATAATTTTTACCCGTAATTTTCTTCAAACCACTAAATAAAATAGGATGAAAACAAACGACTAAATTGCATTTTTTGGCAATAGCTTCCTCAATTACTTGTTCCAAAGCATCATGACAAACGAGAATTCCTGAAATTTCTTGGTTTTTATCTCCTACCAATAGTCCCACGTTATCAAAATCTTCGGCATAAGCCAATGGAGCCATCTCTTCAAGAATCGGAAGTAGTGCAGCAAGTTTCATAAACTAATTATTTCTTTCAAAGATAAAAAAACCTTACTTTCGTACTATGATTTTTTTAAGAAAAATACTTTTTCCCATCAGCATATTGTATTGGCTCATTACTTTTTTAAGGAATTGGTGCTATGACATTGGGCTATTTAAAAGTCAGTCTTATGAAATACCGATTATTGCTGTTGGAAATTTAAGTGTTGGTGGAACAGGAAAAACGCCGCATATTGAGTATTTGATTCGGTTACTCTCAAATTATAAATTGGCTACTTTAAGCAGAGGTTACAAACGAACTTCAAAAGGTTTTGTTTTGGCAGATGCTGCTACTAATGCGGCTCTACTTGGTGACGAACCTTTTCAGTTTTATTCCAAATTTCCAAATGTTTCCGTAGCTGTTGATGCTGACAGAAGAAACGGAATTGCCCAATTGCAAGAAAAAGTAAATCCAGATGTGATTTTGTTAGACGACGCCTTCCAACATCGAAAAGTGAAAGCGGGATTTTACATTTTACTGACTACGTTCAATGATTTATTCGTAGATGATTATATCTTGCCTTTTGGAAACCTACGCGAACCCGCTTTTGGAAAAAAAAGAGCAAACCTGATAATTGTCACCAAATGTCCGACTGATTTGTCCGAACTTGCACAAGAAAATATCAGAAAACGTTTAAAAACCAATTTACCGGTTTATTTCAGTACAATTGTTTACGATGATTTTGTTTATAACGAAAATGGTAAATTGGAAGTAAATGCTTTGGTTAATCCAAAAGTAATTCTGGCTGGAATTGCTAATCCGAGTTTGTTTTTCAATCATTTGAAGCAAGAACAAGATACGACTTTGGTTTTTCCAGATCATCACGATTTTTCGGAAGCTGATATTTTGAAAATAAAAAATAGTGCCAATAACCAATTAATCATTACCACTGAGAAAGATTTCATGCGATTGAAAGGGAAAATTCCAAACAAGCAATTGTATTATTTACCCATAAAAACAGAACTACTTTCACAGCAAGATGATTTTAAAGCAACCCTTTTAAATTATGTGGGAAAAAGTTCAAGAAACCGTAGCGTTCATTCAGAATAAAACCAATTTTTCACCCGAATATGGTGTGATTTTAGGTTCAGGATTAGGAAGCTTTGTGGAAGAAATTACAGTAGCATTCACTTTGCCTTATACTGAAATTCCAAATTTCCCTGTTTCTACTGTTGTGGGTCATAAAGGCGCATTGCTTTTTGGTACTATTGGCGATAAAAAAGTGGTGGCAATGCAAGGTCGCTTTCATTATTATGAAGGGTATGACATGAAGCAAGTTACGTTTCCAGTTCGTGTGATGAAATATTTGGGTGTTTCAAAATTAATTGTTTCCAATGCTTCTGGTGGTGTAAATCCGTCTTTTCAAGTGGGCGATGTGATGTTAATCAAAGATCATATCAATATGTTTCCTGAACATCCATTACGTGGAACGAATGACGAGCGTTTTGGGCCAAGATTCGTAAATATGAGTGAACCGTATTCCGTAACTATGATGGAAAAAGCAAAAGCTATTGCCAAAGAAATTCAGTTGGATTTGAAAGTTGGAGTTTATTTAGGTTTACAAGGCCCAACATTTGAAACTTTAGCCGAATATAAAATGGTAAAAGCCGTTGGTGGTGATTGCGTAGGTATGTCAACTGTTCCAGAAGTAATTGTTGCCAAACACATGAATATGGATTGCTTAGGGATTTCCGTAATTACCGACATGGGTGACGAAGAAAATATTGAAGAAGTCAATCACGAAGAAGTTTTGGAAGCAGCTAAAAAAGCGGAACCGTTTGTTCGTAATTTAATTAAAAACGTTATTCTTCAGTTTTAGCTAAATAAGAAGCCAAAACTGTATAGAAATCTTCAGGAACAAAAGGTTTCGTGATAACTTCATTCATTCCGTAAGAGAGTAGCATTTCTCTGTTTTCATTTAATGAAATGGCTGTTAAGGCAATAATTGGTGTTTTTTTGTCGAATGTTCTAATTATTTCTGTAGCTTCTGTTCCGTTGATACCAGGTAAATGCACATCCATTAATACCAAATCGTATGTATTGTTTTTTAAATCCTCAATAGCTTCTTCACCGTTGTCAATTATTTTACAATTAATGGCTTTTTTACTGAGCATTTTCAATGTAATCATTTGGTTTATTTTATTGTCTTCTACTAATAAAATGTTTTTGTTTTTATAGATTATATTGTCAAAGGAGGTTTTTTCTGAATTGTGAATTTTTGTCTCAATTTTGTTGCCTTTAGCAAAAATTATTTCAAAGGTAAAAGAGGTGCCTTTGTTGTATTCACTTTGTAAATGTATTTTAGAATTTAGTAACTCTATTAATTTTTTTACAATAGATAAGCCTAGTCCGGTACCTCCATAAGTTCGGTTTATTTCTACTGATCCTTGACTAAAACTTTCAAAAATAGTGGCTTGCTTTTCAATTGGTATTCCTATGCCGTTATCTTTAACTTCAAAAAATAATGAAATATTGTTGTCATTTTCATTAGTTTTTTTAATGTTTAACCAAACATCACCATTTTTACTAAACTTTATTGCATTGTTTATTAAGTTAATGAGAATTTGTGATAGTTTTGTTATATCACCAATAATTTGATTGTTGATAGTTTTGTCTAATGATATGTGAAAATTAACATTATTTTCGTTAATGAACTCATTAAATGTAGTTGAGATATTTGTAATCAGTTCGCTTAAATCAAAGCTTATTTTTTCTATTTGAATTTTATCAGATTCTAGCCTGTTAATTTCAAGTATATCATTAATGAAATTAAGTAAATAATTTCCGGAAAATTCTAACGATTTAAGATATTCCAATTGATTATTTTTTGGGTTTTCTTGTAAAAGCAAGTAAGTTATTCCATTGATGGCGTTTAATGGTGTTCGTAATTCATGACTAACAGTAGCTAAAAATTCAGAACGTGTTTTTGAGGCTAATTCAGCTTTATTCTTTTCTTTAATAAGTTCTTTGTTCTTTTCTTTTAATAATTTATTTGTGTTTATTCTGATTTTGTTGTTTTTGTATAATGATAAACTTAATAATGACAAAATGGAAATTAATGCTATACTTAAAATACTGATTAGTTTTGAAAAGCGTAATGTTTTTTGTTGGTTTTTCTTTTCATTGTCTAATTGCTCAATGGTTTCTAGTTGTTTATCAAACTGAATTTTATTATAGGTACTTTCGTACATATTGCTATTAAAATACATACCAATGGAATCTGCAATTTGAATATACTTCTCTCCATAAAATTGAGATTTTTCAAATTGTTTATTGCTTTTATAAGCAAGCATTAATTCTTTTAATATTTTTTGTTGTAAAGTGCTGTTTTTTGATCCTGAAGAGTTAAGGGCGTATGCTGTTTCGAGGTATTCAATTCCTTTACTATAGTTTCCTTGTAAAGCTTGAATTTCTCCAAGCATTAAATAAGCTTCAACTTTTGCATCAATTAGAGTAGAAGATTCGATTTTATTAATAACATCTTCAAATAATTGGTTTGCAGCAATAAATTGTTTTTTGTTTTTTTGGATAATTCCTTTTTGTAGGTTAATTAATTGAATTGCATCTAATAAGTTTAAACTCTCATAAATATCAGATGCTTTCTTAAAATAAATTTCAGACAACTCGTTTTTTTCAATTTCTAAATAGCACTTACCTAAATTATAATAAGCAAATGCTAAATTGTAACTTGATTCTTTTTTTGAATAAAAATTAATACTTCGTATTAAATTTTCTATAGCATTGTCAATTTTTTTAACATCAAAATAAATCCTTCCAAGCACCAAATAACAATCACCAAGCTTTTGTTCTAAATTATTCTTATTGGCATATGCAATGGCTTTTTCGGTGTATATGATAGCTTTGTTATATGATTTTTTATCATCTTTATTAAAAATAGCAATTTCTAAATAGTAATCTACGCTATCATTCATTTGAGTAGCTTCTTTGTAAAGCGGTTGAGCTTTAGCAAAGGTAAATGCTAATAAAAAAAAGAAGATATAAAGAGACTTTTTCAAATGAAATAATTTTACTACTTAATTTACTACCAATATTTTGGCAATAATCATATAATTTATAAAAGTAATAAATTATTTATTTGAAAGCAACTGGATTAAATCAATTATGCGAGAAGAATAACCAATTTCATTGTCATACCAACCTACAACTTTTACCATTCTGTCGATAACAGAAGTGAGTTGGGCATCAAATAAGCAAGAATTTGTATTTCCAATGATGTCAACAGAAACAATTGGGTCTTCGGTATAAGCTAAAATGCCATGAAGTGAAGTTTCTGAAGCTTTTTTAAATGCAGTATTAATTTCTTCAATCGTAACTTGGCGTTTTACGTTAAAAGTAATATCCGTTAAGGAACCATCTGGCACCGGAACACGAATGCCACAACCACCAATTTTTCCATCCAATTGAGGGAAAATTTTAGTTAATGCTTTAGCAGCTCCAGTTGTTGTTGGAACAATAGATTGTGCTGCTCCACGAGCTCTTCGTAAATCTTTATGCGGTTGGTCGTGCAAACTTTGGTCAGTAGTATACGAATGAACTGTAGTAATGTAAGCTTGTTCAATTTCACACAATTCCTGAATGACTTTAATCATTGGTGCTGCATTGTTTGTAGTACAACTGGCATTGGAAATAATCAGATCTTCCGAATTTAAAATCGATTCATTAACGCCAAGAACTATGGTTTTAATTCGCTCATCTTCAGGTGGTGCAGATAGAATTACTTTTTTGGCTCCAGCAGTTATGTGCTCGTTAACAGAATCCCAAGTTTTAAATTTTCCTGTTGCTTCGATAACTATGTCGATTTGCAGCTCTTTCCAATTCAGGTTTTGAATATTTTTTTCTCTGAAATACAAAAACGCTTTTTCATCAACAAAAATATGTTCGTCATCCGCTTTAATAGCGTTGGATAAAACTCCGTGAATGCTATCGTATTTCAGTAAATGCGCCATCGTTTTTGCATCAGCAATATCATTGATAGCAACTACTTCAATAGTAGGATGATTCAAAAGCAATCGGAATAAATTTCTTCCAATTCTTCCAAAACCGTTAATGGCGATTTTTGTTTTCAAGTTTTTGTATTTCTGTGAAATTATAATTTTGCCTAATGCCTAATTTAATGAATATGCTTCTCCGCATGGTAAGAAGAACGCACCAAAGCACCACTTTCCACATGACGGAATCCTAGTTCTTTGCCAATTTTTTCATATTTAGCAAATTGTTCTGGCGTAATAAACTCTTTCACTGGAAGATGTTTTTTACTCGGTTGTAAGTATTGACCAATGGTAACAATATCTACTTTGGCATCGCGTAAATCATGTAACGTTTCAATCACTTCTTCTTCGGTTTCGCCTAAACCAAGCATGATTCCTGATTTGGTTCTTTTAATGCCGTTTTCCTTTAAATAGCGCAAAACTTCCAAACTTTTCTCATACTTCGCTTGAATTCGAACCTCGCGAGTTAAACGTTTTACCGTTTCCATATTGTGCGAAACCACTTCTGGAGCAACCGCAATTATTCGGTCAATATTGGTAGTGTTTCCTTGAAAATCTGGAATTAAAGTCTCTAAAGTTGTAGTAGGATTCATTCGGCGAATGGCTTTTACTGTTTCTGCCCAAATAATAGAACCCATATCTTTTAAATCATCACGATCCACACTAGTAATTACCGCATGTTTGATGTTCATGATTTTGATAGAACGCGCTACTTTTTCAGGTTCATCCCAATCTACAGATTCAGGTCGACCCGTTTTCACACCACAAAAGCCACACGAACGCGTACAAATATTACCCAAAATCATGAACGTTGCAGTTCCTTCACCCCAACATTCACCCATATTTGGGCAACTTCCCGAAGTACAAATGGTATTTAATTTGTATTTATCGACTAAACCTCTTAATTCTGTATATTTTTGTCCTGTTGGCAACTTTACGCGCAACCATTTGGGTTTTGGTTCCCTTGGTGGAAAAACATTTGCATCAACCGTATTCATAATTCAATTTTTTGAAAAGCAAAGATACGATTAGAATTTAGAATTTGGAATTTAGAATTTAGAAAAGTTATTCCGTTAATACAATTTTAGGATTTGTTTTGTAGTTATAAATGTTTCGTCTTAAATTACTTCTTCTAATTTGATTGTAAGGCCTCACTAATTTCAGAATAAAATAATTCTTTTTGTTCAGGTAACCCTTCTATTTTAACTAGTTTTTTTGTCTTAGTATTGAAAACATAATATAAAGGGATGAAATTGCCCAGTTGACTAATGTGTTTTTCATTGTCATCATTGCTTGGTAAATAATGAAAACCTTTAAGATTGTAATCTTTTACATATTTTTCCCATTTACTCTTGTTGTCTTCTTTGTCAACTGATAAAAAAAGCATTTCAATCTTTTCTTTTTCTAAAAAAGCGTGTAAATCATTATTATGTGAAAATTGCTTAATACACGGCGAACACCATGTTGCCCATAAATCAATAAATACATTTTGATTTGGAAATTTTTTTGATAAGGCATCAATAAATGATTGATCTGTTTCTATCAAAGGTTTATTATCAATTACTTTGAAAGTTTCGTTAAATTTGGTTAGATAGCCAATTTTTGTGTTTGAATCAGAATTAGATAAAGTATTCAAACTGTTGTTGTTTACTATGTTTGAAGCTATATCCATAATGGTTTCAGAAAGAGGAATAATATATGGGCTATCAGGAAATTTCTCTGCATATGCTTTGTAAAGAGTTACCAAATCTTGATAACTTTTAGTTTTCTCGTTATCATAGCTTTCTATTAGATCTAGAAATAGTTGACCAATAGCTTTTTCTTTATAATCGTCAAATTCTAAATAATCAAGAACACCTAAATTGTCAATTCTAGGTTGAAACATCTCATCAAATTGATTCCAATATCTTGTTGTGTTTTTACCGCTTTCGAGTGATTTTTTTTCAAAAAATTCTGCATATATAAATATAAACTTTAGATAGAATAAAGACTTTAAACTTTCCTTATTATAGTAAAGGTATTTTTCATTATAATAGTCTACTACTTTAGATGCTTCTTTTTTTGAAATAGGCATTTTTTCTCGTTCCCTAAATTTTTCATTTTTTGCAATATTTAAAACAGCATTATCTATTATCTGTTCCATTAACATTTTTGCGTAGTTTGAGCAAGATTTAGAAACTTGATTTTTTAAAGTTAGTTGATCAAAATATTTTGAAAATTCTATTTTTCTTGAATTTATTTGAGTTATAATTTTTTTTGAATTATCATTAATCTTATAAATATCATACACTTCATCATAAAGATTAACAGGAGCAAATTTGACTTCACTAAACATTTTGTTAATAATTGCATTTTTTCCCTCAAAATGAATTTTCCCGTTTTTTCTTTCAATAAATATAGTATCACCAGGTTCTGCAAAAAATCGAGCACTACTAATTGAATTAAATGGCTTCTCATAAAGATAAATGATTCCAGATGTTGAAACTTCTAGATTCTTAATGAATTTGTTGTCTTTTAATTTTGCAGTATCTTTTGAATTAACATAAAATGGAGAAGTGGAGTATTTTCCTATAGGTTTACTAAATGAAACATAATCACCGCCATGAAGTTGAGGTAAGTTTCCAATAATAGTTACTTCACTTGTTTGTGAGTAACTTAAGTTTAAAATTGTAAATAAAAATAAAATTAATTTTGCTTTCATGGAGATTATGTTTACTTAGTAATTTGCAATTTAGTTTTTTTTTATACAAAATGCTAAAAAAGGATTTTTTATTACTCAACAAAATCCAAGTCAATATTATGTGTTTCAGGAACAGTTAAAGTAGCGTAAATTCCAATGGCAAATACAACGAAACCAACAATGGCAGCCGCAACAATTACACCGTTTCCGATTTTTAAATAATCAAAACTAATGAGCATAACGGGTAACAATCCTCTAACCATATTTGGAATTGTGGTTGCTGCTGTACTTCTAATGTTGGTTCCAAATTGTTCTGCGCCAACCGTTACAAACATCGCCCAATAACCAGTACCCAATCCGAGCCAAGCACAATAAAAGTAATACATGTTTTCTGATTTTGTTCCACCAAATAACATCAGCGCAACACCAATTATAGTAAATAACATCATGTAAAAAATTGCCTTTTTTCGTGATTTTAACGCGTGAGAAATAAAACCACTAGCGAAATCTCCAGCTGAAATTCCAATGTAAGCCCACATAATCGCTTTTCCTGGATTGATAGAATCTATGCCAAATGCAGGCGCAAATTGATTTCCCATAACAGCGAGAATTCCAATGCAAAACCATGTTGGTAAACCTATTGCGATACATTTGATGTATTTAACAAAACGATTCCAATTGTTGAAAAATAGTAAAAAATTTCCTTTTTGTACATCTGATTTTTCCTGAATGTCTTTGTAAATTCCTGATTCTACAACACCAATTCGTAAAAACAACAATAACAAGCCAAGTCCGCCACCAACAAAGTAAGCAATAGTCCAATCTCCAGCTAATTCAACAGTTAATTGCGCAACAACAGCACCCAATAAACCAAATCCAGCCACAATAGAGGTTCCAATAGCTCTTAGCTCTTTGGGTAAAGATTCGGAAACTAATGTGATTCCAGCACCCAATTCACCAGCAAGTCCAATTCCTGCAATAAAACGCAAAGCGGCATAAATTTCTACAATATGTTCTTGAGGAAAATGAGGTAAAAAACCGCAAGCAATATTAGCTAATGAATACACCAAAATGGAGCCAAATAAAACAGATAGTCTTCCTTTTTTATCTCCAAAAATTCCCCAAATAATTCCGCCTAAAAGCAATCCAATCATTTGATAGTTTAGAATAGTTGAACCCGCTACATTAACATCAACGCCTAAAGTTTCTAAACTGGGTACACGAACAATTCCGAAAAGTAATAAATCGTAAATATCTACAAAGTAGCCTAGTGCGGCAACAATTACAGGTAAAGAGAATAAATGTTTTAGTTTTTCTTGCGTAGTAAAAGTGTTCATGACCTTATTTGGATTTGGGTCAAATATAAAAATTCTTATTTAGATTTCTTTTTCTCGCTTAAAGTAATTATTTCTGCCAAAAGTTTTTTGGAACGTAACAGTTTAATTTTGATATTATTCAGCGGTTCTTCTAGTGATTCTGCCATTTCTTGGTAGCTCATTTCTTGAAAATAACGCATTTGAATCACTTCCTGATACGCAGGTTTCAATTGTTTGATGTATTGCAGTAATTGGGCTAAATTTTGTTCGATAATCAATTCGTCTTCTGCAGAATTGGAATCGTCAACCACGCTGTACGCTTGGTGTTCGTCTTCTTCAGTAATGTCAATAAAAAGAGAAGTTTTCTTTTTTCGGAGCATATCGATATGCACATTTTTTGCAATGGCTATCAACCAAGTGTTAAAGCCAAATTCTGGATTGTAAGTGGCAATCTTATCGAAGGCTTTCGCAAAGGTTTCAATGACAATATCTTCGGCATCGGTTTCGTTTTCGGTGCGTTTGAGCATGAAACCGTATACTTCGTTCCAAAAAAAATCCAATAAAAACGTAAAGGCAACTTGGTCGCCCAATTTTGCTTTGGCAATGTTTTTTTGAATAATTTCTGATGTTATTTCCAATGTACGGGTTTTGCAAAAATATTGGTAATGAATACGTTCAATTGTGTGAAGATAAGAAAAATTTCAATAATTGGGTACCAATACATGACATCTTTTTCTTTTAGTTTTCCAGCAGCATAACCTAATGAAATCCAAGTGAACATGTATCTAAGAACTACAATTCCAGTAACAATTATCCATTGGTATTGAAAAGCTAAAAGTACAGCAGCTAAAATAAAAAATAAGAATTGAATGATATAAAAAAATCCCAATTGAAAACGGTCAAACCCTTTGTAATGTTTAGCTGTGGCAACGTGTCGTCTTTTTTGATTGAACCAAGTTTTGTATGTTTTTTTCGGTTCTGAATAGGTGAAACTTTCAGGCGTAAAACAAACAGAGGTATTGGCTCCACTGGCTGCTTGATTCACAAACAAATCATCATCGCCTGAACGGATTTTCATATGATCCATAAATCCTCTCACTCGGAAGAATTCTTCTTTTTTGTAAGCTAAATTTCGACCAACACCCATGTAAGGTTTACCAATTTTAGCCCAAGCAAAATATTGAGTCGCTGTCAAAAGAGTTTCAAAACGAATGATTTTATTCAAAAACGAATTTTTAATTTTCTCATAAGCACCATAACCCAAAACGATGGTTTTTTTCACGGTGAAATTAGCACTCATTCTACTAATCCAATGTTTTGATGTTGGGTAACAATCGGCATCGGTAAAGAGTAAGTATTCGTATTTTGCGGCTTTAATTCCTAAAGTTAATGCGTATTTTTTATTGCCCCAAAAAGCTTCGTTATTATCTACTTTTACCAATTTTACATTCGGATATTGTTTTTCAAATGCTTCAAATAAATCGCGAGTTTCATCGCTTGAAGCATCGTCAATTAAAACCAATTCGAATGTTGGATACTCTTGTTCTAGTAAAAGAGGAACAAATTTCTTGATGTTTTCAGCTTCGTTTTTGGCGCATACTATAACCGAAATAGGAATATTTTTTTTGGGAAGAGTCTCTGTTTTAGCGAAACTAAATTTGCCAAAAATAAAAATGTAATATATCATTTGAAATAGTACAACAGCAACTAATCCAAGGAGTAGAATATCAAAAATCATACGGATTTATTGGCGATTAAGAGTGAGAAGGTTCGTTACAATCTTTAAATTGATCAGGTGTTTTTCCGCAAAAGCCACAAGCTTCACCATCTTTATTCAAAAACGGACTTTGACTAGCGCAAGTTCCAGAAAATTTTCCGTCTTTTTTCAACCAAATTTTGATTGCAATTCCTGCTACAGCAATCGCTAAAAGTCCCATGGTAAGTATCGCTAGTTTCATCTCTTTAGAATTAAAGTGCAAATTTACAAAAGAAAATTCAAATCAAGTTCAAATTCAAGCTCAAATTCCAAAATTAGTCACAGTCGCAGTCGCAGTTTTCAGTTTAGTAGCACAATGTTACTCAAAGTTCTTCACAAAGTTACTCAATGTATTAAAACTTGCGTCTTAGCGGCTTTGTGAGTCACTATTTCGCTTCGCTCAAATAGCAACCTATTTCATAGGAGATTCCTAGTAAAATCGGAAAGACAAAACCAAGTCTATTCTCTAACTTCTAATTTCTATCTTCTAAAGCCCATCACCGAACTTCAATCATCAAATAATATTTACTTCCGCTTCAATGGCAATTCCAAAGGTTTCGAGAACTGTTTTCTGAATATTTTTTGAAACAGCTTCAATTTCAGCACCTGTAGCATTACCATAATTAACTAAAACTAATGCTTGGTTTTTATGAATTCCTGCGTCACCAAATCGTTTTCCTTTAAATCCGGCTTGTTCAATTAGCCATCCGGCTGGTACTTTTACCAATTCTTCAGAAACTTTGTAATGCGGCATTTCAGGAAAGTTTTGTAAAGCCTTTTCATAAGTTGTTAGTGGAATAATTGGATTTTTGAAGAAACTTCCACTGTTTCCTAATTCTTTTGGATCAGGTAATTTACTCTGACGAATCGCAATTACCGCTTGACTAATTTCTTGAATAGAAGGATTGCTAATTTTTTTCTGTTGCAGTTCCGCTTCGATTGCGCCGTAAGAAGTTTTTAGCTGATGCTTCTTTTTCGTTAGTTGGAACGTTACAGCTGTTATAATGTATTGATTTTTCAATTCTTTTTTGAAAATACTTTCACGGTATTCAAAGGCACATTCAGCATTGGTAAAAACTCGTTTTTCTTGCGTTTTAATAGCAATTGCTTCGCAACTTACCATAGTGTCTTTAATTTCAACACCATAAGCGCCAATATTTTGAATTGGAGTAGTGCCAACATTCCCTGGAATTAGCGATAAATTTTCCAATCCGCCAAAATTTCTTTCCAAACACCAAAGTACAAATTCATGCCAATTTTCACCTGCTTGAGCAGTAACCCAAACGTAATCATCCATTTCTTTCGTAATAGCAATTCCTTTTAAATTTACATGAACAACCGTTTTTTCAATGTCTTTGGTTAACAACATATTACTACCACCGCCCAAAATGAAAATGTCTTGCTGTTGTTGTAAAACGGTTTTTAATTCGTCTTCAGAAGTAACAGAAATAAAGGATTTAGCAGTTGCTGAAATACCAAAAGTATTGTAGTTTTTTAAAGAAAAATTGGTTTGAATTTCCATCACAGAATAATTTTTTTCAAATGTAGTATTAAAGTGGGAATTATTAAAATGTTTAATTGAAAGTCAAGATCAAGTACAAAAATCAAGTTCAAGAACAAATTCCAATATTTTAAATTCCAAATTCCAACTTTTAAAATCCGTATCAATCTGCTTCCGCTTTAGCGGACTAAAAAATATAATCAGCGTGAATCCGTCAAATCCGTTTTATCCGCGTTCCAAAACTTGAAAGTTGAAACCAAAATTAAACCATATAAGTCATATAAGTCTTTTTAAAGTTTACTTTGATTACGTTAAGAAGTTCATTTAAGATTTTAAAGAATTTTTAAATTTCTTCAATCTGTGTTCCAGAAAAAATCCCAATATTCCAAATTCCAAATTCCAAATTCCAAAATCTGAAAATCCGAAAATCTAACTTCTATTCTCTAACTTCTAACTTCTCAATTCATCTTCACAACGCAAAAATCGAATAACTTTGATGTGTTGATTTTATTATATTTTCTGTTCTCTCAGCATGTGTATCTGAGATGAAAATTTGTCCAAATACAGCATCATTTACCATAGCGACAATTTTTTGCACACGACTTTCGTCTAATTTGTCAAAAATATCATCAAAAAGTAGAATGGGTAATTCGCCACTCTTTTCTTTTATAAATTCAAATTGTGCTAATTTCAGCGCAATTAAAAACGATTTTTGTTGGCCTTGCGAACCAAATTTCTTAATCGGATAACTTTCAATTTCAAAAATCAAATCGTCTTTGTGAATTCCAGCACTGGTATATTGTAAAATTTTATCTTTTTGGAGTTGGTCGTTCAAAAGGGTTGCAAAATCTTGTTCCAATAATTGCGATTGGTAGCGAAGTGAAACATTCTCAGCTGCATTTGAAATTAAGGTGTAATACTTTTGGAAAATGGGAACAAAATTGGATAAAAATTGCTGTCTTTTTTCGAAAATAAGTGTTCCAAGAGGAATTAATTGTTCATCGTAAATAGCTAAATTGTCTTTATCAAATGTTTGATTAGCAGCAAAATATTTCAAAAGCGCATTACGCTGACTTACTAATTTTTGGTACTGAATCAATTGGTTCAAATACATTTGATCCAGCGAACAAATAACACTGTCAATAAAACTTCTTCTAGTTTCGCTACCTTCAATGATGAGGTCACTATCGGATGGGGAAATTATTACCAATGGAATCAATCCAATGTGTTCCGATAGTTTTTCATACACTTTGTTATTGCGTTTGATTACTTTTTTTTGTCCTCTTTTTAAACTACAAGCAATTTTTTCTTCTTTATCATTTTTATCAAATAAAGAGTCAATTAAAAAAAACTCTTCATCGTGTTTGATATTTTGCGAAGCTAACGGATTAAAATAACTTTTTCCATATGCCAAATGATAAATAGCATCTAAAATATTGGTCTTCCCAGCGCCATTTTTTCCAACAAAACAATTTATTTTGCTATCAAAATCAAACGATTGATTGCTAATGTTCTTGTAGTTGAGTAGTGTTAGATGCTTTAAAATCACTTTTTGGGAATGTTTTTTTGCAAAAGTAGTAGTAAAATAAAAAATAACCGTAAAAAGAACTTTTAATTTTGAATAAAAATTATATTTTTGCACCTCTTAATAAATTTAACATAAATGGCAACATATAACAAAAGAGGTTACAAAAGCCCAAAACCAGAAGTTGAAGATACAATTGGTAATGAATTTGACGAAGTTTTAGAAACTGGCGAAAGCACAACAGAAGATGTTTTTAATACTTTGGATCAAACCGCTTCAAGAACTGAAGAATGGGTAGCTAAAAACCAAAAAGTTATTTTAGGAATTGTTGGAGCTATTGCATTTGCTACAGTAGGTTATTTATTGTACAATAAATTTATTGTAGAGCCAAAAGAACAAGAAGCAATGTCTATTATGTTTCAATCGCAAGAGTTTTTTAATGAGGCTATTTCAAATCCAGCTACTGCTGATTCTTTGTTTAAATTAGCATTGAATGGTGCAGAAGGTAAATTAGGTTTCGTTGGAGTTGCTGATGAATTTTCAGGAACTAAAACAGGAAACTTAGCTAACTACTACGCTGGAATGTCATTTATGCATTTGA
>JAGYJR010000069.1 GCA_018401995.1 Flavobacterium sp. | reverse complement strand
TAGCTGTGAAAACAGATGGAGCTGCAGGCCAGCCATTTGGAGATCTTACTATATAGCCTCTTCCTAATGTCATTGCTTCGCTACCATTAACCCAATTTCCAAAATCACCTGAATAAGTACCGCCATTAGCTATAGTTGGTTCCCATTTCCATATTAAACCGGTAGGTGTGGCTGGTGAGATTGCACTCGAGGCAAAACTAGCAACCGGTGAAGACCAATATACGTAATCTAAGGCTTTTAGAGTTGCGTTTCTTCTCATAGTGATAGTTCCTGTATTGGCTACATCTAAGTTTTGAATTAAGCTTCCGCTACTTTCAATGTCAAATGTTCCACCAGCATCAACCGTAACTGTTTCATTGATTGTTATATTGTTTCCTGGTTGTATTTGTAAGATTCCGCCTGGTCTCACAGTTAATGTTCTTCCAAAAGCGTCATTAGCTACATTGTTAATTTCAGCATCAAATGTACCATTGTAAACAAAAATACATGTATTAATATCTGGAACACCTGTTGGTTCCCAGTTATTAGGATCATACCAATCATCACTAACTCCACCAATCCATAATTTGGTACTATTGGTAATGGTGATAAATTCTGAAATTGGACAACCATTACCTAAAGTGGCATTTGCAGTGAATGACCAAGAAGGTGATGCTAATTGTAAAGCAGTTGGTCTCACAAATACCGTTGTTACCGATTGCGCTACGTAAGGGATAGTACATGCAGCATCAATGAACGCGTCAACTGTTCCACCTGTCCAAGTAAACGTTGTGTTTAATGGTCTTGTTCCATATATTTGAATGTCGTCAAGTGACCATCCATCACCAATAGCAGAGCCTCCTCCTAAATGGAATCTGAATCTAACCATAACTTGCGGTAAACCAGCATAAGCAGTTAAATCAATTAGCTCATTCACAAATTGACCTGCAAATCCTTGATTTGAAGTGTATTGCGCTATTGTTGTCCATCCTGTTCCACCGTCAGTTGAAATGTCTACATCAGCAAACTGCACTGGCTCACCTGGATAGTATGAAAAGTAATGTCTAAAACTTAAAAATAAATCAGAATAAGCGGTAGCATCTAAATTGGCAGTTCGTATTTGTGTGTCTTTAGGATTTAAAACAAAATCTGAATTAGCTACAACAAATCTATTTCCTATTGCTCTAGAGGTAATTGCAGGTTTCCATACGGCTCCAGTTGGAACGTAAGGACTCACTCTATTTGTCCATTGTGTGTCTACATTTGCAGCAACATTAACTCTGTTTAAAACTCCAAAACCACCACCTTCAAAATCTTCGTTTACTAAAAAGTCAATAACAAAGTCACCTCCAGCAGAAATTTGAACAACGTTGTTTTCTCCACAAACATCAGGTACAGATGGAGTAACAACAATATTAGCAACGGGATTAATTTTAGCAGTAATTTCTTCTCTATACCAAGACTCACAAGACCCATTAAATGCAGTTACATAATAGGTTGTGGTGTTAGTTAAAGCAGGCGTTGTCCAGTTAGTTATTCCTGGGACAGCAGCTTCTGTTCCTACAAGTGTACCTCCATATAAAGAATCGTAGAATCTAAATTCTGTAACCCCAGGAGTTCCTTCAACACCTAATACTACAGTTCCTACATCACATCGATCACCATCATATATAGCATTCGGTTTAGCTGGACAGTCAGCTACAACTATAAGTCTGTAATCTTCAGTTTCACCTGTTGCTAAATTACCACATGGTCCAAATGTTTGAGAAGTTTCAAATGTTCTAATTCTAATTCTGTAATTTCCTGGTAAAGTAGCAGGTGGAACTACAAATCCACCAGCTCCTGCAATAGTTTGGAAACCACCAGAAGTGTATACTAATTCTGGTGCTGCATCTGTAAATGTTCCATCATTATTCCAGTCAACCCATATTTTAACAAATTGTCTTGATACTCGTAAGAAGTAATCTATTGTTACACCACCTCCAGGTATTTGTGTTACCGGTGGGGCAGCAGTATAATCAGCATAACCAGATATTGATCTCCCTGTACCCATGTTGTTTAAATCAGTTATATATCCTACAGTTGAAATATCTTCAATGTATCTAGTACTTACTGTTGAAGTTGGAATACAATATGGGTCTGAAGCCGTTGTTGTTACGTTGCCGTTTAAGTTTCCTAAATACAAAGGACCTCCTATACACAAACTATTAAAAGAGAATACATATATATAGTACGTGGTTGAATTAGCTAAGCCTGTTGCAGAAAATGCATTTCCAGGACCGTTTGCAATTACAGTATAACCTGCCCCTACAGTTGCTCCTATTGCATAGCTTGTTCCGTTTGCCGGTGTTGGTGCTATCGGGCTGGTACTGATTACAACTAAGTAATTATCAGGCTGTGGTACTGCATGTGTAAAAGAGCCTGAAATAACTGTACCCGTTGCTGTCAAGGACAAAGCAGTAGGTACTGCAGTAGGAGCCGCACAAGGCACATTACAGTCTCCTGTGAATGAAACATTGATTTCAAATCCGGGTCTAGTAGCTGAAACGTCAGATGTAAACCTCACTGTGATGGTTTGGCCCGGATTTCCTGTATAGTTTATAGTTCCCACACCAGTATATACTGCTAAAACTGTACCGCCAATCCCAACACCATCATATAGAATAATACCATCAAAACCATTTTCAGTATCATATGTACCTGTTAAGGTAACTACAGCTGCAGAGGTTACATTAATTGCAGACCAGTCATCTCTATTATTAGCATAATTTCCTGTTCCTGCATGATCCCTTAAGATGCTATTTTCTCCACAAATTACATTATTAGTTCCTAATCCTGTTACAAGTACAACATTACTAACCGTTAACAAAGCACTGGTTGAAAAAGCCGAAGTTCCACAAGCATTTGTTGCAGAAGCTTGATATAAATAACCATTCATTCCAGCAGTTGCTCCTGTTATATTTAAAGTAGCTGTTGTAGCATTACTATATACACCACCATTTGTTACTGTTGTCCAAGTTGTACCACCATCTGTACTTACTTGCCATGTATATGAAGTAGGCCCATTGTTAGCAACAACGCTAAATGAAGCAGCACCACCGGTATTTGTTGTAAAATTTACTGGGTTTGTTGTTATGTTTGGGGTATTATT
>JAGYJR010000068.1 GCA_018401995.1 Flavobacterium sp. | reverse complement strand
CTATAACTGGATGACGCCCATTTTTAATTTCTAAATCTGTACTTTCATCCATAATTGGACGCACATAATTGTTGTCAGTCGCCAACACAGAAAAAGAGAGCAAACAGTCAATTTTTGCAATAATTTGCGCATTTTCTTGTATTTTTTGCACAAATTGAATGATATATTGCAATAATTTAGAAAAAATTTCTTGCTCTAAAACCTGAATTTTTTCTTCTGCACCTAAAATTTTGGTTTCGTATTCTTTTAGTTCCTCAGTAATATAACGCTCTGCATTTACCAAGGTTTGCTTACGAATCCATTCTGTAGGAACTTTATTTTTATGCGTATTTCTAACTTCAATATAGTACCCAAAAACATTATTAAAGGCAATTTTTAAACTGCTAATTCCTGTGCGTTCTGTTTCACGAGAAAGCATTTCATCTAAATATGTTTTTCCAGAAGAAGAAATAGCACGTAAATCATCTAATTCTTTAAGAACACCACTAGCAATGGCATTTCCTTTATTGATGTTTACAGGCGCATCATCAAATAAAGTTTGAGAGATTTTTTCAATCAACTCATTACAGTCATGTAATTGGTTACCTAATGCCTTAACAGTGGCGTTTTTGCTTTTTTCTGATGCTAATTTTATAGGTAAAATGGCTTTTAAAGAATCTTTTAGAAGCACAATTTCTCTTGGTGAAGCTTTGCCAGTTGCCACTTTAGAAATCAACCTTTCTAAATCGGAAATTTGTTTAAGTTGATAGGTTACGGTTTTTGAAAAATCACTAGAATTGATAAAGAATTTTACCAATTCATGACGATTTTTAATATCATCAATATTTTTTAAAGGAAGTGCTAACCAACGTTTTAACAACCTTCCTCCCATTGGCGAAATGGTTTTGTCAATCACATCTAACAACGTAACTGCATTTACAGAATTCGGATTGTACAATTCTAAATTTCTTACCGTAAAACGGTCCATCCAAACATAATTATCTTCTGCAATTCTACTAATAGATTGTATATGTTTTAGTTGGTTATGTTGCGTTTCTGATAAATAATACAACACTGCACCAGCTGCAATAATTCCGTTTTTTACTTCGTGAATTCCAAAACCTTTTAAGCTTTTTACTTCAAAATGATTTTGTAAAGTTTCATTTGCATATTCTGGTTGAAAAATCCAATCATCTAAATAAAACGTATAATATCTATTTTCAAACAACTCTAAAAACTGTTGTTTGTATTGTTTTTGCACCAAAACTTCACTTGGAGAAAAATTTTGCAACAATTTATCTATGTATTCTGCATTTCCTTGAGCCACTAAATATTCGCCTGTAGAAACATCAAGAAATGAAATTCCAAGTTGTTTTTTATCAAAATGAACAGCTGCTAAAAAGTTGTTCGTTTTGGATTGTAAAACCTCGTCATTTAACGACACTCCGGGGGTTATCAATTCTGTAACACCACGTTTTACGATGGTTTTGGTCATTTTTGGATCTTCTAATTGATCGCAAATTGCGACACGCATTCCTGCTTTTACCAATTTTGGTAAATAGGTATGCAAAGAATGATGAGGAAAACCAGCCAGCGCAGTCTCAGTTTCACTTCCTGTTCCACGTTTTGTAAGAATAATTCCAAGAACTTGCGCTGCTTTTTTAGCATCTTCCCCAAAAGTTTCATAAAAATCTCCTACTCTAAACAACAACATGGCATCAGGATATTTCTTCTTGATAGCATTGTATTGTTTCATTAAAGGAGTTTCTTTTTTGCCTTCAGTTTTTGACAAGTTTTCGGTTTTTTACGTTAGTTTTGCGAAGATAGAAAATATAGTTGTTAGTGTTTAGTTTTTGGTTATTAGTTAAGATACAAAAACTAAAAACAAAGAATCAACAACCAACAATTTATGAGAAAACTAAAAATAACGAACTAAATAGAATTACAGTTGATGAATTTAAAGCAGTAAAAAAACACCTTTAATTGTTGTGTTAGATAATATTAGAAGTTTAAATAATATTGGTTCTGTATTTAGAACTAAGTGATGCTTTTTAATTGAAAAAATCTATTTGTGTGGTATTAGTGCAACTCCACCAAATAAAGACATTCATAAAACTGCTTTAGGTGCTACAGAGTCTGTTGCTTGGGAATATGTAGAAGATACTTTAGCGTTAGTGCAAAAATTGAAACAAGATAAAGTTAAAGTCTTGGCAATTGAACAAGCAGAAAACAGTACAAAATTAGATACTTTTTTTCCTGAGAAAAATCAGAAATATGCTATTGTAATGGGCAATGAGGTAAAAGGCGTACAACAAGAAGTTGTAAATGCTTCTGATTTGTGTATAGAAATTCCGCAATTGGGAACTAAACACTCTTTAAATATTTCTGTAACAACAGGTGTTGTAATTTGGGATTTGTTTTGCAAAATAAAGGCGTAATTTTTTAGATTCCTAAAATTAATTTTGCAATCATAAAATAAATTAAGATTCCAAAAATATCATTAGAAGTAGTTATAAAAGGCCCTGTTGCTATTGCTGGGTCTATGCCTCTTTTGTTTAAAAAAAGTGGTACAAAAGTACCTATTAAACCAGCTACAATTATGACAGCTACTAATGAAACAGAAATTGCCAAAGCAATGTTTAATTTTCCCTCGTAAGCCCATACAAAAAAGAATAAAAAGATTGCTAAAATAAATCCGTTTAAAGCAGCTAATAACATTTCTTTAAAAAGCCTGCTATTAATACTTCCTTTTACATCATCATTTGCCAAACCTTGTACAATAATTGCAGAAGATTGTACACCAACATTACCAGCCATTGCAGCAATTAATGGTGTAAAAAAGAAGAGAACCAAAGCTTCATTTTTAAAAGAATGTTCAAATAATCCCATAATAATAAAAGCTCCAACGCCACCAACTAAACCTAAAAAAAGCCATGGTAAACGCGCTTTTGTCAAATCTAAAATACTATCGTCAGAATCAACATCTTGCGTCAAACCAGCTGCTAATTGGTAATCTCTGTCTGCTTCTTCTTTTAAAACGTCTACAATATCGTCAATGGTAATTCTGCCTAATAAAATATTGTTGTCATCAACAACTGGAATTGCTTCTAAATCGTATTTCGACATGATTTTTGCTACCTCTTCGTCATCTTCATTGACATTTA
>JAGYJR010000067.1 GCA_018401995.1 Flavobacterium sp. | reverse complement strand
TTCACGTTGTTATATTCCCATTGTTTATGTTATTAATGGGATTTGGAATATTAAAATTTGGATTTTCAACAGAAAGTGAAAATTCTAAAAAAGATTTGATAGAGGTTTTACAAGCTAAGGTAAAGAAATAAATTAGCTTAAAACTTTTCATCAATCCCTACTCTTCCTTCTTAATCACTTTCCTTGCTACTTCAATTTTGTATTTCTTGCCTTTCATTTTTTCGTCTTTGATGTTTTGCAGCAAGGTTTTTACTTTGGGATATTTTACCGCTACAAACGAAATGAAATCTTTCACTTCAATCAAACCGATATCGTCTTTTTCTAATTGACCTTTTTGAGAAAAGAAACCTACAATGTCAATTTTATTCAACTTGTTTTTCTTGCCTCCGCTAATGTAAAGTGTTTGATACAAAGGGGCTTTGGGTAACGACTTCGCATTGGAAACATCTAATCGACGTTTGCCGTAATCGAAATAATCGGCTTTCTTTTCGGTTTCGTGTATGATAACGTAGGCGGTTCCTGTGGCTAACATACGAGCGGTTCTTCCGTTTCGGTGCGTGAATTCGTCTTCTTTAGCTGGTAAATGGTAATGAATGACGTGTTTCATTTCGGGAATATCCAAACCTCTTGCACCTAAATCGGTAGTAATCAAATACGAAACACTGCCATTTCTAAACTGAATCAACGCTCGTTCGCGCTCGTCTTGGTCTAATCCGCCATGGTAATACGTAGAAATAATACCTTTGGAAGTCAACATGTCATGAATACGTTCCACCGCTTCTCTATGGTTGCAAAAGATAATCGCCGCTTCGGAATTCAACGAACAAATCAACTGAAAAAGTGAGTCAATCTTATCTTTGGATTTCGAAAAAACAATGCGAATATCTAAATTGTCATTCTGTTTTTCTTTGGGAATAAAATCAATGATTTTGGGATCAATGACTTTGGTATATTTCGGAATTTCAACTCCTGAAGTCGCAGAAACTAAAACGCGTTTATTTGCTCTAGTAATTTTCCCAATGATATACGACATTTCTTCATGGAAACCCAATTGCAGCGATTTGTCAAATTCGTCTAAAACATAGGTTTTGATGTTTTCGGTAGCGAAACTGCCACGGTCTAAATGATCGGCAATTCTTCCTGGTGTTCCAATTAAAATGGCTGGTGGATTACTCAAATTATTGATTTCAACATCAATCGAATGCCCGCCATAACACGTATTGACTTTGTAATGCGTGCCCATTTTTTTCCAAACTTGTTCAATTTGCAACCCTAATTCACGCGAAGGAACCAAAATTAAGCATTGAACGCCTTTTACTTCTTCTTCCAATAATTGGAAAATTGGCAACAAAAATGCTAAAGTTTTCCCCGAACCTGTTGGAGAAAGCAATAACACATTAGCTTCATTTAAAATAGCATGTTGGGCTACTTCTTGCATTTTGTTCAAACTTGAAATACCAAGATTCAAAAGAACATTGTTGGAAAACGGATTTCGACTCATGCGGCAAAGATAGTGATGATTGTTGATTTAAGCTATTTCATTCTTAAATTAACCTATTTCAATAAAAAAATTAACCACATAGAAACATAGGAAAAAAGAATCGAATAGCCCAAAGTTGGGGTTCAGATAGCCTATGTGAACTAAAAGAGAGTAAAAACGACTTTTTTCAACTAACAATTAACCTATGTTTCTATGTGGTTCAAGTAAAAAACTTTATTTTTGAAACTCAAATTTCCTTTCAATATGCGATTATTAAAAATTATCTTGTTTTTCTTTTCGATAGTGACGTTGGCACAAAATAAATTGGTTACACCTTATGAAACGGGCAATGGCAATCAAACCACTACCTACGAACAATGTATTGCTTTCTACCAAAAATTAGATGCTGCCTTTCCAACCATCCAAATGATAGAAAAAGGCAAAACCGATAGCGGAAAACCCTTGCATTTAGTCTTGTTTTCAGCCGATGCCAATTTTGAATCGAATACCAATAAAACCGTAATTCTAATCAACAACGGTATTCATCCCGGTGAACCTGACGGAATTGACGCTACCATGATGTTACTTCGTGATTTAGCTACTGGAAAAGTAAAAGCACCAAAAAACGTATTGTTTGCAGCGATTCCAGTATATAATATTGGCGGCATGTTGAACCGAAATTCGCATTCGAGAGCCAACCAAAACGGTCCAGAAGCTTACGGTTTCAGAGGAAATGCCAGAAATTTTGATTTGAACCGCGATTTCATCAAATCGGATTCAAAAAACTCAAGAAGTTTTCAAGCGATATTTTCGGAATTACAACCAGATATCTTCCTAGACAATCACGTTTCGAACGGTGCGGATTACCAATATACCTTTACTTGCATTGCGACCCAACATGAACGTTTGGGCGGTGCTTTGGGCGAATTTTTTAGCAACGAAATGTATCCCGAAATGGTGAAAGACATGCAAAAAAAGAAAATTGATGTCGTACCGTATGTGAATGTTTACGGCACTACGCCAGAAAAAAACGGTTTCAATCAATTTCCAGATACGCCAAGATATGCAACAGGTTACACCACTTTGTTTAACACTTTAGGATTTGTTCCTGAAACACACATGTTGAAAGCCTACAACGAACGCGTGAAAGTAACTTACGAATTCATGGTAAGTGCGATTAATTACGCTGAAAAGAATCATACCAAAATCAAATCGGTTCGTGCTGCTGCGGCGAATACTTATAAAGCGGGTGATTCGTATCCCATTGATTGGGCGATTGATTCTTCCAAAGTTTCTTATATTGATTTTAAAGGATTTGAAGCGGGCTACAAACCAAGCGATGTTTCAGGAAAAAACCGTTTGTATTATGATAGAAGTCGACCGTTTACAAAGAAAATTCCGTTTTATGGTAAGTACAAAGCGACTCAATTTGTAACCGTTCCAAAAGCGTATATCGTACCGCAATCGCAATGGCCAGTTTTGGATATATTGCTGTTGAACAAAATGGAATATTCCCAATTGAAAAAAGACACCATTATTGAAGTAGAAACGTATAAAATTGCGCAATACGAAACGGCAAAATCGCCTTACGAAGGCCATTACGGACATTACAATACCAAAGTAAACCGTCAAACGGAAAAAATACAATTTTTCGCTGGTGATTATGTGTTTTCAACCGAACAAAAAGGCATGAAATATTTATTGGAAACACTAGAACCAGAAGCGGTTGACAG
>JAGYJR010000066.1 GCA_018401995.1 Flavobacterium sp. | reverse complement strand
ACCTGTAGTGAAATTGGAATTTGTTAATGCATTAGAATAATTGGAATCAAATTGGTTTTGGAAGAAATTAATTGTATTCCCTCTAAAATTTAATCTAAATGACTTTTTAGTTACAGGATCAGCAGCTGTATTTCTTGAGTGATATTGAATAACAATATAAGCTTTAGAAAAATCAAGCTGAGCCATAGCACCTTCTTGACCACTGTTTTCCTCAGCTTTAAAATATAAGGCTTTAAAATATTCTTTAAAATTATTGTTATTCGCCAAGTCATTTTCATTAGCTAATAATATTCTATTAAAAAAATAACCTTTATCTAAATCAACAAAAATACCAGGATCTAAGCGTTCTCTTACAATCCAATCTTCAGCATTTAAAATAGGCTGACCATCATTATCAACTTTAACTCCATTTTCATCAGTTTTATAAATCAATATTTCGTTTTCAGAAAACTTGAATTGCGTATTTTGTGAAACTGTTGCAGAATTATTTAAAGGATTAACTGTTGTTAAATTGGACTCTATTAAACTTAAATCATCTGAAAAATACTTCTGAGAAACTTCTGGATTAACAGCATCAAAATTTCTTAAAAAATAATCTGACTCATAAACTCCCAAATTAATTGAGGTTTCAATATCTCCATAAATAGAATCTAATCTAAATGTATTAGGTTCATTACCAATAGCTGCAGTTTGTCTTGTGCTAAAATATGGCACATACAAGTACACAGAATCAATGCTTTTAATTTCAACATCTACCCCGAAATCAGGGGCTACTCGCTCCAACTCTAATTGACCTACAAAAGTTGATGTTGTTTTTCCAAAGAAAGGATCGTTATATACACCTAAAGAGTTTATTGGTAAATTGTTGGACTGAACAGCGCCAGTAGCTTTAGAATAAGCTTTTAAATTTTGAACCTCATACTTGTCAAATTCGAAATGCCCATCTCCAATTATTTCTGAACCAATTGTATTGAAATCTTTATCACAAGACAGCAATAACAAAACCGCACTTAAAACTACTATTTTTTCAAAAATTTTTCTCATAATCAATTAAATAACCTTTGTTCTCAAGAAATTTGAATAGACTTCTTTTACTGTTTCTTTTGGTTCGAAAGGTAAAAAAGGTTTCCCTGAAGATTCTATATATTTTGTTAAAGTTGCAGACAAATTATCAGAACCCATTATTACAGCATCTGAGTGATCAATAGTGAGTTTCATCATATTTTCGTATGTTGGAGACTCAACCACTTGTAAACTTGTAGGATCAATATTATCAAACTGCATCTTATTTTTTAATTCCAAATCTATTGCGCCTTCAAAACCAGAATTATATACAGACGTAACAATTTTGGTATCCGCAAAAATTCCTTCATTCTTGTAATATTGCTTTAAATAAACCGGAAGTAAGCTAGCCATCCAACCATGAACATGTATAACATCTGGAACCCAATTTAACTTTTTTACCGTTTCTACTACTCCTTTTGCAAAAAAGATGGCTCTTTCGTCATTATCAGGATACAAAACCCCTTCTTCATCTGTAAAAGTTGCTTTTCTCTTGAAGTACTCATCATTATCAATAAAATAAACCTGAATTCTTTCTTTTGGAATAGATGCAACTTTTATAATGAGTGGCATATCCATATCATTTACAACTAAATTCATTCCAGACAAGCGAATAACTTCGTGTAATTGGTGTCTTCTCTCATTAATATTTCCATATCTTGGCATAAAAATACGAATTTGACCACCTAATTCGTTTATCATTTTTGGGAACTCATACGATTGTAGAGATACTTCATTTTCCGCTAAGTAAGGCACCACTTCAGATGATACATATAATATCCTCTTGTCTTCCATAATTCTTTTTGTTTATCTAATTGCATTTAAAAAACATGCAAAATTACAAAATTTTATGGACTTATCCATGAAAATAGTAAGTTTGCAACCTAAACAATTCAAAATACTATGCTCATTTTTGACAATAAAGAAAGTTTGACCAACTTTTTAAGACCATTACAAAGCCTAAATAAAACTACTGGTTTTGTACCAACTATGGGCGCGCTTCATGACGGACATTTATCTTTAATCAAAAATTCTTTAGACCAAAATCATATTACTGTGGTAAGTATTTTTGTTAATCCAACGCAATTTAACAATGCTGAAGATTTAGAAAAATACCCAAGAACACTTGAAGCCGATGTGCAAAAAATCAGACAAATTAGCACTCAAGTACTTGTTTATGCTCCAACAGTTTCTGACATTTATCAAGAAAACACTTCTTCCTCAAGTTTCACTTTTGATGGGTTAGAGAATCAAATGGAAGGCAAACACAGACCTGGACATTTTGACGGAGTAGGAACAATTGTGAAAAAATTATTCGAAATTGTAAATCCAACTCATGCTTATTTTGGCGAAAAAGATTTTCAACAATTGCAAATCGTGAAAAAATTAGTAGAAAAAGAAAAAATGAAAGTCGAAATAATTGGTTGCCCTATTTTTAGAGAAGCAAATGGTTTAGCCATGAGCTCAAGAAATGAAAGACTTTCCAAAAGTGCTCGAGAACAATCAAGTTTTATTTATAAAACACTACAAGCCGTTCAAGCAGATTTCGAAAAAAAGAGTCTAACAGAATTAAACGAATTTGTTAAAAATGCTTTTTCTGAACATGCAGAATTTAGTTTAGAATATTTCGAAATCGCCGAAGAATCAACACTTCTTCCCGCATTGGAAAAAGATAATACAAAAAAATATCGTGCTTTTATCGCAATTTTTATTGAGAACATCAGATTAATTGATAATATTTCACTGAATTAATTACCTTTGCACCATGCATATTCAAGTAGTAAAATCGAAAATTCATAGAGTAACCGTAACGGGTGCCGATTTGAATTACATTGGTAGTATTACCATTGACGAAGCGCTTATGGAAGCTTCAAACATTATTGAGGGTGAAAAAGTTCAAATTGTGAACATAAACAACGGGGAGCGTTTAGAAACGTATGCCATAAAAGGACCTAGAGATACTGGAGAAATTACCTTAAATGGCCCCGCAGCTAGAAAAGTTCACAGAGGCGATATCATCATCATCATCTCTTATGCTTCTATGGATTTTGAAGAAGCTAAAAAGTTCAAGCCAACATTAGTGTTTCCAAACGAAAAAGACAATTCGTTAACTTAGTTTGAAGAAGAAACTTAACAAAATACTCAGCATCATACTCCCACTACTTTTGGGAGTATTTTTGATTATATACACTTACA
>JAGYJR010000065.1 GCA_018401995.1 Flavobacterium sp. | reverse complement strand
GCAATTTCCCTTGCCGTTATTTACTTGCTGTTTTCTGAATACAGAGAAGAACAATTTCAACAACAGCAGAGCGAAAAAATTCGGACCACGATTAAACTTATTGAAAAAATCAAACAAGAAAGCGCCACCATTTCTTATTTGATTGACCAGCAAGATATAAATGACTTTTATGATGAAAAACTGCTTGTTTACGACTCCAGTAAACAATTGATTTATTCCAGTTTGGACAGCTTGGTAATTGACGAGACGGAAGGTACACTCAACATGCTTTCTCCTACACAAAATTGGATAGAAACTAAGGAGGAAGAATATGATTTGATTGGTATTTATTTAGAATACGATAAGCAAAGTTATTATGCCATAAGCAAAGCCTTTGACGCTTTTGGATATGATAAACTTTACTTTTTACGAAATATTCTTATCGGTATTTTTCTGCTAACCTCGGTAGTAGTTGTGTTGATTTCTAACTATTTAGCAAATAAAATTTCAAAACCAATTACAACACTTGCAGACGAGTTGAACCAATATGACTTGAGCAAAGAATATGTAAATAATTTGGAAATAAAAACGTCTTCTTATGAATTGAATTTATTGACCCAAAGATTTAATGAGTTAATCAAAAGAACCAACGAATCATTTGTTTTTCAAAAACATACGATTCATCATATTTCACATCAACTAAAAACGCCCATTGCGGTCTTGGTTTCGGAGCTTGAAAGAATACAAAATCTATCAGAAACAGAAACCATCACTTCCGAAATAGAAAATCAGATCATCAAAACAAAATCGTTGGGTAACATTATTAATGTATTGCTTGAAATTTCAAAAATTGAATCTGGACAGCAAACCCAAAAACAATCTTTGCGTATTGATGAACTACTATTTGATGTTATCGAGGAGTTAAGTGCTATACATACCCATTTTCATTTTGAAATAAATTATTTTCCACAAGACATGAACGAGAATAGGCTTATTGTGAATCTCAATCCAATTCTTATTCGGCAAGCCATCCAAAATCTGTTGACGAACTGTGTTTCATACAGTAACGATTCAAAAGCTGAAATAAAATTTGATTGTTCTTCAACTAATAAACTAAAAGTTCAAATTATCAATTTTGGTAATCCGATTACTAAAGACGAAGAGAAGTTCTTATTTAATCACTTTTTCAGAGGGAAAAACAGTGAAGGAAAAATTGGCTTTGGTCTTGGGCTCGTTTTAACAAAAAAAATTGCGGAACTCCATTCGGCAATTATCAGCTATTCTAACCCTGCCCAAAACATCAATGTCTTTGAATTTATTTTTCCTTTAAGCTAAATTTTATCGGCTTTAAGGCTTTTTTAAGATTGTTACCTTCACTTTTGTAGCCTAATTAAAGGCTTATAAATAATGAAGAATTCGGCATTATCCATTTTCGTTTTAGTTTCCATTGTTTTATTCGTCTCTTGTACTTCTGGTGGAAACGGTGAAACCAATGCTAATGAAAAATATAAGGTAATAAGTCCATTGGTAAAAGATACGGTTTATACCAACGAATACGTTGCAGAGATAAACGCCTTTCAAAATGTAGAAATCCGAGCAAGGGTGAATGGATTCATTGAAAATATCCATGTGGACGAAGGGGAAACCGTTTATAAAGGGCAGCTTCTTTTTACCATTAGTAGCCAAAAATATAAGCAAGATCTACAAAAAGCGAAAGCCATTTTACAGAATGCAAATGCTGAATTAAAATCGGCAGAAATTGATCTGGAAAACGCGGAAAAGTTACTAGAGAAAAAAATTGTTGCTGAGACCGATTTGGAAATGATGAAAACCAAGGTTGATGCCATGAAAGCTAAAGTTGCGGAAGCTCAATCGGATGAAGAACAAGCACAACTCAATCTTTCTTTTGCACAAGTTAAGGCTCCTTTTGATGGTATTATCAATCGCATTCCTAACAAAGCGGGTAGTTTGGCAGATGAAGGTACTTTACTTACAACAATTTCCGATAACAAAGAAGTCTTTGCCTATTTTAATGTCTCTGAAATAGATTATTTGAATTATGTGGTTTCATCAGAAAAAGGTGAATCAAAAGAAGTTTCGCTTATGCTAGCAAATAATACGTTGTTTGCTAATAAAGGTATTATTGAAACTACTGAAAGCGAGTTCGACCATTATACCGGAACCATTGCCTTTCGCGCTAAATTTCCAAATCCAACTGGCATCTTAAAACACGGGGCATCAGGTAAAGTTTTGGTGAATAGTTTTTTGCCAAATGCAATTTTGATCCCTCAACAATGCGTCTTTGAAGTACAAGAAAATCTATATCTCTATGTCATTGATAAAGATAATACAATAAAACAAAGACAGATCATTGCTGAAATGAGGTTGGGCAATATGTATTTGGTTACGGAAGGGCTTTCTGAAACTGATATCGTGCTTTATGAGGGTATTCAATTGATAAAAGAGGGAGATAAAATTATCCCTGATTTTATTGTTATTCCAAACTAAAATAGAAGCTCCATGATAGCTAAATTTATTAACCGTCCAGTATTATCGATCGTAATATCGTTGATCATTTCCCTTTTGGGGGTTTTGGCACTCGTAAAATTGCCAATGACGCAATTCCCCAGCATTGCGCCACCAGAGGTAAATGTAACCGTGGAATATACCGGAGCTAACGCTGAAACAGTTACAAAAGCGGCAATTGTGCCATTAGAAAGAGCTATAAATGGTGTGCCAGGCATGAAATACATGAGTAGTGATGCTGGTAACGACGGGGTTGGCGTTGTGCAAATTATTTTTGAAGTTGGTACAGACCCGGATATTGCAGCCGTGAACGTGCAAAATAGAGTCGCAGCTGTGATGGGCGAATTGCCTGAAGAAGTAATTCGTAACGGTGTAAAAATAGCAAAAGAAGAAAACGCTATGCTCATGTATTTGAATATTTACAGTAACGACAGCACTTTGCAAGAAAAATTTTTATACAATTTTGCAGATATCAATGTATTAGCAGAATTAAAAAGGGTACAAGGTGTAGGTTTTGCAGATATTTTGGGTGCAAAAGAATATGCTATGCGTATTTGGTTAAAGCCAGATAAAATGCTAACCTATAAATTAAGTACTGATGATATCTATGCTGCGCTTGACAACCAAAATTTAGAGGCTGCACCGGGAAAAATTGGTGAGAATAGTGATAGAGATGCCAATTATTCCATGCAATATGTGGTGAAATACACAGGAAAATATAACACCAAGGAGCAATACGAAAACATACCTTTAAAATCAACTGAATCAGGACAAATTTTACGAATCAAAGACGTGGCGGATGTAGAATTCGGAACGACATACTTTGATGTGGAGGCCAAGCTCAACGGTAGGCCTACTGCTTCTATACTGCTAAAACAATTACCAGGTTCAAACGCCAGCGAAGTAATAGAAAATGTAAAAGCAAAAATGGAAATTTTAAAATCAAAAACTTTTCTCAAAGGAA
>JAGYJR010000064.1 GCA_018401995.1 Flavobacterium sp. | reverse complement strand
ATCTGAAGAGCTACAAGAAAATAGTACGGCTAAAATTAGCAATAGGGTTAGGTTGTTTTTCATATTTTATGTTTTTTATTTGTTTGTTTGTTTGTTTGCCCCACACGATGCAATTGTGCGGCGGCGACGTTCTAAACATCAATCTCCAGTATAGACGGTAATAACTATGCTATCTATTTTTCTAAACTCCACGTAACAATCTCCTGAGCTCCCAAAAGGACATTTATAAAAATTATAAAAACTAATATTGTTGTCACTTAACTCTGTTTTGAAAGGTTTGTTCCTCATTATCGAATTTACTTTTCTTATAGTCATTCCATTTTTTACTGCATTAACATCTTCCTGATTTTCATAACTTTTGCCATTACAACAATAAATAATTAATAGAATTATCACAACTATCCGAAAGTCGGTAAATAAAAAGTGCCTGAGAATGCGTTTATTTGAAAATTATTCCAAAAAAATCAAATATGGCATTTTTCAGGCGTAGCAAAAATACAAATAAACCCTTACTTGGTCAAATTTTAAATTTGATACCTCTACATTTAATTCGTAGCGAAGTCCATAAACATCAATCAGATAAGGGATGTAGTAAATACAAGACTTATGACCAATTGGTAGCCTTAATTTTCGGACAGCTGAATAAATGTTACACCTTGTCGGATATAAGTTGCGGATTATCAATAAGTGGAGTGTTTTTGTTGGATATTGGTTTAAGTCAAAGTCCTGCCAAATCCACTATGAGCGATGGCAACAAAAAGCGTACCTATAAAGTCTTTGAAAGCCTTTACTACCGCTTGTTGAGTTACCATAAAGAACTGCTCAAGTCTCGCCATAAAAGCCATGTAATTGATGAGATTAAAAACCATACTATAAAACTTATCGATAGCACCACTATAAGCTTATGTTTAGCTCTTTTTGATTGGGCAAAATTCCGAACAGCTAAGGGGGGCTTAAAAATACACACGGTTTGGGATGACCAACTGGGCTTGCCAGATATGATAAACATTACAGAGGCTAAAGTTCACGACCGTTATGGATTAGAGAATAGTATTTTTGATAAAAACACCATTGTAGTAGAAGATAGAGCCTATTTTGACTTTGATTTAATGAAGGCACGCATCAAGGCATTAAATATCTTTGTTACCCGCATAAAAACAAACACCAAATATGAAGTAATAGAAGAGCTTGAACTTCCCGATAATATAGACCAAGACATTCTAAAGGATGAAATCATAATACTTAGTTCAGAAAAAGCGGAAGAAACAGGTATGAAAAGTGAGAAACTACGATTGATAAAGGTGTACAAAGAAGATGAAAACAAAGTAATAGAAATTATTACCAATCAACTGGATTGGACAGCCAGAACCATTGCAGACCTGTACAAGAAAAGGTGGGACATAGAACTATTTTTCAAAGCAATGAAACAAAATTTACAAATCAAAACCTTTATTGGAACAAGTGAAAATGCAGTAAAGTCTCAAATCTTTGTTGCATTAATCTGCTATTTGCTTCTAGAACTCATAAAACGATTTTACTGCGATAAGACTACCGCATTTAGTAATTTCTGCGAAAAAATAAGAATTTGCCTTATGCATTACCTTACCTTGACTTATACCATTTAATCATTAAAAACACTGGAATAAGCATCTAAATAAAATTTATATCCAGTAACGGATTTAATAATTTCATTTTCGGCTTGGATAATCAAGTCTTCTATTTTGTTTTCCAATGTATCTATGGTGTCATAGACCTTCATTGCAATTTTGTCTTTCATCCATTGCCACATTTTTTCAGCAGGATTTAATTCTGGACAATAAGGAGGTATCGGTAAGAGGATCATATTATTTGGTAACTCTATATCTTTAGTAGAATGAAAAGCCGCATTATCAATAATCAAAATTTTTAGTTCATCGGGTTTTGTTTGACTAAAATCTTGCAGGTATTTGATGAAAAAATCTTTAGAAACAGTATCCGTTAACATGCAAAAATTTTCTCCAGTTATCGGAGAAAAACTTCCCCACAACCATTTATATAAATAGCTATGTTTATAGATTCCAATGGGTTTTATGCCTTTAGCTGTTAGCACCTTCTTTTGTTTTGTAATTAAGCCAAATCTAGATTCATCTTGAAAAAATAAATTGACCGATGAGAGGTTATTTTTATTTAGTTTAATTCTAATTAACTCAAACCGTTCTTTTAGTGTTTTTAAAAAACGCTTCTGCGTTTGGATCTTTTTTATAATGTGACTTTCGAGCCACCTTAAGTTTGGATTTATACTTCCTTCTACAATGTGAATACAAAGCTCCATAAGCAATTTTTTGTTGAGTTTGCTCTTCTAATAAAAGTTGTAATTCTATATAGGAAGTAATAGTTGTATTCGCATCTGTTATTTTTTTCTCTATCAAAGAAATTACTTCATCTGATAAGGTTCTTGTATTGTTTCCTCCGCTTTTGACATTTAATAAAACCTTAAAACCGCTAGTGGAATATAGTTTTAACCAATCTCGAATTGTTTTTTCATTTCTTCCTAACTTCCTTGCAATATCACTTTGGTAATGATATTTCTTTGAAGCTACATAAAGTAAAGTTTTTATTCTGTCTTGCTGGAGGCGACTTTGGGTTCTTGAAAAAGCTTTATTCAAAAAAGACAAGTCCTCTTTTATCGTTATATCTATTTTTTTTGGCATACCACAAGATACAAATTATTACAGTAAATTCAAAGATTAAATTGTATTATGTCTGTAATGAGCTTAAACCCATAGTAAAAAAAGTTATAAAGCCTCTAGATAAAACGCTTTTTAATGGACTTAATTCCCCGCCTCAAACATATCTAACCTTATAAACAAAGGGATGAAGGACGTGTTTTAGAGAATTTTAAAAACTTTCGGACGGCTGTGAATAAATTTATATTATTGAATGGTAAAGATAGAATTATTATCAAAGTTACGTTTACAATAAGGCCATAAAAAAAAGAGCTTTCAAATTATTGAAAACTCTTTTTTTGATTTTTAAGGTAAAAAAATAATTAACTACTTGTTTATACTAATTATAGCTATTTAATAATCTCCTAAAGTTGAAGGGTTTTGTGCCAAAGCAGCTTCTAATTGCTGGTCGCTAGGTGCTTTGCCATGCCAAGCATGGGTATGCATCATAAAATCTACGCCATTACCCATTTCTGTGTATAATAAAATACAAACTGGTTTTCCTTTTCCGGTTTTGGCTTTTGCTTCTGCCAAACCAGCTAAAATTGCTTCAATGTCATTTCCTTTTTGCACTTCTAAAACATCCCATCCAAAAGCTTCAAATTTTGCTTTCAAACTTCCCATTGGTAAAACTTGGTCAGTAGAGCCATCAATTTGTTTTCCATTCAGATCAATGGTAGCAATGATATTATCTACTTTTTTTGCAGATGCGTACATAATTGCTTCCCAGTTTTGACCTTCTTGTAATTCCCCATCACCATGCAAAGAATATACTAATTTTGAATCG
>JAGYJR010000063.1 GCA_018401995.1 Flavobacterium sp. | reverse complement strand
AATTCAATCAAAAAAAGTTGTGTGCCAAAATATCTATTGATATTTCTTACTTTTACCCCAATATAAAAAACAATATATGTCTACAGCAAAAAAACAATATAAGCGTATTACCGTAAAATCTTTGGTAGAAATGAAGGCTAACAAAGAAAAGATTTCTATGTTAACTGCTTACGATTATACCATGGCAAAAATTATTGATAGCGCAGGAATTGATGTAATTTTGGTTGGTGATTCTGCCTCTAACGTTATGGCAGGACATGAAACTACATTGCCAATTACACTAGATCAAATGATATATCATGCAAGTTCTGTTGTAAGAGCTATAGAGCGTTGTTTGGTAGTGGTAGATTTACCTTTTGGAAGTTACCAATCTGACCCAAAAGAAGCTTTACGTTCTGCTATTAGAATCATGAAAGAGTCTGGAGGGCATTCTATAAAATTAGAAGGGGGAAAAGAAATTAAAGAATCTATTAAACGAATTTTAAATGCAGGAATTCCTGTTATGGGACATTTGGGTTTAACGCCACAATCGATTTATAAATTCGGAACATATACTGTTAGAGCAAAAGAAGAAGAAGAGGCAGAAAAGTTAATGGAAGATGCTTTAATGTTAGAAAGAATAGGTTGTTTTGCTTTGGTTTTAGAGAAAGTGCCAGCAAAATTAGCTAAAAAAGTTGCTAATGCTTTAACCATTCCTGTAATTGGTATTGGTGCTGGAAATGGTGTTGATGGACAAGTTTTAGTAACCCATGATATGATTGGAATGACGCATGAATTTCATCCGCGTTTTTTAAGACGTTATTTAGAACTTTTTACTGATATGACTGGCGCTTTTGAAAACTATATTGCAGATGTAAAAAGTGGTGATTTCCCAAATGAAAAAGAGCAGTATTAAGTCTAGATCTTTAGATAGTTGGATTTTTAGAAAATTAGATTATGCACAAATACAAAGATTTAAAATTTTGGCAGTTGAGTAGAACTTTTTGTAAAGATATTTATCAGATAACAAATCAATTTCCAGCATCAGAAAAATTTGGATTAGTTCTTCAATTGAGAAGAGCAAGTGTTTCAATTCCTTCTAATATTGCTGAAGGAGCTTCAAGAAATTCTAATAAAGATTTTAATCGGTTTTTAACTATTGCATTGGGGTCTTGTTATGAAATTGAAACTCAACTGTTGCTTTCATCGGATTTAGATTTTATTAGTGATAGTGATTTAGAAACACTTAATAATACTCTTTTACAGATTATCAAAATGATGTCTAAATTTTCATCCTCTCTAAAAATCTAAAAACCCAATAATCTAAAAATCTTATTTTGAAAATTCTCCACCTAGACACAAATCATCCTTTGCTAATCCATCAATTAAATGATTTGGGTTATACAAATGATGAAGATTACACCTCTTCAAAACAAGAAATTGAGGCCAAAATACATTTGTATGATGGTTTTATCATAAGAAGTCGTTTTTCTATTGATAAAAATTTCTTAGAAAAAGCTACAAATTTAAAGTTTATTGGACGTGTTGGTGCAGGTTTAGAAAATATAGATTGCGATTTTGCTGCTTCTAAAAACATCCAACTAATTGCTGCTCCAGAAGGAAATGCTGTTGTGAGCATTCTTTAGCACTATTATTATCACTTTTTTAATAAATTAAACAAAGCAGATAAAAAGTTAGAGTAGCCAAATGGTTGCGAGAAGAAAATCCTTGGAATTAGGCCCAGATGGAAAAACTGTAGGTTTAATTGGCTATGGAAATATACAGGAAAAATCATTGAAAAGCTTCGTGGTTTTGATGTTGAAGTTCTTTGTCACGATTTAAAACCAAATGTTGGTGATGAAATTGTACTGGGTTTCGTTCAAAAAGCGATTACAAAGAAAAAGCCGATGTTTTAAGTTTGCACACGCCACAAACTGAGCTTACTAAAAACATGATAACTACAGCATTTATCAATCAATTCAAAAGAATTTTGGCTACTAAAGCTGCATGGAACATCTGTAGTTACAAAAGATTTGGTGCTGCATTAAAATCTGGTAAAATAGTAGGTGCAGGTTTAGATGTTTTAGAATATGAAAAATCATCTTTTGAGAAAATCTTTTCCTGATGATAAAGGAAATGCCTGAAGCATTTCAATATTTAATAAATCAGCTTGTCTTTTATCTCTCTTTACAGGATGGACTATAGAAAGCAAACAAAAACTAGCACAAACAATTGTTGATAAAATCAAAGAAGAATTTTGCTAACTTGTTGCCTTAAATGCAACAATTATGCAATACAAAGCAAATTCTCCAGAAGATTACATTAATCAGGTTCCTAAAGAAAGACAAATTGCACTTAAAAAATTACGAGAAACCATCAACAAAAACCTACCAAAAGGCTTTGAAGAAGGGATTCAGTATGGCATGATTGGGTATTATGTGCCACATGAAATATATCCAGATGGTGACCATTGCAACACAAAAGAACCTTTGCCTTTTATGAGTTTTGCCTCGCAGAAAAATTCTGTAAACCTATATCATATGGGTTTGTATGCTGTTTCAGAAATACATGATTGGTTTGTAAACGAGTATCCAAAACACAGTTCTAGAAAATTAGACATGGGTAAAAGTTGTATCCGTTTTAAAAAGGTTGATGATATTCCTTATGAATTAATTGCAGCATTATGCAAAAAAATTACTGTAAAGAACTGGATTGAAATCTACGAAACGAACATAAAAAAATAATTATTATGAAAAATAGAGTTACAGGAATTGGTGGTATATTTTTTAAAAGTAATGATCCAAAAGCATCTAAAAATTGGTACAAAAAACACTTAGGTTTTAATACAGACGATTGGGGTTGCACATTTTGGTGGAAAGATACAAAAGGGGAAGAAGCTTCTACACAATGGAGTCCGTTTGGGAAAGAAAGCACGTATTTTGAGCCTTCGAAAAAAGACTTTATGTTTAACTATAGAGTTGAAAATTTAGATGAATTATTAAAAGAATTAAAAAAGGAAGGAGTTACTATTGTAGGTGAAAAGCAAGAGTTTGAATACGGAAAATTTGGTTGGATTTTAGACAACGAAGGAAATAAAATAGAACTTTGGGAACCAATTGATAAAAACTTAACTATTTAAAACACTAAATATCAATTAATTATGTCTGACAAAAACAAATTAAACTCAGAAGAAATTAAAAAAACAGTTTCAGAAGAATCTAAAGAAGCTCTAGAAAATTTAAAAGAAAAAGCAACTAAACTTAAAGACGCTAGCAAAGAAAAGGCTTTAGAGTTTCAACAAGATGCAAAAGATGTTTTTGAAGAGGCTAAAGAAAAAATAAATGAAACTTTTTCTGATGAGAATATGGATAATTTAAAAACCAAAATGGGTGAATATACAGATGAGGCAAGAAAAAAAATGAGTGACTTTACAGAAGATAGTAAAGAAATGTATGATGATTTGTCTGAAAAAGCTTCTGAATTTGCAAGTGAAGCTGCAGAGAATTTAGCAGATTTAGCAGAAGACGC
>JAGYJR010000062.1 GCA_018401995.1 Flavobacterium sp. | reverse complement strand
AATATAAAAATAATTTTCGCAGGGGCTAAGACTAATTTTGGTGACTTGAATCACAAATACAACTACCATCATGTGATACATATACAATCCGTAAGATATTTGACCTAAAAAATTAAATATTTTGTTTTCTAATTTCAAAAATGATTTTGGATTGGAAGAAACGTTCAATATCACTACTAAAAACAACAAAGCATAAGGTAAATGCACTATATCATCTAGTGCATCAGGGCAATAATAACTTACAAAAGGCATCAATAATAACGTAATCAATAATGTTGCTGGATGATAGATTATTTTTAACCATTGTTTCTTTTGTGTTTTTAGCAAATAGGCACCATAAGCACCAATCAGCATACATTCAAATTTGCTCATGGCTATCAACTTTTTGAATCCTAAAGTCCAATCATTACTTGGTAACCAATTCCATTTTAGAGCCAAAATATAAACCACTTTGAATGACAAAATCACAAAAATTCCTGCTAAAATTAAAAACAACACTTTTTTGGCTTTTGAGAATAATACTGGCCACAACAAATAAAACTGTTCTTCGACACCAATAGACCACAACTGACCAATATGCGGAACTGCCGGCATAAACGCAAGTGCAACATTTGGAAGCATTAATAGAAAAAGTATTAAATTTGAATTCCAATTGGGTTCGTAAAATTGCTGTAACCAAGGAATGTGCATCATTTCGAAATGTGGTAATACAAACATTCCCAATAAAGTAACAAAATAATACAAAGGCCATATTCTCAACAACCTTCTTATATAAAACTTTTTGATGGCTATAGCTCCTGTTTTTTCTTTTTCATGCATCAAAAGATAGGTGATTAAAAACCCGCTTAAAACAAAAAAGAAATAAACACCTAAACCTCCCAAATTAAGTCTATGGGTAAAATCATTATGGTTTTCTACTCCTAATTGTTCTTTTAAGAGTTCTATATGCGCAATAATCACAGCAAAAGCAGCAAAAAATCGCAATGCATCTAAGCCTGGAAGGTAAATTCTATTAGTTATGGGTTTATGGTTCAATGGCTAATCGTTGAAGGTTGATAGTTAAAAGTTGAAGGTTGTTTTTATGTTAATTTGTTACTTGGTAATTTGGTTACTTTGTTTTTTAACCGCTAAGAACACAAAGTTTTTCGCAAAGGGCGCAGAGGTGTTATTTTATTTTAACCGTTAAGTTATTTCTTTGCGTGCTTGGCGTCTTCTTTGTGGTTATTGTGATGCTAGTTTCTTTAGTGCTAAGTACTATAAATTATTGACAACTCTTTTGATACCGTTTTTTAGTAATGCTACATTAAAATTAATTAACAAACCTAATTTAAAATCACCAAGTTTCATGTAAGTAAGCGTTTGTGCTAAATGAACATCATTTAATGCTTCTACACTCTTAATCTCAATAACGACTTTATTTTCTACTAAAATATCTATTCTATAACCACAATCCAATTTAACTTCTTCAAAAATAAGAGGCATTGGTTTTTCCTTTAATGCTGTCATTCCAGATTGAATAATTTTATACATTAAGCATTCTTGGTAAGCACTTTCGAGTAACCCTGGTCCTAGTGCTTTATGAACATCTATGGCTAAACCAATTATCTTGTTGGCTATTTCGTTTTCTGACATTATGTATTTTTTTTAACCGCTAAGTGGCTAAATGTTACTTGGTTATTTGGTTGATTTGTTTTTTAACCGCTAAGGTCGCAAAGTTTTTAGCTAAGTTTTCTTCTTTGCGTGCTTGGCGTATTCTTCGTGTTCTTTGCGGTTGATTTAACTTTCTTAGCGTACTTTGCGGTTAGTTTTTATTCTTTATTCAAACTCCTTTAACATTCGAAATCTTTTTGATAATCTGCTGAATCACTGCTTCCCATTGGAAAGTTTCCTTAACTTTTTGGAGGGATGTTTTTTTGAGGATTTGTAATTGTTCTGAGGGCATCTCGATGAAATCCAATAATTTTTCTTCTAATTTTTGCAAATGAAGTGGCGGAATTAAAAATCCATTGTCTTTAGAAACTAACATTTCTACAGCTCCAACATCTGTGGCTAGAATGGCTAGACCTCTCGACATCCCCTCTAAAATTACGTTGGGCATTCCTTCTGAGTGACTTGGACAAACCAGCACATCCATTTTGTCTAAAATTTCACAAATTGCTTCTTTTGAAGCGAGTGTTCCATAATAAAATATATGACTTTTTTTAATTTGCTTTTCCTCTGGAATAGGGCCTATAAAATGAAATTCAAATTCATCACTTTTGATGTTTTTTAATATTTCATTCAGTTCGCTGATTCCTTTTCTGACTTCATCCCTTCCTACAAAAACGAATTTTAATTTTTCGCCTCTTGTTTGAATACTTGAATTTCTGAGCCATTCGTTATCAATTCCCGATGTTATCTCTATAATCTTTTCTTTTGGGACTTTACAAGATTGAGTGATGATATCCGTAATTTTGCCCCCATAAGAAAATACTACATCTGCATTTTGATTGTTCCATCTTGTGGGTTTTTGTAATAATTTGGCTTTTATTTTTTGAGAAAAAGAAGGCAATTCCTGAAACATTTCATATCCATGAAATTTCACGCCAATGGGAGGCAATTTCAAACCTTTATTTTTTTGCTCTATGTAGTGCCATCCAGCAAATCCTTTGGCATACACAAAATCGAACTTATCCCAATCTAGAGTCGAAAATATGTTTCTTGCATATTTATAGGAATTGAGAATGTAATGTCCTGGTAATTTTCCTGGTTTTGGAAAATGAAGCGTAACGATTTGATCTAACTGCACGTCACTTTCTTCACCGAAAAGGCTTTTGTTTACTTCATCATTATTGGGTAATAAAATGCCAAAAGGAACGCAATGTACCAAAGTAACTTTTACACCCGCCAAAGTAAAATACTTCGCCAAATTGGCAGAATGCCTTTGCATGCCTCCTGTTATAAAAGGTGTGATTCCATCTGTGAGAAGGACGATTTTCAATTCCTTTTTCTCAACAAAACACATGTTGCACTATATTTTTCCTTTAACTTTACAGTATCTTTTATTGAGTGTTTCCATTCAGAATATTTATAAAAGGGAAGTAACCATCTAATTGTCATTTTTAAAAAATACTTTTTATTGTTCATTAAATCATTGTAGAATGAATTATTTGAAACAATAATTTCACTTTCTAGTATTTCAGTATTAGGAAAAAAAGCATGTAACTCTTTGATGTTTGGTCTCAATAAAGTATCTATTGGGTCATTATGATACGGAAATGAATATGGAACCGTAACTAATATTAATCCATTAATGGGCACTATTTCTAAAATTGAATTACAAATTTGTTGAGGATCTTCCAAATGTTCTAATAAATTTGAACAAAGAATAGATTTAATATTATTTCCTCTCAAATGGCTTCGAAATTTAGCATCGTTTAAGTCTCCAACAATATCTACTCCATTATCTTCTTTAATATCTGTATGAATTACTGAATAATTTTTGTCTTCTATAGGTTTGAAAATTTCTGAAAATATAAAAGGTTGTACACTTTCTCTAAACTCTTTAGTAGAACTACCTACATTTAATAAAGGGAAGTCATTTAAAGAAAAATTATTTTCTATTACTTTCTTAATCCATTGAGCTTCTTCTAATAACATTCTTTTATTATTTTTTTATATTTTTCACTTATAACTTCGCCATTCTTGGAATAAAACTTAATGGCTAAATTATTACTTTTAAGCCTTTCTTCTTTTGATAAATTTTCTAAATTTAAAT
>JAGYJR010000061.1 GCA_018401995.1 Flavobacterium sp. | reverse complement strand
ATCAACAAAAAGAAATAAAATGCCTGCGAAAAAGAAATTTAATTATGAAACCTATTTGGAGAAACCTCCTTCGCAAAAAATTTTACTCAATATTAATCAATTAGAAAAAGGGGAATACGAACTCAATATCATACACAAAAATAAAATTATAAAAAAAACAACCTTTAAAAAATGAAAATTATGAAAACAATCAAATCAATTTTATGTATCAGTCTTTTGTTTGGATTTATCTCATGTACAGATGACGACTCTACTACTTCATTTGTCGATTTGAGAGCAGAAGAGCTTTCTTATTCACTTGTTTCTCAATCAAGTGCAACAACAGGAGTAGTTAGAATTAGTGGAAAAATTAAAAATATAGGAAATGCAAATTTTTCATCTACTATTCAACAACAATATGCAGCAATTTACGAGAGAACATTAGGAACAACAACTGAAACTGAAGAGATAGCATTAAACTTTACAACTATGAGTGCGGGTGAAGAAACTACATTTTTTTATGATAGAAATTGGGATACTACTATTGAATTTCAACCCGAGTTTATTTTAAGAATTGTAATGGACCCAGATATCACGTTAGACGGAAATTTAAACAATGATGATGTGAATTTTAATAATCATCAAATTATCCTTCAAGGTAATCAAATTAACTCATTATTCAATTAACTATGAAAACACTAAAATCACTAACTTTTCTATTCAGCTTACTTCTAGTAAGTGCATGTAGTAATGATGATAACTCTGCAAAGGGGTACTTCCCAACTAACATCGAATTAACAGATTATACCAATAGTATCAATAATAAATCTGTCACAATAGACTACAATAGAAATAATGAAATTTCTGAAATTATTTTAGAAGACAATAATGGAATTAAAACAAAGCAATACTCCTATACCAACGGAAAAATTACAAGTGTTTCTAATTCTGGATTTTTAGGTGGTCCAGATGTTAGAACATTTGTATATAATGCATCTGGAATTTTATCTTCTATTGTTGATGAAACCGATGGATCAACAGAAACCTACTTGATTAATTATGATGCACCATCAAACACCTATACTTTAATCGACGGAACAGAATCTAGTAGTGTACAACTTGATGAATCTGGAAATCCAATTGTAAACACCACAACTTTTATATCATCTGACTTAATTTTAACATTAGATGCTACTGAAAAAGGGGTTTTTGAAAATATAACTCCACAAATAGCTTTACAATTTGATTTAGCTTTATTTAATAATGGACATCTATTCTATTTCTTTAATCAAAAACAAATTAATCATTTTGAATTTGGCGTACAAGATATTGATATTGTAAACAATCGTGATACTAATGGAAATATTTCCTCAGTAATCTACAATTTTGTTGGTGGAGGAAGCCAAATAGATATTACTTACCAAAAAAGAAACTTATAAAACTATACTATGAAAGCAAAATATTTATTAACAATACTGGCTTTATTAAGCATCAGTTTTTCACAAGCTCAATTACTTGACAAATTAAAAAAGAAAGCTGAAAAAGCGGCTGAACGTACCGTAGAAAGACGTGTTGAAAAGGAAACAGAAAAGAAAACTGATGAAGCTTTAGATGAAGTTTTTGAAGAAAAATCGAATAAAAAAAACAAAAAAACAGCAAAAAAATCGAATGATGAACCAACATCTACAAGTTCAAATCAAGAAATTGTAACAGGAAGCAGTTTTTTCCCTAATGGAAAAGTGTTGTTTTCTGATAAGTTCAAACAAGATAATTATGGAGATTTTCCTGTGAATTGGAATACAAATTCGGGAGGAGAAATTATTAAAGTAAATGGTGAAAAAGCATTCAAATTAAATCCAAATGGAACTTACACCGCCAAAACTTCTAAATTACCTGAAAATTATGCTTTAGAATTTGATTTAGTTACTGAAAATTTAGACTACAAAGGACTTTCGGGTTCAAATTTTGGATTGATATTTTCTAATGAATCAACACTTAATAAACCAAAAAATGGAGGTAAATTTGGATTTTCATTATGGAAAGGTTCTAATATTTGTAATCAAATAAATGTACAAAATTGGGGTAAAACTAACGGAAAAATCGACAACAACATTCCGTTTAAAATGCAAGAAAAATTTAATACAATTACGCATTTTACAGTAGTGGTAAATAAAACGAGATTAAGAGTATTTATAGACAATGAGAAAGCTATAGATTTACCTTCATTTTTGAGTAATAACTTTGGAAATTATATCCAATTTTATTTAAAAGGAACCGATCCAAAAGAAAAACATATTGTCGCTATTTCTAATTTGAAAATTACAGAAGAAGGAGAAGATATTCGTTCGATGTTATTGAAAGGCGGTTTTTCAACTACAAAAATTCTATTCGATTCAGGTTCAGATAAACTGAAAAAAGAATCGTACGAGTTTTTAGATAAAATGGCTGAAGTTTTACAAGACGATACTTCCATCCGATTAAATATTATTGGACATACAGATAGCGATGGAGATGCGGTTAAAAACTTGACACTTTCAAAATCTAGAGCTGCAACCGTAATGAATTATTTCATTGACCAAAAAAAACTTGATAAAAGCAGATTTATGTTTCAAGGAAGAGGTGAAAACGAACCAGTTACCAATAATACTTCTGCAGAAGGGAAAGCGCAAAACAGACGAGTAGAATTTCAAACCATAAAATAGTTAAAAATGAAACTAGGCATAAAAATAGTCATTGGATTAGCTTCTGTAACCACTTTAGGTATGGTTACAGGAGTAATTCCTAATCCATTTGATGTAAGTTTAAATAATGATGTGCCAATTCATTTACAACATGAAATGAAAGTTTCTTGGCATTTTGATGGAAAACCACAAGACATACCTATTCTAGAACAAGGAATTCCTTTTGACGATTCAAAGTATTTTAATTTAAAACCAAGTATACAAGCTAATCCTTTAGAAGCAAACGGAATCTTTAAATTTAATTATGAAATAGAACAATTTTCAAAATTAGGAGAACATTCGGACACTTTTATCTATAAAGTAAATAGTAATGACAACTCAATGTATGTTCATGGTGCAGATATTACTAATAATCCTTTGTTTCTTCCTCTAAAAAACAATCCGTATTTACAGCAATACAAAATTGATTTTTTAATTCGAAATGCAAAAGGCGATTGGTTATTATATGTAACGAATTCACAAGCTGGAAAAGTTTGTATACAAGCACCAAGTGGAATGAAATTTTCAGATGTAATAACCGAAACACATTTGAAAAATTTAGAAGTATTAAATTCTACCAAAACAAATTCCAATTATACGTATACCAATAACAATTTAGAACCTTATACAGGTAAATTTATCAACGAAAAAGGCGTAGAAAAAACCATAACTTTTTGGTTTGCAAAACAAGAAGCGCAAATTCCTACGGCTGTTCCCATCATGGGGTTTGGCGTAGGAGTATTTAAAAATGTATTGGAAGAAAAACAACAATTTTTAGCTGTAACCGAAATCGATAACAATGTTTTAAAACTAATTGATTTACAAACTATTGACGAATGGGGAATTAATACCAATGATTATAAAATCATTAAAATGGATTACCATTTACCAAGTGGTCAAAATCGAGTTGATGATATTGTAAGTTGGTTAAAAGATAAACAAAACGAAATTGCTGCACTTAGAGAAAAACGCAAACAATGTCCACCTCACCAAGCAGGTTCAGCGTGTAGAAAAGAATATGAACATCAAATTAAAGAAATACAAAAACAAATCGAATCAAGAGCCCAAAGATTAACTAATGAAATGATGATTCCAATTAAT
>JAGYJR010000060.1 GCA_018401995.1 Flavobacterium sp. | reverse complement strand
ATGTCTTTTAAAATCTCTAATTACATCCGCCAATTCAAATGGATCGTCACAATTAACGACTAAATGCAAATGATTCGTCATCAAACAATAGGCATATACATTTAATCCTTTATGCTTGATACAATATTTCAGCGAATCAATGATGGCCTTTTTGTGATTTTTGCGCGTAAAAACATCTATCCAATCAACAACCGTTAACGTTAAATAATAACTGCTATTCTTTTTTATCGTATGTTTTTGACCTGTTGACATGGAGTAAAAATAAGGAATCTATTCAACATTACGCAGCGGTACAACCACTGCGCAGCGGAGGTACAACTACTGCGCAGCGGATAACAAAATATAATTATGACACAGTCTGACAACCACTGCGCAGCGGGAGATATTGTTAAGTTTAAATCGTTTTTCGTTGATATACTCCAATCCGTTTGTTCAATTGGATAAGTACTTTCATCTTTAACAAAATTGGCAGGTAGGCTTGTTTGATTTTCATCAGGAATAATTGGAGCTAAAAAGGTGGCATCAATACGGTATAACTTGAAAAACATGATCGGACAAGTAGCGTTGCCGGTTAATGTGTCCGGGAATTCTAATTTTAAATGACCAAAGCTGTCTGATATTTTTTCGGTGGTATCAATCGCTTCCCCTGTCAGGGCGTTTATCCACTCTATTTGACAACCGTTGAAAACACCCATGTTGGTGAATTTTATGTTTTTGGTCATTCTCGGATGAAGTAATTTAGATAATCTTCACAACCAGAAATACCATTAAGCGGATATTCGGTGATGACTAATGAATCTTCGGGCCAACCGTATCCCGCTAATTTAGAATCTTGTTTGTTATTAATTAAATAAACAAATTCAAAATTACCATTCTCAAATATTTTGAAATGCTCACAAACGATTCTGTTCTTAGAGATGAGCTTTTCATCATTATAGAAATCAACATGACCAGATTTTCTTAATTCCATTAAATAATTTGACCCTTCTGTTTCTGGAGTAATTAATTCCACAATGGTTCCTAAACCTTCACACCAACCAAATTTGTGAACTGTATTAACCCACCTCCATTTACCTATTAAGATCTCCTGTTCGTTCTTTAAATGATCTTTTTTGCAAGATCCAATAAGGCAGTTCACAATAATTATCAAAAATATTTTTTTCATTGTTTAACTATTTTGATTGTTCGTGTCAACATCATACTTTTATTCATTATTTTGATATAATATATACCATTAGAATAAATTGATAAGTCAATATAAAAATTGGTATTCGTTATTTGCCCTGCTTCCAATTGTTGCCCATTTGAATTTACCAATAACCAATTTAAACTAGAAAAATCTCCATTAACTTGACAATTAACAATACCTGTTGTAGGGTTTGGTGAAATAGAAATAAGTAGTGTTGAATTGTAATCTTCCAATGAATCCTTCCAAATTGTAGTTTCAATGGGGTCTAACTCTTCCGCCAAGTGAAATTCTTGAGGTAGCGCAGTTTCAAATTCATTTGATTCAATGGGGGATAAAAACGTATCTCCATAGGGGTAAAGTTTAAAGAACAATATTGGAGAGGTGTCGTTTCCTGTTAAGGTGTCGGGAAATGCTAAATGTCCGACACCAAACGCATTTGACGTTAAAATTGTGGTTCCAAAAGGACTACCGTCTAAAGCATTGTACCAATCAATTTGATAGCCTTTAAAAATACCAATGTTCTTGAATTTGATTTTTTGGTTGAGGTCAGACATTGAATAAATAGTTGCGACTTGATAAGCTGCATTAGAAGGTTCATTGAGTTCACTGTAAAGTGCCAAATTCGCACATGGCAACGTATCCCCTTGGGTATAATAATTAAACGTACGATTAGAAACAGCCCCCACTATTTTGGTATTTTCGCCTAATTCCCCTTTCCTAAGATAACACATCTCTACCAATTTATCATAAATTTGAAATCGAATGGAATAGGATAAGTTTTATTCCTTAATAAAATAGCTTATATATTGCTCACAACTATGTTCATAATTAAATGGGAAAGCAACCCAAGCTTTCAACATATCTTCATTGTGAATTTCACCACTGAATTCAAATCTACGGTCATCACTATTATTATCAAGATAAATATCAAAAGTAGTGGGGTTTACAGAATTATCGAAAGAGTAAAAAACAATTCTATGCCTTGCTACAACTTGTTTGTCTTCTAAAAAGCCAACAAACCCATTTTTGAAAAACATTATTGAAAAATTTTTCCCTTCAGTTACAGGGGTATATGTTTCCTCTAATGTTTCGTTTTCACACCAACCAAAACTACGCTCAGAATAATTCCAATTCCATGTTCCAATTAAAATTTCTTTTCCATCTTTTAACCCATCTTTCTTACATGATAAAAGCAGCAAGAAAATACCGGTTATATAAATTGCCTTTTTCATTGTTTAATTAGTTTTAGGGTTTGAATTAACTTGCCATTTTTGTTTTGGATTAAACGATAAAGCAGTCTAAGCGTGTTTGTTGCTTCTGGTTTATTCTTTAAAAAAATAATTATCATAATCCTCGCAACCTGCTTCACCTAAAAATGGAAACCTTCCAAAGTTCATTGAATAATCACCTCCATACCCAGACATTTTTTTATTTTCATTATTATCTAATAAAATCACCAATGATTTGGAACCATCATCATTTTCTTTAAAATAATCGAAGACTATTCTAGAAACTTCGATATGGTTTTCATTTTCAAAAAAATCTACCTTTCCATTTTTTTGAAAATGAATGGAATAATTTACTTTTTCACTATCTGGATTTAATATTTCTTCATAGCTTTCACCATCACACCATCCATATTGATGATTAGTGTATGACCAATTCCAAGTACCGACTAAAAAAGATTTTTCATCATTTAGCTTGTCTTTTTTGCACGATAAAAGCAGTACAAAAACACCTATTATATAAATACACTTTTTCATTGCTTAATAATTTTTAATGTTTGAACTTGCTCACCAGTTGTATTTTCGATTAAAATAAAATAATTCCCACTTGAATAAACGGATAAATCAATTATAAAGTTGGGGGATAGAATTTTATTTTCGACTAAAGGTTGACCGTTGGAATTGACTAAAATCCACTTTAAACCTGAGTATCCACCATTGACTCGGCAATTTACAACACCAAACGTTGGATTTGGAAAAATTGAAATTATAGCCCTTGAACTAATTAATGAATCTACCCAAGGTGTAGGTTCTATTGGATTTAAATCTCCCGCCAATTGAAATTCATTTGGCAGTGCTGTTTCAAATTCGTTGGAAATAATCGGTGCTAAAAAAGTGGCATCAATACGGTATAATTTAAAAAGCATAATTGGACAAACGGAACTTCCCGTTAAGGTATCCGGAAATTCTAATTTTAAATGACCTAAGTAGTCTGATATTTTTTCGGTTGTATCAATTGCCATACCTGTTAAGGCGTTTATCCACTCTATTTGATAACCTTTGAAAATGCCCATATCCTTGAATTTTATGTTTTGGTTTAGATCTGATAATTCATAATCCAAAGGTTCTAAATAAATTGGATTATCCTCAATTTCTTGAATTGTATCATTACATACAGCTCCAGTATCTCTTTGCGTAAAATAATTATAAGTCCTATTAGAAACAGCCCCCACTATTTTTGTATTTTCACCTAGTTCACCTTTGCGCAGGTAAAATACCTCTACCGATTTATCGTTTTGCACCTGTGGCTCACCCACAAACCAATTTTCATTGTCTAATTGAATTCCTGACATTAAATCGTTGATGTTTTGGTAATATTTCCACACATTTAAAATATCATTTTGGTCATCCCATGTCATGGGTAAGCCGGCTAAGCCGGTAAACGGACCTGTAAAGATCCGGTGAATAAAACCTGCATTTTGGTCGCATAAATAAGTATCTAAGCCGGT
>JAGYJR010000006.1 GCA_018401995.1 Flavobacterium sp. | reverse complement strand
GCAGAAGATTGATGTGGAATTTTTGGTTTATCCGCATCACGTAAACTTGGATGACTGTAATAGGTTCGTCCACCTGAAAATGGATCATCTTTCTTTGCTAGTAATTGCAACATCAAATCATAAGGTTGCATCCCAATTCCCAACAACATCGCATCATCACGATAGTAAGGAAATGCAAAATCTTGTGGCAATAAATGCATCGCCATAGCAATTTGAATCGCTTCATGTCCGCGCGAAGTAGCGTGAACGTATTTGGAAACGGTTTTAAAATTATCTTCATACAACGTTGCCATAGCTTTTGCCGTTGCCATCGTTGTGAATGCTTTTTCTAAAATATTTTTTTCTAACATTTTTATATTTTTTTAGCTCCGTAGGAGCGTACTGTTTGTAATAAATCTCATTAATTCCTAATAGCTCCATCGGAGCGACCTGAAACTAATCTATCCATTCAAACAAATATTTATCATCGTAATCAATCTCAAATTTCTCAAGAAACTCAATATATTCTTCTTTAAATGTTTTTTTCTTGTGATGTTCTTCTTGGTTTAAAATGTAATTTATCACATTGTCTAAACTACTTTTTGAATAGGAAAAAGCACCAAATCCTTCTTGCCATGAAAATTTTCCATTAACCCATTTAGAGTCGTTAATAAATTTGGAAGAACCTGCTTTAATATCTCTCACCAAATCTGAAAGAGCAATATTTGGTTTAATGCCAATTAACAAATGTATGTGATCTGGCATGGCATAAATAGCTAACATTTTTTGACCTCTATTGGCAACAATTCCTGTTATAAACTTGTGCAACTCTTCTTTATTTTTTGTAGCGATTAAATTTGCTCTTCCTTTTACGGTAAAAACAATTTGAACGTATAATTGTGAATAGGTGTTTGGCATATATTACAATCAGGACGCTCCTACGGAGCTTATTTAACGTTATTATTTATCTACAAACAGGGCGCCCCGATGGGGCTAATCTGAATGTGCTTATCTATTTTCTACAAACAGGGCGCCCCGATGGGGCTAATCTGAATGTGCTTATTTATTCTACAAACAGAGCGCCCCGATGGGGCTAAAGCGAACATTATTTCGCTTCAACAATCCAACCAAATGTATCTTCTAATTCTTGAACTTTAATCTTATTTAAAGTATCTTGGACATCACTTCCAACAGGATTTCCTTTGGTAAAAGCAATTTTAAAATCTTCATTTCCAATTTCTTCAATCATCGCAATTCCTACTGCTGTTCCCACTCCGAAAGCTTCTTCAAGCGTTCCATTCGCGTAAGCTTCTTTGATTTCAGAAAGTGTAATTGGACGTTCTTCTACTTCAAAACCTTTGTGTTTCAGTAATTCGATAACACTCATTCTAGTAATTCCTGCCAAAATTGAACCGCTCAAGTCAGGTGTAATGAATTTTCCACCAATTTTAATGAAAATATTCATAGTTCCCACTTCTTGAATGTACTCGAAATTTTGTGCATCTAACCAAAGTACTTGGTCATATCCTTTTGCTTTGGCATACTCTGTTGGACGAATAGCTGCTGCATAATTTCCTGCTGCTTTGGCTTCTCCTGTTCCACCATTTACCGCGCGAACGTATTTGTTTTCGGCATATAATTTAATTGGACGACTAAAAAATGGTCCCGCTGGCGATGCAATTACTATGAACTTATAACTAGTAGCTGCACGCATTCCAATAAACGCTTCATCAGCATACATAAACGGACGCAAATACAAAGCGCTTCCTTTTTGTGTTGGTACCCAATTTTTCTCAATAGCTACCAATTGCTTCAAAGCTTCTACAAATAAACCTTCAGGAAAAGCAGGCATTCCCATTCTGTCAGCACTAAAATTCATTCGTTTGGCATTTTGGTCAGGACGAAACAATAATGGTGTTCCGTCTTTTCCTAAAGTGGCTTTCATTCCTTCAAAAATGGCTTGACCGTAATGCAATGCCATTGCTGCTGGATGTGTTGGAATTAATGCTAATGGTTCAATTCTTGGGTTGTTCCATTCGCCATTTTGGTAATCGCAAATGAACATATGATCAGTGAATCTTGTTCCCATGGTGATGTTGTTCAAATCCACTTCATGAGCTTTTGATTCGGTAACTTTTGTAATTTTTATAGCATTTTGCATGACTATTGGGTTTTATATTGGTGTGTTTGGGTCAAATTTTTCTAGGTAATCGCCTACTCGCTTTAAGAATGAACCGCCTAAGAAGCCATCTACTACGCGATGGTCAAATGATAACGACAAGAACATCATGCTACGAATTGCAATTTCATCTCCTTTTTCGGTAGTAATTACTTCTGGACGCTTTTTGATGATTCCTAAAGCTAAAATCGCTACTTCAGGTTGGTTGATAATTGGTGTTCCCATCAAACTTCCGAAAGTTCCCACATTAGAAATGGTAAACGTACTTCCTTTTACATCTTCGGGTTTCAGCTTGTTTTCTCTTGCGCTTACTGCCAAATGATTTACGGTTTTAGCGATTGTTGGAATATCTTTTTCATTGGCATTTTTGACTACCGAAACGATTAGATTTCCTGTTGGTAAAGCAGTTGCCATTCCAATATTAATATCTTTATGAACGATAATTTTCTTATCATCAACCGAAACATTTATTAATGGAAAATCAGCGATGGCTCTAGCTACAGCGTCAATAAAGACAGGTGTGAACGTTAGTTTTTCGTTGTATTTCTCTTGAAATTTATCTTTTACGGCATTTCTCCAGTTTACCAAATTCGTTACGTCTACTTCCAAATATGAAGTCACGTGCGGCGAAGTTTGTTTGGAATATACCATATGATCCGCAATCATCTTACGCATTCTATCCATTTCAATGATGTAATCTTTCTCTTCGTTGAAAGCAATTACTGGTTTTGGATAAGTTGAAGTTGGTTGCGAACTATTAATTATCGGTTTAGATTGTAGTGGATATTTTCTGTTTTTCAGGTAGTTGAAAACGTCACTTTTCCGAATTCTTCCTTCTGCTCCAGTTCCAGGAATGCTTTGTACTTCTTCCAATGAAAGGTTTTCCTTTTGGGCAATACTAACAATCAAAGGTGACAAAAACGCATCTGGATTGGATTTTAATTGAATCGGTTGTGCTGGTGGTGATGAAGTATTGGTAACTGAAACAGTTGGATTTTCTTTTACAACTGGCTTTTCTTCGGCTTTCTTTTCCACAACAGCATTTGCATCGGCTTCAATTAATGCCAAAATTTCTCCAACAGCTACTACTGCATCTTTTTGGTAACGAATTTCAGTAATCACACCCGTTACTGGCGATGGAACTTCGCTATCTACTTTATCGGTTGCTACTTCCAAAATCGTTTCTTCGGCTTCCACTACATCGCCTACGTTTTTCAACCAATTGATGATGGTAGCTTCTGAAATACTTTCACCCATTTTGGGCATTTTGAATTCTATTATCATATTTTAGTTTTCAGTCGCAGTCGCAGTCGCAGTTCCAATTGTATCTGAAAACTGAGACTGAGACTGTCTACTTATTTTTAAATTCATTTAATGTTGCATAAAAGGTTTCTTGCGAGGGTCTGTTTTCAGGAATTTCTCGCAACGGTTCAACTGCTTTCAATGTTTCGAAACACTCTTTTGGTAATTGTTGGTACAAAGCGGTTCCTTTGGTTTTCCATGCAATTAATTCATCAGAAACATCTTTAATGATTGTCGCTGGATTTCCCACTACCATTTTACGATTGGGAATTTGCGTTCCTGCTTTTACAAATGCCAATGCACCAATGATACATTCATCTCCAATTGTCACATCGTCCATGATAACGGCATTCATTCCTACCAAACAATTGGCGCCTATGTTAGCTCCGTGAATAATAGCTCCGTGACCGATATGTGCTCCCGCTTTCAAAACCATAGATTTCCCTGGAAACATGTGAATAGTACAATTTTCCTGAACATTACAACCGTCTTCGATGATAATTTCGCCCCAATCACCACGAATGGCTGCACCTGGACCCACATAGACATTTTTACCAATAATCACATTACCAGTAACCGCAGCTTGTGGGTGTACAAAACTACTTTCATGAACAACGGGGATGTAACCTTTGAATTCGTAAATCATATTTTTAGAAATTAGAGGTTAGAAGTTAGAAAATAGATTTATAAACGGTCTAAATTCCAATTTCTATATTCAATGTTCTTTAATTATTTAAATTTTTTCAACGTTTCTTTTGTAAATTCTGACAACACTAATCTTCCGCTGATTGTGGCTCTTTCGGCTAATAAATTGTCCCAATCTTCGGTGCCTCTCCAGAAAATCTTCTTCATTTCTAACATAGCTTCTGGATTGTACGTACATAAATGCTTTGCAAATGATAAAACCGCTTCGTCTAATGCTTCAATGCTTTCGTACACATTGGCAAATAATCCTTTTTCTTTTGCCCATTTGGCATCGTAAAATGAATTGGCATCAATGGCAATTTGGGAAGTCGCTGAAACTCCCATTTTTCTTTCAATGGCTGGAGAAACTACAAAAGGTCCGATTCCAACATTCAATTCGCTTAATTTAATAGCTGCGAATTGGGTTGCCATACAATAATCTGTTGCTGCTGCAATTCCAACGCCTCCACCAACAGTTTTTCCTTGAATTCTTCCAATGATGAATTTTGGACATTTGCGCATCGCATTGATTACATTGGCAAATCCTGAGAAAAACACTTTTCCTGTTGCAGCATCATCAATGGCGATTAGTTCTTTGAAACTTGCTCCAGCGCAGAACGTTCGGTCGCCACCACTTTGTAAAATGATGACTTTTACTTCTTCTTTGTTACCAACTTCAGTGATTGTATTGGCTAATTGAGCTAAAATTGCTCCTGGCAACGAATTTTGTTCTGGATGAAAAAACTCAATTGTTGCAATTCCTTCTTGTATGTTGTGTTTTACGTATGCTTCCATATTTATTTCCCGAGAATTCGGGAATCTTTTTTAATTAAACTTTAATTTCACTATATAAATCTTTCCATTCTGGATTAAAACTCTTTATTAAATTCATTTTCCATTCTCTGTTCCACTTTTTCATTCTAACTTCTCTTAATAATGCTTCATCTTTTGAATCAAAAATTTCAAAATAAACTAACTTATCTAAGTTATATCTAGCTGAGAAAGTTGACTTATGTACTTTATTTTTATGTTGATATATTCTTCTTTTTAAATTATTAGTTATACCAATATAAAGTACTCCTTCATTTTTATTTGTAATAATGTATAAATAATGTTTTTCAGACATCAGAAATTTTAATTACGAGATTCCCGAATTCTCGGGAATTTTTGAACAATTTGGAGTTTATAAAACTCCAAATTGTTCAAAATGATGATTCAAATGTTTTCTTTCCAATAAATACGATTCATAACGATTCAATTCACCGAAAACCATATTTTTCATAACTGCTTCTGGATTTTCTTTGAAAAATGCTTGGTAAGCAGCTCTTGCTTCGAAAAATTTCGCTTTTGCTATTTCAAAATCTGGATGAATTAAATCTTCTAATTCTCCTTTTTTCATGGTTGGGAAAGCGGTTCCTTGCGGAAATTTCTCATGATTATACAACGAATGATGTACTTTTTCTAAAATTTTCTCTGGCGTTGCAATTTCAAAATCTTGAATTTCACCCGACATAATTCTGTATCCTTGCTCTAGATGTTCTAGTAAATGTTGGGGCGTTAAAATTCCCCATTTTGGTTTCAAATCTTGGGTTAATTTATTAATACAAGCTTCCACTTTTTCATTGGTCATTTCAACAAAAACTTCTTGTTTCTTTTGTACCATGGTTAAGATTGTAGCAATAGCAACCAATTCATTTTCAGTATCAAAAACTTCAACAAACCATTTTACAATTCCGCTTGGATGTTCAGCCGAAGCTACATCTCTATCGATTTTTTGTTTGCACGTTAATCGAACGTAAACCGTATCATTGTGGTAAATTGGACGTAAGAAACGACATTCTTCCAAACCGTAATTCGCAGCCACTGGTCCTTTATTTGGATACACGAACAAACCTGCAGCAGCAGCTAAAATGAAATAGCCGTGAGCCGTTCTCTTTTTGAAAATACTTCCATCTAAAGAAGTGATATCGGTGTGTGCGTAGAAATGATCCCAAGTTAGGTTCGCAAAACTGATGATATCTGAATCAGTCACTGTTCTATTGTGCGTGCGAAGCGACATTCCTGGTTCAATATCTTCCCAATGGTATTGGAATGGATGTTGGGAAATTTCTTTATATTTTGAATTGGGTTGGTAAATTCCTGTAATTTCGGTTAAAGTGGTTGGCGAACCTTGAACGGCGCAACGTTGCATGTAATGTTTGATTCCACGAACACCGCCCATTTCTTCTCCTCCACCAGCTCGACCAGGACCACCGTGAACCAATAATGGAAGTGGCGAACCATGACCCGTGCTTTGTTTAGCGTTTTCTCTGTTCAATACCAAAATTCTTCCGTGGTGTGAAGCGGCTCCGATTACATATTCTTTTGCTGTTGCATCTGAATTAGTAACAATGGAAGACACTAATGAACCTTTCCCCATTTGTGCTAATTCGATAGCTTCATCGATATTTTTGTAGGGCATTAAAGTGGAAACTGGTCCAAATGCTTCGGTTTCATGAACGGAAATGTTTACGAATGGATTTTCCTCACGAAGTAACATTGGACTAATAAATGCACCGTTTTCATTGGCTCCAATTAATTCCAATTTATCCAAATCACCATAAACGATTGAAGCTGTTTGCGCAATTTCTCTAACTCTATCTTTTACTTCTTTTACTTGGTCTTTACTTACCAATGAGCCCATTCTCACTTCTTTTAATCTTGGGTCACCGATGGTTACTTTATCTAAAGCTTTTCCAAGAGCAATTTGAACATCATCAATCAAGTTTTCTGGAACAATTAATCTACGAATGGCCGTACATTTTTGTCCGCATTTTACCGTGATTTCACTTCTTGCTTGACTGATAAACAAATCAAATTCTGGTGTTCCTGGAACCGCATCTTCTCCTAAAATTGATGCGTTTAAAGAATCCGCTTCCATGTTGAATGGCACTGATTCGTTGATAATTTGCGTATGCGATTTTAATTTTCTTCCTGTTGATGCAGAACCTGTAAATGTTACTACATCCTGACTTTCGATAGTATCCAAAATAGTATGCGCTGAACCACAAATTAACTGTAAAGCGCCTTCTGGTAATATTTTTGAATTGATGATTTCACGCACAACAGCTTCTGTTAAATATGAGGTTGAAGTTGCTGGTTTCACAACAGCTGGAACTCCCGCCATCCAGTTAACAGCACATTTTTCCAACATTCCCCAAACCGGGAAATTGAAGGCGTTAATATGAACAGCCACACCTCGTTTTGGAACTAAAATATGGTGCGCCATAAATCTTCCGCCACGAGATAAATCAATAGCATCGCCTTCAACGTGATACGATTGATTTGGGAACAACTTTCGTAGCGAAGCATTGGCAAATAAATTACCAAAACCACCTTCGATATCAATCCAGCTGTCTACTTTTGTTGCACCGGTTTTATAACTGATTTCGTAGAAATAGTCTTTTCGTTTGGTTAAATATAAAGCCAAACTTTTCAACATATTTCCTCTTTCTTGAAAGGTCATTTTACGAAGTTTCTCTCCGCCTTTGGTTCTACCGTAATGCAAAACCTCAGCAAAATCGATTCCTTCTGTGGAAGCGTGAGCAATGATTTCACCTGTAACTGAATCGAATAAAGGCATTCCTTCTCCTTTTCCTTCTATCCAATGTCCGTTGATGTAATTTTGTATTTTCATATTTATTTTCTTTGTAAATAGGTCGCCCCGATGGGGCTATATACTACTTCCTTATTATTTCTACAAACCGGTCGCCCCGATGGGGCTAGATAATTCTTAAGATAATTAAACTCGTTCAATAATTGCTGCGTAACCTTGACCAACGCCAATACACATGGTGATTAACGCATATCTTTTTCCTGTTAATTGCAATTCTAATGCTGCCGAATAAGCAATTCTAGCGCCGGTAACTCCTAGTGGATGACCAATAGCAATTGAGCCTCCGTTTGGATTTAATCTTGGATCGTTGTCGGCAATTCCCCAGGCTCTTGTACACGCTAATGCTTGAGCAGCGAAAGCTTCGTTTAACTCAATGATATCAATATCGTTTAGTGTTAATCCTGCTTTTTCTAGTGCTTTATTTGTAGCTTCAACTGGACCGATTCCCATGATTCTTGGTTCTACTCCAACTACTGCCGAACTTACAATTCTAGCTAATGGTTTTAAGTTGTATTTTTTTACGGCTTCTTCAGATGCAATGATAGTTGCCGCAGCTCCGTCATTCAATCCAGAAGCGTTTCCTGCAGTTACGGTTCCTTCTTTTCTGAAAGCTGGACGTAAATTTGCTAATCCTTCTAGCGTTGTATTTGATTTGATGAATTGGTCTTGTGCTACTACAACTGGCTCTCCTTTTCTTTGTGGAATTTCAACGGCTACAATTTCTTTCGCTAAACGGCCTGATTGCTGGGCTTTTGTGGCTTTAATTTGGCTGTTGTAGGCGAAAGCATCTTGATCTTCGCGAGATATTTGGTATTTGTCTACCAAGTTTTCTGCGGTTTCACCCATGGCGTCTGTTCCGTACATTTGCTGCATTTTTGGATTTACAAAACGCCATCCAAAGCTACTGTCATACATTTTACTATCAGTTCCATAAGCGGTTGATGGTTTTGATACTACCAATGGACCGCGTGTCATGTGTTCTACACCACCAGCGATGAATAGATGTCCGTCGCCTGCTTTGATAGCTCTATTAGCATGAATTACTGCTGATAAACCCGAACTACACAAACGATTTACGGTTTCTCCTGGAACAGAATACGGTAATCCAGCTAATAATGCTGCCATTCTTGCTACGTTTCTATTGTCTTCTCCCGCTTGATTAGCGCAACCTAAGATGACGTCATCATAAGCTGTTGCTGGAATATTTGGATTTTTTTCTACAATGGCTTTGATTACAATTGCAGCCAAATCATCGGCACGAACAGCGGCTAATGCTCCTTGGTAACTTCCTATTGGAGTTCGAACTCCGTCTATAATGTATGCTTCCATATTTCAGTTGGCAGTTTTCAGTTGGCAGTTTTCAGTTGCGCAACTTTGAACTTATTTTTAATTTTAATTTTGTTTTTTACCTAACACTTCCCATCTAGCCCCGATTGAAGTGAAAATCCTTTTACAAACCTAACAGGTTTCTAAAACCAGTTAGGTTTGTAAAAGATTGAAACGAAAAGCGGGAAAATGGATTACATAAATGCCCGAGCCATTCGCTTCTAAAATTTTATTCTTCCCAATCTTTTTGAGTGCGATAAACGACTCCTTTGAAAAGCGCTACTAATTCATCGCCTCTTTTTACTTCTATAATATTGAACCCTAGCTTGTTATTGACTTTTTCTATTACTGATTCAGCGGTTAAATAATCGCCTTCGTTTACTGCTTCGATGTGATTTATTGAAGTTTCGATGGAAACTGCAAATTTTCCGTGTGTATTGGCTGCAAAACCAAAAGCAGTATCTGCAAGCGAATACGTAATTCCGCCGTGGGCTTTGAACATACTGTTAAGCATTTCTTTGCGAACCGTCATGGCTACTTTGCATCGACCGATTTCGCATTCGAGAATTTCGATTCCGAGCCATTGGCTGTAGGCATCTTGGCTTAACATTTTGTATGGTATTTTTGTTCCTTCCATTTTTTTATTTTTAACCGCAAAGTGCGCAAAAATTTACGCAATGTTCGCTAAGTTTATTTTTAGAAAAAAGTTTTATTCTCTTTATTCATTCGACGTAAAATCGGACTACATCTGTATCTATCTTCGTGGTATACGTTGTATAATTCGTCTAATTTATTTACGCACCAATCGATTCCTAATTCATCTGCCCAAGCTAATAGTCCTTTTGGGTAATTTACACCTTTGGTCATGGCGTTATCGATGTCTTTTGCTGAGGCTATATTTAAAAACAAAGCATCCGCCGCTTCGTTGATTAACATTACTATTACGCGTTCAAAAATTTGTTTCGCTAAGCTAATATCCACTTGCGGCATCTCGACTTCGCTCGATGTGACAGTAGTATTGTAATTATAGAAGCCTCTTCCCGATTTTCTTCCCAAATAGCCTGCTTCTAGTAATCGTTTTTGGGTGAAAGATGGTTTGTATCTTGGATCGAAATAAAAAGCGGTAAATACGGTTTCGGTAACGACATAATTGACATCGTGACCAATGAAATCCATGAGTTCGAATGGTCCCATTCTAAAATTTCCGATGTTTTTTAAACTCCAATCGATAGTGGCAAAATCTGCAACACCTTCTTCATAAATACGGATACTTTCGCTGTAGAAAGGTCGCGCTACACGATTTACGATAAATCCTGGTGTGTCTTTAGCAACTGCGACTACTTTCTTCCAATCTGAAATAATTTTTACGGATTTTTTCAACACTTCTTCGCTGGTTTGCACTGCCGGAACTACTTCTACCAATTGCATTAATGGCGCTGGATTGAAAAAGTGAATTCCGATAACACGTTCTGGTTTTTGGCATGAAGCTGCAATTGAAGCAATTGACAACGATGACGTATTGGAAGCTAAAATAGTTTCTGGTGCCACCAAAGATTCTAGTTCTGAAAACAGTTTTCTTTTGATTTCTAAATTTTCTATAATGGCTTCGATAACCAAATTGGAATCAGCTAATTCTTGTAACGTATTCACGTAAGAAATGGCATTTTGAATGCGATTTCTTACGTTTTCGTCAATCTTGGCTTTTTCAACTAATTTGGATAGGGTTACCTCTAAACTTTGTTTGCTTTTTTGCAGAGCTTGTTCGTTGGTATCATATATTTTTACGGTACAACCAGAAGTTGCGGCTACTTGTGCGATGCCACTTCCCATTGTTCCTGAACCGATTATTGCTACATTCATATTTAACATGTCGTCCCGATGGGACTTTTATAAACATTATATCTTTCTATTACCAATAGGTCGCCCCGATGGAGCTTATTCAGAATATAGAAAATTAATTCCCTTTAAATTCTGGTTTTCTTTTCTCTACGAAAGCGGTTACGCCTTCGTTATAATCATTTGACGAACTAGCTTCAATTTGTAAATCGCTTTCCATAGCTAGTTGTTGGTCAAGATTATTATTCATGGATTGATTCAATAATCTTTTGGTTAAACCTAGAGCTTTTGTTGGCATTTGTGCCAATGTTACTGCTAATTTATTGACTTCCTCTTGGAAATTTTCTTCGGTAAATACTTTAAAAATCATTCCCATTTGTTCGGCTTGATTTGCTGATACTTTATCGCCTGATAGCATTAATGCGCTGGCTTTTTGGAAACCAATTAATCTTGGCAAGAAAAAAGTTCCTGCGCTATCCGGTACCAAACCAATTTTACTAAACGCTTGAATAAATGATGCGTTTTCAGTAGCAACCACGATATCACAAGCTAAAGCAATATTAGCTCCAGCACCAGCTGCTACTCCATTGACTGCTGCTATGATTGGTTTCTCGATAGTTCTGATTCTTTGGATGATTGGATTGTAATGTTCTTCCAAAATTTTTCTGAAACCTGGATTTAATTCTGGAGACGTTACTTCTTTCAAATCTTGTCCGGCACAAAATGCTTTTCCATTTCCAGTTAGAACAATGGCTCTAACAGTAGCATCTGTTTGACATTGGTCTAAAATATTTTGCAACAACAACGCCATTTCTCTGTTGAAACTGTTGAAAACATCGGGTCTGTTCAATGCAATGAATGCAATATTATTTTCAATTTTTAATTCAATTGAATTTGTGCTCATACCTATTTTAAGTTATAAGACCTGCAAGGTTTTGCAACTTTGCAGGTCAATTGTAATTTTATTTCAAACATTTAAAATAATCAAACGGCTCTAGACAATCTTCACATTGGAAAAAAGCTTTGCAAGCTGTTGAACCAAATTGGCTTACCAACTTCGTATTGGTTGATTGGCATTGCGGGCATTTGACTAATTTTTTATTTCCTAATAATGCTTCTTTGTCCGCTTCGGGTTCTAAAGGAGCGGCTATACCGTATTTTTCTAGTGCTTTTCTGCCTTTTGGTGTAATCCAATCGGTGGTCCAAGCTGGTGATAATACCAATTCTATTTTAGCTTCAATTCCTTTTTGTTTGAATGCTAGTTTGATATCATCGCCAATGACATCCATTGCTGGACAGCCACTGTATGTGGGTGTTATGACAATTTCAGCAACATTATTAACCATTTGTGCAGCGCGCACCACACCCATTTCCACGATAGATAATACCGGAATTTCTGGATCTGAAACTGTTTCGAGAATTTCGAAAAGTTTTGGGTCGATATGTGTTAATTGTTCTGTCATAAGCCTCACCCCAACCCTCTCCAAAGGAGAGGGAGAAAAGCAGATTTTTTTTTATTTACCAATTCATATTTGGGTACGTGCGTTGCATGTATTGCATTTCGGTTAAAATGTAACCCATGTATTCGCTGTGAATTCCTTGTTTTCCTCCTTTTTGGAAGTATTCAATTTTTGGAACTTCAATTGTTGCTTCCTCTAAAATAGCGTTTACTTTTTGATAATAGCTTTGTTTTAGTTGGGTTACATCTACTCCTATTCCTTCTGAAACCATTGCTTTATCTGCATCGGTTTGGTGAAACAATTCATCTGTAAAAACCCATAAATCATTTACTGCAGCTTGCGCTCTTTGGTTACTTTCTTCAGTTCCATCGCCCAAACGACGCATCCAATCCGAAGAAAACCTTACGTGATAGCTTACTTCTTTGATGCTTTTCTTGGCAATAGCTGCTAAAGTTTCGTCTTTACTGTTTTGCAATTCGTTTAATAATTCGATGTGGAACATATCAAACAAAAATTGTCTAGTAATCGAGTACGCAAAATCTGTATTAGGTTGCTCTACCAAAAGAACGTTTTTATATTCTCTCTCTTTTCGCAAGAAAGCTATAGTGTCTTCAGTAGTGTCGTTTCCTTGGATTTTGGCGGCATATTGGAAATAACTTCTTACTTGGCCAAACAAATCTAAAGAGATGTTAGTCATTGCAATATCGGTTTCCAAACTTGGCCCGTGTCCGCACAATTCACCTAGACGTTGTCCCAAGATTAGTGAGTTATCAGCAATACCGTAGATATATTGAATTAAATTGTTGTTCATTTTTAATTAGTTTTTTACAAACTCGAAACTGTTTTTTTGAACCGAATTTGTAAATTATTTTTATAAATGAGATGGCTTAAAACCACCCCGCCCTTCGGGCACCCCTCCAAAGGATGGGAATACCAATGAAGAACTATTACATGTGTTTTAATTCGTCAGGTAATTCGTAGAAAGTTGGGTGACGATAGGCTTTATCCATTGCTGGTTCAAATGTTTCTCCGTTTAATTCTGGATTTGATGCTGTAATTTGGCTTGATGGTACCACCCAAATACTAACGCCTTCCATTCTACGTGTATAAACATCGCGAGCGTTTTCTAATGCCATTGTAGCATCGCTTGCATGTAATGAACCGCAATGACGGTGTTCTAGTCCGTTTTTACTTCTGATAAATACTTCCCAAAGTGGCCAATTTTTCATTTCTTTATAGTTTACAGTCGCAGTCGCAGTTAGCAGTTTAAACACTGAAAACTATGACTGAGAACTTATTAGATAGCTTGTTTTACTTCTTTATTTTCTTGTTTTTCGGCGTAAGCCATGGCTGCATTTCTTACCCATTCGCCATTATTCCATGCGTTTCTTCTAGCGTCTAATCGCATTTTATTACATGGGCCGTGACCTTTTACTACTTGCCAAAATTCTTCCCAATCCAATTCACTGAATTCGTAGTGTTTGGTTTCTGGATTCCATTTTAAATTTGGATCTGGAATAGTTAAACCAATCATTTCTGCTTGAGGAACGGTTTGATCTACGAATTGTTGGCGTAACTCGTCATTGGTTTTTCTTTTTAATTTCCATTTCATGGATTGTTCGGTGTGAACAGAAGCATCGTCTGTTGGCCCTAACATCATTAAAGCTGGAAACCACCAACGGTTTAAAGCATCTTGAGCCATTTCCTTTTGTTCAGGAGTTCCTTCAGCCAATGTCATCATGATTTGGAATCCTTGACGTTGGTGAAAACTTTCCTCTTTACACACACGTACCATTGCTCTTGCGTATGGTCCGTATGAAGTTGCGCACAATGGCACTTGATTAATAATAGCAGCACCATCTACTAACCAACCCACTGCACCCATGTCAGCCCAAGTTAATGTTGGATAATTAAAAATACTTGAATATTTTGCTTTTCCAGAATGCAGCTGTTCGTACAATTCATCTCTTGAGACTCCTAAAGTTTCGCAAGCGCTGTATAAGTACAAACCGTGACCTGCTTCGTCTTGAATTTTTGCTAATAAAGCTACTTTTCTTTTTAACGAAGGTGCTCTTGTGATCCAGTTTCCTTCTGGCAACATCCCTACAATTTCAGAATGCGCGTGTTGAGAAATTTGTCTAATATGCGTCTGACGGTATTTCTCTGGCATCCAATCTTTTGGTTCAATTTTTTCGTCTCTAGCAATTTTTGCTTCGAAAATTTCTTCTAAACTTTTAATTTCTTTTTCTGACATAACTTTTTATTTAAAGTTTAAAGTTCAAAGTTCGAAGTTGTACAACCTGAAACTTGAAACTTGAAACAAATTTTAAACTCCAAAATCAACAACTAATTTCTTAGATGTTGGGACTGCTTGACAGCTCAGTGTTAATTGTTTTTCAACTTCACTTTCATCGAGTGCGTAGTTGATTTTCATTTCTGCTGTTCCTTCTACAATTTTACAACGGCAAGTTCCGCATACGCCACCTTTGCAAGCGAAAGGTAAATCGGCACCAGCAGCGATTGCTCCGTCTAAAATATTATCGTAATCGGCTTCCATAATGAAATGGAATTCTTTTCCACCATCAATTATGGTTACTTCTGTTCCTTCTACTTTCTTTTCAGCGATTGTTACTGCACGTTTTTTATCTTCTTCTGAAATTCCTGTTACGAATAATTCGTAGTGGATTTTTTCTTTATCTAAACCTGATGCGGTCAACTCATCACGCAACAAGAAAATCATATCTTCTGGACCACAAATGAAACATTCGTCAATTTCTTTTGGGTCGAATAATTTTTCAGCCATCACTTGTAGCTTTTCTTTGGTAAATCTTCCGTTGAAAAGTTCCACAGGCCTGTGTTCTTTGGTTAGAAAATGAAAAATCTCTAATCTATTGAAATACAAATTTTTAAGCTGTTCAATTTGCTCTTTAAAGATAATAGATTTTACCGTTCTATTCAAATAAAATAACTTAAAAGTTGCATTTGGCTCTGCAGCTAAATGTGTTTTTATGATTGAAAGAATTGGCGTTATACCACTTCCTGCAGCAAAAACGATGTAATTTTTAGCTTTTGTTGTATCGACAGGTTTAAAAAAATGACCGCTAGGTGGCATTATTTCTAGTGTATCGCCTTTTTTAAGTTCTGTATTTATAAAAGTGGAAAACAAACCGCCGTTAATTTTCTTAACTGCTACTTGCCATTTGTCTTCCAATGGACTAGAGCAAAGAGAATACGAACGTCTTACTTCTTCTCCATTTATTGTGGTTTTTAAAGTAAGATGTTGGCCTTGATTGAATTTAAATTCTTCTTTTAAATCATTTGGAATATCAAAAGTTACCACGGAACAATCTTTGGTTTCCTTTTGAATATCAGCTATTTGTACTGGATAAAATTTTGCCATATATTTGAAATACTATAACTAACAAATGTTAGTTTACAATGCAAATTTAGGTAATTTTTCGAAATAAATATATTATAGGTAAAAAATTAACAACTGTTAGTTATTGGTAATGCCGTTTAAGTATAATTCTGACATACTTTTCTGTAATTCTTCAGCGGATATTTTGTTAGTTTTTCCATACCAAAGATAGAGCGTCCGTAAAGTAGAAAGAATTGAAAACACCATAACTTCTTGGTTATTAGCTTTAATTTCACCTTGTTCGACGCCATTTTTGATGATTTTTCGGAAGTTATTTTCATAATCTTCTCTCATTCGTATGAAATAAGCTAATTGGTCATCGGTTAAATGCATCCAATCATTATTCAGGCAAGCCAAAGCATCTGAATTTCTGATTGTTATAGCAATATGCAACTGGATTACACGTTCCACTTTATTGATTGTAGGTGCATCGGATTCGAGAATTTCATTCATTACTTTGGTAAATTCTTCAGCAATTTCGATGATAATTAAAACTAAAATCTCTTGTTTGGATTTGATATGATTGTACAAACTAGCAGCTTTAATATCGAGCGCCTGTGCAATATCGCGCATGGTTACGGCACTATAGCCTTTGTTTTTGAACAACTGAGCCGCACAATTAATAATTTCGGATTTTCTATCTATTCCTTTCATTGGTATCAAAAATAAGGAATTATTTAGAAACGTAACTTTTGTTACTGAATTACTTTTGTGTTAGCTTTACATTTGCATTATAAAATTGAAAATTAAATAAAAAGCTATGGGAATTTTAGATTTTTTAGGTTTAGGAAATAAAGCAAATGATGTTCAGGAATATGTTGCAAAAGGCGCTATTATTTTAGATGTTCGTACAAAGGAAGAATTTGCAGATGGACACATTAAAGGTTCAAAAAATATTGCATTACAAGTTTTGAATGGCAATATTGAAACCATCAAAAAATGGAACAAACCAGTTATTGCTTGCTGTCGTTCAGGAATGCGAAGTGCGCAAGCAACTTCTATTTTAAAACAAAATGGAATTGATTGTATTAATGGTGGTGGATGGCAAAGTTTAGAGAGTAAATTATAATAAAAAAATCCCTTAAGGGATTTTTTTATTATTAATTGCTTTTCTCAAAATAAACTTCAAAATTGTCATCCCAGTTAAAACTATTGACAATCCATCCATCTATACCATTATAATAAACAATATTAAATCTTAGTAAGATTTTTTCTAGCTTAATTAAATAATTTCTTCTAACTGCAAAGTCTTTTAAAATTTCCTCACTAATAAAAACATCTCCTGTAATTTTACCAAATCCTACTGTTGCTGATCTTAGATTTTCGGTGGATTTAGTCTTAAGTGTTTGATAATCCAACTCCGAAACTGGATAGAATTTTCTTAATTCCTGAAATGCTGAATCGAAATCAGATTTCCCAAAAAACATCATAACTTTATCAGAATGATTTTTGACCGCAACTTTATCTTTAAGTGCATTTTGAGCAACCATGTAGTGTGACATACAACTAAATAATAACACAATTGTTAATTTTAATTTTTCCATGATAATTACTTTAATATTTTTTCAAAATTAAGCTTATATCCTATAAAATACCATACGTCATTTGGCGTATAATTTTTAAATTATATCCAATTATTTTGTTTTGCTTTTTGTACGGCTTCTAATTTTGAATGCACTTGTAATTTAGTGTAAATGTTCTCAATATGTTTTCTTACTGTTGAAGGTGAAAGAAATAAATTCTCTGCAATTACAGTATAACTTAATCCTTTACTCAGCTGCTCTAAAACCTCAACTTCTCTTGGTGAAAGTGTAATTTCTTCCACTTCGGTTGTATTTTGAAATTCTATTGGATTACGCAATAATTTCAACGTTTTTAGTGCAATTGAAGGATTCATTGCTGCACCACCATTTAAGGTTTCGTGAATGCCTTGATGTAAACTTTTGGGATCCACTTCTTTTAACAAATAACCATCGGCTCCGGCTTTAATGGCATTGAAAATATTTTCATCATTATCAAAAACCGTTAGCATGATAATTTTGATTTGTGGAAACTTATTTTTTACCGCTTTAGTAGCTTCAATTCCGTTTAGAACTGGCATTTCAATATCCATTAACAAAACATCTACATTGTGGTTTTCGGCTAACTTTTGCAGTAAATCTTCACCATGAATAGCAGTAAATTTAATTTGCAAATCGTCGAAAAAAGATAACTTTTCCTTAATCGCTTTGATCAAAAAACTATTATCATCAATGATTCCTATTTTAATTGTTTTTTGCATTTCTAAATTTACAATTTATTTTACAAATCTAAAATAGAAAATTCTACTCTTCGGTTTAATTGTTTTCCTTCTTCGGTATCGTTTGTTGCAATAAACTTCGTTTCTCCATAGCCTTTTGCTGACAAACGAGATTTATCAATTCCTTTTGCAATTAGATAGTTCATAACAGAATTAGCTCTGTTATTTGACAATGTCATGTTATTTGCATCAGAACCAACTGCATCGGTATGGCCAGCAATTTCAATTTGAAGCTTTTTATTTTCTTTTAAGATGTTGAATAATTTGTCTAGTTCTGCGAAAGATTCAGATAATAAATCAAATTTACCTGATTCAAAGAAAATATTATTCAGACGGATAGTTTGTCCTTTTTCAATTGGATTTAAATACAAGTCAACATTGATTTCTTTGTATTCAGAAAGATTTGTAACGTCTACGTTTTCGGTAACGGCGTAATAACCTGATTTTTCAGCCATGAAACTATATAAATTTCCGTAAGGTAAAACGATACTGTAACTTCCAGTTTTTGGATCTGAAATAGCCGTTCCAAGTTCTTTATTTGTTTTTAGATTATTGTATACAATTGGCGCGCTTAAAACTTCTTTTGTTTTGGCATCATATACTTTTCCTTTTACCAAAACTACTGGATCTTGTTTTACGGTATTGGTTATTTCCCAAATATCCTTCGAACGACCAATGTAAGCTTTATCACCTTTAGCCGATAAAAATATACTTAGCTCTGTTCCTGGTGTATTGATAATATTTCCCAAATTTTCTGGTGTTGACCAATTCGTCCAAGTATCGTCTAATCGTTTAGACACAAATAAGTCGTAACCACCATAACCTTCGTGACCTCTAGTTGCAAAATATAACGTTTTACCATCCGAAGCAAGAAATGGGTTAACATCTTCTTCAAAAGTATTAATTACATTTCCAAGATTTTTTGGTGTGGACCACGTGTTCTCATTTTCTCTAAATGACACATACAAATCTTTCAATCCATATCCTTCAGAACGCTCTAATGACATTAACAAATGTTTGTTGTCATTTGTTAGAAAATAGGCTACAAATTTACTTTTATTCTCGTAATTTTTAATTACCATTTCTTTTGGCACTTCCCATCCATCAACGGTTCTGTTAGAAATAGAAACTCCAGGACCATTTGCACTTCCATCGGATTTGTACTTATTACCAACTAATAATGTATTGTTATCTGGTGAAGTAGAAATTACAAAATTATGATTGTCATTATTTAATGGTCTTCCTATATTTTTTAATGGAGACCAATTGCCATTTACATCTTTTACAGAATACCAAATATCATCTTTTTCTGCACCACCAATGTTTAAATCACAATTTTTTCTATCCACATATAAGATTGTTCCGTCAGCAGAAACTACTGGATTTGTTTCTTCATATTCTTTAGAAGATATTGTTTCGGGAAGTTTTTCAATTTTCAAATTTGGATTGTATGAATCCACTACTTTTATTTTCCTAGGAAACTCTGTTACTTTAATTTCTTCTATGGCGATAGTTGTTTTTGCATCTAAAATGAAACCAATTTTGTTTCCATAATAAAAATTTTGACCCGTTTGATGCACAAGGTTATCGTTGATATAAATCCTTGTAATATTAGCTCTTTTAACAACTTTAATTCGGTTAGTTTTTTTGTAACCATTAATATATTTTTCTTTTGTCCAAGGCTTATAATAATCAAATTTGTCTTTTTGATATTGATACAATTGTACTTGTTTATCTGGTGTTAAACGCACTACATTATAATATGAATTATCATTATAACCAGACCAAACAAGGCCATAAGTATCTGTATCTTTAGAGGCGTCAAGAACTTTTATCGATGCTTCAATATCAAAGTCAACTTCATCTGAATTGATTCCTAGTTTGTACAAGTGCCATTTTGCGCCATTTGTACTTTTATTTTCAATAATTAATTCTCCTTTTTTGATATAGGAAGCATAATCGTCTTTTGTTGTAGTCCAATTGTTTTTATCATCATCAAATGTATCGTGGAAAACTACATTTTGAGCAAGTGTAGTTGATACTATAAAAAAACCTAATAGAAATGAGTAAAAGTTTTTCATCTTTTTATTATTAATTATGTTCAAAAATGATATTTTTCAATTAGTAATACAATAGGGCAATTGCCTTATATTTCAAATTTTAAAGTAATCTGAGTTCCTTGTTTTAATTTAATTATTTCTAATTTACCATTAATTTCTTTTGCTCTTTTATTTAATGAAAGTAAACCATTCCCTGTTTGAACTTCATTTTGAGAAAATCCTATTCCATTATCTTCAATAACAACCTCAAATTGATTTTCAAAATGTCTATTAAAAGTTACATCAATTTTAGTTCCATTAGCGTGTTTGATTGCATTGTTAGTTGCCTCCTGAATAATCCGATACAAGTTCATTCCATCTTTTGAGCTAAATAAAGTTTCTTTTGGAACATTGCAATTAAAAGTAAAATCAATTCCTTGCATTGCTGCTCTTGCTTGGTCTATAAAATTTGAAATTCGAGTTTTCAAATCTTCAATAGAAATCTCATCTTTATTCATTGCCCAAATAGTATCTCTTAGTTCTTGTATTGTGTCTCTTGTAAAACTACTTAAACCTGTAAGCTTTTCAGAAAGTTTATTTTCTGTCGAACTCATCATCATTTTTAAACTATCAACTGATGAAATTATAAAGGTTAATTGTGCACCAATGTTATCATGCAAATCTCTTGAAATTGCTAGTCGTTGCTCTTGAAGTCTATTGTTGGTTTCAATTTTCAGTAATGCTTCAGATAATTGCTTTTCTTTAATTAGCTGTTTGTTTTTAAAATGCTGTTGATTGATATACAAAAGTGCTCCAGAAGCTATTGTAATTATAAAAATGCCTAAGATTAATAGCCAATTATTCTTGTTTTTAATATTTAATTCACGTTCTGCAACTTTAATTTTTTCTTTTACTAAAGCTTTCTCTTTTTCACTCGTTTCATACTGAGTAGACATTTCTGTAATTAATTTCAACTTAGCTTCATTTAGCATTTCATCTTCATTAATCTTATATTTTTCGAAATAATCTAGTGCTTCTTTAAAATTACCTTCTTTTTTTCTTAATTCATGTAAACGGTAATAGGCTTCAGATAGAATTCTTTTATCATCTGCAACAATTAATTCTTCGAGTACATTTTTTAGAATTTCATTAGCTAAATCATACTTTCCTTGTTCTACATATATTTTTCCCAAGTTTACTTTAGTAACATAACGATTTTTACTTCCATCACTTAGTGCTAAAAGCGTATATTTTTCAGCATTCAGAAAATCACTTTTCTTTGTATAAGTATTTCCTATATTGGAATACCAAGTATGAAGATATCTGCTATCAATTGTTTTTTTGAAATAATCAACTGCTATAAAATTATATTCTAGTGCCTTATCAAATTCGTTTAATTCATCGTAGGCAATCCCGATAAGTCCATAAGCTCTACCAATCACTTCATTATCATTTTGTTTAAGCGCCTCTTCTAAACTTTTTTTATGCCACTCGATAGCTTTTAAATAATCACCCATTCGGTCATATGTAAATCCAATTTCTTGATACGCTTCAACTAACTTTATTTTACTTGATAATTTTTTTCGCATTTCGAGTTCTTTATATCCAAACCTTAATGCTTCTGGATACATTCCTTTTTTTTGGTAAACTCTAGATTGATAATAAACTGCATCTGCAGCAATTGAGTCGTTTTGTCCTTTCAAATTATCAAAAGCTAATTGAAAATATTTTAATTGTTCTAAGTCATTTTCAAAGGAACGATAAATATGTGCTTTACGATAAAAAGCTTTGCCTTTTACCAACTTGCTTTTAGCAGCCATAATTGCTTGATCTGCATAAAAAATACAAATTGAATCAGGTTCAAAATATTGATAGTGTTTGGCTAATTCTAAAAGTAATTCAGCTTTAGCGTCACCTTTACTTTTAGAAATCACTACTTTTAAACTATCAGTATTTTTTACTTGAGAAAAACAAAGTACGGTACCTAATAAAAAAGGAAGCAGTCTAATCATATTAAAAGTTTTTATTCTATTCTAAAGATAAAACTTTAATTTAAATTTCCGCTTTTTCTTGGTTTTATTTTAAAAGTCACTGAAGTTCCTTTCTCTAATTCCTGAATTTGAAGATTTGAATCTAATTCGTTAGCACGTTTTCGCATGGTGGTTAGTCCATTTCCAAAGGAGTTTTGATTATGATCTATTCCTTTTCCGTTGTCTGAAATTTGGAATTGAATTTCATCTTTCAAACAATTAATTTCAACTTGAATTCGGCTAGCTTCGGCGTGTTTGATGGCGTTATTGACGGCTTCTTGAATGATGCGATACATATTCATACCGTCTTTGGAAGTAAAAGGTTGTAATTGTTTGTCGCTGCAATTCGACTTAAATTCAAATTGAATACCGCTTAATGAAGTTTTTGCATTTTCTATAAAATTTGAAATTCTCGATTCCAAATCTTCAATAGTAATTGCCTCTTTGTTCATTGCCCATATAGTATCACGAAGCTCAATAATTGTTTCTTTAGTAAACGCACTTATATTGGACAACTTTTCATCCACAATTGGATTTTGATTGTTAAAAGCAAATTTCAAATTATCAATAGATGAAATTATAAACGTGAGTTGGGAACCAATGTTGTCATGTAAATCCCTTGAAATTTGCAGACGTTGTTCTTGTAATCGGTTTTGGGTTTCAATTTTAAGTAAAGCATCCTGCAATTCACGTTCTTTAATCAGCTGTAATGTTTGTAATTTTTGTTTGTTATAAACGAAATAGCCAATTAAAACTGAAATCAATAAGAGTCCGAATGCAATAATTAAAGTTGCATTTTTCTCGGCTAATTCAGCTCTTTGAAGTAAAATTTGTTTTTCTTTTTCTTCGGTATCAAATTTGGTATGCATTTCGGCTTGTCGGATTCTAATAGTTTCATCTGAAATACTATCACGACAAACAATATGTTTCTTGAAATATGCTAAAGCTTCTTTGTATTTGTTTTGCACTTCATATACCTCTGCCATTCGTTTTAAATTTTCTTGAGTCAAATAGCCATAATTGTATCTTTTACTGAATTCTAGCGCTTTAATAAAATACTCATTAGATTTTTTAAAATCGTTAATTTCATAATAGTAGCAACCGTAAAAATTTAAGTTCTCAGCAATCCCAATTTTATCATTGATTTTCAAACGAATAGCATATGCTCTATCCAAATTTTCTTTAGCAATAGTAAATTTTCCTTCCAAAAGTTGCAGCATCCCAATTTTATTCAAACTGTAAGGAATTCCAACACTATCTGAAACTTTTTCTTTTAATTTTAATGATTTTCTATAAAAATAATAAGCACTATCATATTCCTTATTCATTTCTTTAAGCACCCCATAATTATCATAAATCGGACTTAAAACTGTTTCTGAAACTTTGTGCTTTTCGGCTAGTTTAATTCCCTTTTGCATATATTTTAAAGCTTCCGAAAAATCTCTTCGCTTCAAATGGTAGCCGTAGCCAGCATAAAGAGAAGCCACCTGATCAAATCTTTCCAAGGCACTATATTCTTTGATTGCCAAATTATTGTATCGTTGACTCAACTCATACTTCCCTTGATAAAAATAAATAGTTGCCAGATTTCCATAAGAATCCGCTATTCCTGTTTTATAATTTAAGGCTTTAGCAGCAGAAAGTCCGCTTAGAAATGCTTTTTCGCTTTTAAACGTATTTTCAATTTTTAAATGATAAGGAACTTGATTGATAGAATCAATTTGCTCCTTGGTATAATTTTGAGCTATTGTTTCGAAAAGAGAAAACAGCAGAAAAAGACAAAAATGCAACTTTGAAAGTTTGACAGCCATAATTTTCTAAATATTACCAAATTTGAACCTTTTTTCTAAATTATGCAATACGGCATTTGCCTTAAAAAAATCTCCACCTAATCTATTGACTAGGCAGAGATTCTTAACACAAATTCAAAAAATATTATTATTGTAAATCGAATTCGTAAATAGTTACAATATCTTTTTGATGGAGTAAATTGAGTTTTTAGTATAAACTATTGTAGCAATTTAATAGAATTAAACACCTGTTACAATTAAATATCTAATTTTTAATCAAATTCCCATTACTTGATTATACGATCTGTATCTTTTTCTAAAGTTAACGTCAATGCAGATTTGTATAAACGAAAAGCACTAATTAATGATTTTTGAGTAAAACCACCTTCTGTCCAGAAATAATAGTAATAGGTAATAGAATTATTATTTTGGTTATAATACACTTTAATTAGAGCCACTTCCGCATTAATTTTATTCATCAGAGCAAGAGCTTTTGCTGGAGAAGTACCATCTACTAAATTGTAAGTTGAACTTATGGCTATATAACGTTGGTTTTTATCAATATCTAAATACATATTAAAAACGTCCTTAACCTTAATAAAAGTTTCTTTAACTTCAGTAACTTCAATAAAAGCATTATCAAAAGTTTCTTTTAAAAATTGAGGAGTTATTTCATTTGCCGCAACCATTCGTTGAGAGTAACCAACAGAAGTAATAAATAAAAATGCTAATAAATAAAAAACCGAAGTAAATTTTAATTTTTTCATAATTGTGAATTTTAGTGTTATTTGATAATCCAAAATTCACAAAAAGAGACTACGTAGGAAATAGGGCAATTGCCGTATTTTAACAAAATTTTATAATTGGATGCTGATTTTGAATAGCTTTAATTTTTATATCAAGTTGCGTTTTAAATTTCAAATGGCTTTCCGAATTCGGATTAAATGGTTTATGTGCCAAACTTTTTTGGATGATAGCAACTTCAGTCATAATTGCCTTACTTTCTTCTGTAACGGCTGAAGCAACAAATTGTTCCCAAATATAATCAATTGCCACTTGATTAGGATGCAACATATCTTGGGCATAAAACCGATAGTCGCGAAGTTCGTCCATCATGATTTCGTAAGATGGAAAGTAGGTTATAGCTTGTAGGTTATGGGAATGAATTGCAGCAATCAAATACGCTTTACTCAAAGTGTTTTCTACAAAACCATCTTTGATATGGCGAACTGGCGAAACGGTAAAGATGAAATTACAATTTGGGTTAACTGAATGAATTAACGAAACAATATTTTGTAAACTTTCTTCCGTTTGACTAATCGAAAGTAATTCTTTTGTAAAGTTTTTTTGTGGCACTTTATGACAATTAGCTACAATTTCATTGGATTCCAAATTTCGATACACCCAAGATGTTCCTAATGTAATGATAATATGTGTTGAATCGTTTAATTGTTGAGATGTTGAGTTGATTAATTCGTTTAAAGAATTTAAAAAAGTATTTTTATTCGAATTTGATAATTCAGAATGTACTTCATAACAATGCCAAAGCTCATTATGATAGAAAATGTCGTTTTCAGTAAACTTTCTATTTTCAATAGCACGACGAATCAATTTTTCTAAAGAAACTACATTAAAAATAATTCCAAAAGGATTAGTTGTACTTTGGAATTTAAAATACTCGAATTTCTTTCCGATGTTTTCTGCAAAACACGAACCTAACAATAGGATTTTTGAATCATAATCGATTGGGAAATCGCTTTTTTCAACGGGTATTTTGGTTGTGAATTGCAAATCAATTGGGTTTAAAGTTCAAATTTAAACTACTTTTTACAAAAAACGAGTATTTTTACTCAAGATTTAATGTAACTCAAATGATTGAAAAAGAATACATCGAACCCAATGAAGGTTTTTCTCAAACCGTAATAGTAAAAACGGGAAATTTTAAAACGCTTTACATTTCAGGACAAATTGGTGATGGTGCAGATTTAGAAGCCCAAACCATTGCTACTTTTCAAAATTTAGAAAAGCAGCTTCAAAATTGCAATGCTGCATTTGAAGATGTAGTAAAAATGAATACTTACATTGTAAATTTTAATCCTGAAGTGGATTTACCTGTTTTTAGAAAAGTTAGAAAAGTCTTTCTAGGAAATGAAAATTATCCAGCTAGTACTTTAGTTGGAATTCAAAGTCTTGGAAGAAAAGAATGGTTAATTGAAATAGAGGCGATTGCGGTGGTAGAATAAAAAAATCCCGATAAGTTTTGAAGCTTATCGGGATTTGTGTTTATTAAAAAACTAAATAATTAATAGAAAAACGTTGTTTCTATATCTTCACCATCTTCAGTTGTAGTTTCCGAAGTTGGGTAATCTTGACTATTATATTGTAAAGTGCCAGTTGAACTTAACCAACCTTCACTGTCAACTACAGTTAAAACAATATTAACAGCACTATTTCCTTGACCTTCTGTAAAAATAAACTTATCTAAACCTAATACATTAATCGTAGGATTTTTTTTGCTATCATAAGTATATGTTATAGTTCTACCACTAGTATAAGCAATTTGAGTTACACTGTTATTACTGATTGTAATCGTTGCAGTATCGTCTAAATTTGTTTGAGAATCATAATCACCACTATAATAATTTGCAGTTACAGTACCATTAGCATTGTAAGTGTAAGTTTCTTTATTCCCCCAGTCAGTGTCATTTGGAAAAACTCTTACCATTTGAATTAATCTATCACTTGAATCATATGAATAAGTTTCTACTTGTTCTAAAGTGTCGTCAGGTAAAAAAAACTCCAATTTGGTTATAAGATTTCCTGTGTAAGTAAATAATACATATTCTCCTTCTGAATCATAAGATCTAATGATTTTATTCCCCGAATATTCGTATTCTGTTGTATAAGTAGAATCATCTTCATAAGTGTCAATTGCCTTTTTCAATAAAACCACTGATGCATTATTTGAATCATCATCGCTTGAACAAGAAGTTAAAATTAGCGCAATTGCACTAAAAAGGTAAAGTAGTTTTTTCATTTTTGTTATTTGTTAAATTTTTACAAAGCAAAAAAAATGATTTTCCAATTTTTTACAAAAAATCCCGATAATTTAAAATTATCGGGATTCATTATTGATTTTTAAAATGTTTAGTTGTAGAAATATTGAACATTAACAGTTCCAATAAATGAACCTAATGTAAAATTAGCGTTTATAACAGATGATGTAGGAAAATTACTTGAATTGTAAGTATGAGTTGCAAAAATCCCTTCAGAAGTATTACTCTCATCATAAGTTGATGTCATCATTTTGTTTCTTCCAAAAGCAATCATATAGTCATCAGCAAATTCAGGAAGCATTAATTCCTTAAATCCAGTTACATTCATAAAAGGATTATTTTTGTCTTCATATACAAAAATACTATCATCATCAGCTGTTAATTCGCCATCAGTAAAAGTGTAGGTGTAAGGTGAACTCGGGTCTAAAGTAGGGCTACCAATAGTTCCTTGATATTCGTTTACTGAAACGGTACCATTACTATTATATGTATAAGTAAATTTTTCTTCAGAAACATCTCCTATTGAACGATATTCTACTAATTTTCCATTTGAATTATATGAGAACAATTCGTACTCATCTAAAACTGTACCATCAAAATATTCAATTTTGGTAATTAAATCACCAGTGTAAGTATATACGGTTTTATAGTTATCGTCTTCTATAGATTCAACTAATTTAGTCCCATTGTAAGTGAATGTTATAGTATTATTCCAATAAGAATCATCTTCTTCGTCATCAGATGTAAGAATGATTTTTTTTATTAATGTAACATTGGATGAATTATTATTCGAATCATCATCACTTGAACAAGAAGTTAAAGTTAGCGCAATTGCACTAAAAAGGTAAAGTAGTTTTTTCATTTTTGTTATTTGTTAAATTTTTACAAATCAAAAAAAAAAATGATTTTCCAATTTTTTTTACAAAAAAATACCGACAAAATTTTATTTTACCGGTATTTATAATATGAGTTTTCCTTGTCATCCTGAACTTGTTTCAGGATCTTAAAAAAATTGTGTTTATGAGATGCTGAAACAAGTTCAGCATGACAAAGTTTTAGAATTGTTATTTCACAAACTCAACCACTTTCTCTAATGCCTCATTAATTCCACCAACATTCTTCCCTTTTCCTGATGCGAAGAATGGTTGTCCACCACCATTTCCGTCGATTAGTTTTCCTAATTCTCTGATTACGTTTCCAGCGTTTAATCCTTTTTCAGCAACTAATTCTTTTGAAATGTAGCAGTGAATGTTTGGTGCATTGTCTTCAATTGAAGCTAAAAATACAAAAGCATTGGGTTTAGAAGTACCAATAGCTTGCGCTAAATCTTTAGTCGAACTCATGGATAAATCGACTTGTTTTGATAAAAATTGAATACCGTTGATTTCTTGGAAATCGGCAACTAAGGTATTTTTTAATCCTTCAATTTTTTCTTTTACTAATTGCTCTAGTTGTTTTTTCAACTTTGCATTGTCGTCTTGTAAAGAAGTCACTGATTTTAAAACATCTTGTGGATTTTTCAATACTTCTTTGATTTCTGCTAACGTATTTTCTTGGTTTTTGTAGAAATCTTTCACAGCATCACCCGTTATCGCCTCAACACGACGAATTCCAGCTGCTACAGCACCTTCAGAAACAATTTTGAAATGCCAAATATCAGCGGTGTTTTTTACGTGAATACCACCACACAATTCTTTGCTATCTCCAAATTCAATCATACGAACATTATCGCCATATTTTTCTCCAAATAAAGCCATAGCACCTTGCTCCATTGCTTGTTGGATTGGAATATTTCTGTGTTCTACCAATTGCAATTGCTCTTCAATTCGAGTATTTACAAAAGCTTCTACTTGACGTAATTCTTCATCCGAAACTTTTGAAAAATGCGAAAAGTCGAAACGTAAGTAATTTGGATTAACCAATGAACCTTTTTGCTCCACATGCGTTCCTAAAATCGTTCTCAAAGCCAAATGCATCAAATGAGTAGCCGAGTGATTTTTAGAAGTCGAAGTTCTTAAATCGGTATGTACTTTGGCAACAAATCCAGCTTCCACGTTTTCTGGAAGTTGTTTTGCGAAATGTAATATTAAGTTGTTTTCTTTTTTCGTGTCAATAATCTCAATCGTTTCGTTTGCAGAAACTAACGCTCCTTTATCGCCCACTTGTCCACCACCTTCTGGATAGAACGGCGTATTATCTAAAACAATTTGGTACAAAACACCATCTTTTTTAGAATCTACTTTACGAATTCTAGTGATTTTAACATTGTTTTCTGTTTGGTCATAACCAACGAATGTTTCCACATTTCCATCAATTAATACCTTCCAATCATCAGTTGTAACCTCTGAAGCAGCACGAGAACGCGCTTTTTGTTTTTGTAATTCGGTTTCAAATTCAGTTTCGTTAAACGAATAGCCTTTTTCTTTTAAAATCAAAGCAGTTAAGTCTTTCGGGAAACCAAATGTATCGTACAATTCGAACACCTTTTCACCCGAAACTTCTTTTCCTGATGTTTCAGCAACTACTTTATCTAATAATTGTAATCCTTGTTCCAAAGTTCTTAAGAAAGACGCTTCTTCTTCGCGAATTACATTGGTAACCAATTGTTGTTGCGATTTGATTTCAGGGAAAAATTCGCCCATTTGATTCGCTAAAACTTCTACTAATTTGTTGATGAAAGGTTCTTTCGTTCCTAAAAACGTAAATCCGTAACGAATCGCACGACGTAAAATTCTACGAATTACATAACCCGCACCTGTATTTGAAGGCAATTGTCCGTCAGCAATAGCAAAAGCTACCGCACGAACGTGGTCTACAATTACACGAATCGCAATATTGGTTTTGTTTTGTTCTTCTGATATGTTTTTAACTTCGTTTGAAGTATATTTTAATCCTGTAATATCTTCAACTTTTGCGATAAGCGGTGTGAAAACATCGGTATCATAATTCGAAGTCACATTTTGCATCGCCATACACAAACGCTCAAATCCCATTCCGGTATCCACGTGTTGTGCAGGTAATTTTTCTAACGAACCATCGGCTTTACGGTTGAATTCCATAAATACGTTGTTCCAAATTTCCACTACTTGCGGATGATCAGCATTTACTAAATCTCTTCCTGAAACAGTAGCACGTTCTGCATCGGTTCTTAAATCTATATGAATTTCCGAACATGGACCACACGGACCTTGGTCGCCCATTTCCCAGAAATTGTCTTTTTTGTTTCCTAAAATGATTCTGTCTTCCGAAACGTATTGTTTCCAAATGTCAAATGCTTCTTGGTCAAAAGGAACTTTCTCTGCTGGATTTCCTTCAAAAACAGAAACATACAAACGGTCTTTATCTAACTTCAAAACTTCAGTTAAAAATTCCCAAGCCCAAGCTAATGCTTCTTTCTTGAAATAATCGCCAAACGACCAGTTTCCAAGCATTTCAAACATGGTGTGATGATAGGTATCAAAACCTACATCTTCCAAATCATTGTGCTTTCCTGAAACACGAAGACATTTTTGCGTATCGGCAATTCTTGGACTTTTTGGAGTTCCATTGCCCAAGAAATATTCTTTGAATTGGGCCATTCCCGAGTTGTTGAACATCAAAGTTGGGTCGTCTTTCAAAACGATTGGCGCAGAAGGAACAATTAAATGTCCTTTTGATTCAAAAAAATTCAGGTATGCTTTACGAATGTCTTGCGATTTCATTATCAATAATTTAGTTCAATACTTGTCCTTTAAATTGTATTTTTGGGTTCTACCAAAAAAAGAAAAATCTGAGTTCCAATGAAAATAAAATAGCTTTGGAATGAAACATTTCTTAAATTTGTTCGTATAACCAATGGTAACCAATAAATTTGGTGCAAAAATAGTAATTTTAGAACATGTCTAAGGTAAAATATTATTACGATTCCGAAAATTTAGCTTACAAGCGCATAAAAACAAAAAAACGCAAGAAATTTGGTTATATTTTGCTGTTTTTAGTGGCGTCTGCATTGTTTGGATTTTTGGGTTTGATTTTATTGATTAATACACCCTATTTTGAAACACCAAAAGACAAATTGCTAACTAGCGAATTGGAAACCATGAAATTAAATTACAAGCTTTTGAATAAAAAAGCCGATTTAATGGATGAAGCACTAAAAGCTATTGCCGAGCGCGACAACAACATTTACAGAATCTATTTCAATACGAGTCCAATCACTGAAGAAGAACGTAAAGCAGGTTTTGGTGGCGTAAATCGTTACCGAGACTTAGAAGGTTACAATAATTCCGAACTAATAATCAACACTTCACAACGTATTGATGGTTTGATGAAGGAATTAGCTATTCAATCGAAATCTTTGGATGATATTGTTACATTGGGGAAACAAAAAGAAAAATTATTAGCAGCTATTCCAGCAATCCAACCTGTGAAAAATGAAGATTTAAAACGAATGGCATCAGGTTATGGTTATCGTAACGACCCATTTACCAAAATCAGAAAATTTCATTACGGGATGGATTTTACAGCAAAAACGGGAACACCGATTTTCGCAACTGGCGATGGCGTAGTTTTAAAAGCAGACAATTCGTTATCAGGTTATGGGAATCATATTGAAATTAATCATGGTTTTGGTTATATCACTTTGTATGCCCATTTGAGCAAATACAATTGTAGACCAGGACAACGCGTAAAACGTGGCGATATAATTGGTTATGTAGGAAGCACAGGACGAAGCGAAGCACCGCATTTGCATTATGAAGTAATTAAAAACGGAGAACGCATTAACCCAATTAATTTCTATTACGGAAGTATTTCTGCCGAAGAATATGTAGCGATTAGCAAATTGGCGAATCAAGAAAATCAGGCGTTGGATTAGAAAGAAGTTAGAGATTAGATGAAAGAGAATAGACCTACTGAGACTGAAAACTGCGACTGTGAGTAAACACTAATAACATTGGAATTTAAAAAATATGCATATCAATTTACCCCAAGATAAATTATATTACAGCATTGGTGAAATTGCCAAAGCATTTGATGTGAATGCTTCCTTGATTCGTTTTTGGGAAAAAGAATTTGATATTTTAAAACCAAAGAAAAACGCCAAAGGAAACCGAAAATTCACTCCAGAAGATGTAAAAAATCTACAATTGATTTATCATTTAGTTAAAGAACGTGGATTTACTTTAGATGGAGCGAAAATTCACTTGAAAGAAAACCAAAAGAAAACCTTAGATAAATTTGAAATTATACGAAAATTGGAAACCATAAAAGCCCAACTTTCGTCACTTAAAAACGAACTATAAACAAAAATCAATAAACTTAAACATTAAAATTATGAAAAAATTCTTGCCTTGGATTATTATTGGAGGAGCATTACTTCTTATCGTATTTTGGTATGTAAATGTTAAAAATGGAGCAATTACTGTATCACAAGCGGTTAACAAAGAATGGGGAAATGTTGAAAGTGCTTACCAAAGAAGAAACGATTTAATTGGAAATTTAGTAAAAACTGTAAAAGGTGCTGCTGAATTTGAAAAGTCAACATTAGAAGCAGTAATTAGCGCTCGTTCAAAAGCAACCTCAATTACTATAGACCCGACCAATATTACTCCAGAACAGTTTGAACAATTTAGTCAAGCACAAAGTGGAGTTTCTTCTGCATTATCTAGATTATTGGTAACTGTTGAACGCTATCCAGAGTTAAAAGCAAACCAAAATTTCTTGAAATTACAGGATGAATTGGCTAGTACTGAAAACCAAATTTTAACTGCAAGAACACGTTTCAATGAAAAAGTTGAAAGTTATAACAACTACGTTTTAAAAATACCAAGAAAATTAATCTTATCTGAATACAAAGAAAAATCGATGTTCAAGTCTGTGGAAGGCGCTGAAAAACCAGTGGATGTAGAATTTGATTTTGGAAACTAATGTCGCAAACAGAAGATTTCTTAACTCCTGAAGACGAACAAGCTATTGTAAGAGCAATTGCGGAAGCTGAAAGAAACACTTCGGGAGAAATTCGTGTGCATTTAGAAGAACATACAGAAAAACCTCCGTTTGAAAGAGCGAAAGAGGTTTTTCTTAGCCTAAAAATGCATGAAACTGAAAAACGCAATGGCGTATTGTTTTACGTGGGCGTTGCTGACCATTCTTTTGTAATTCTCGGAGACGAAGGCATTAATCAAGTGGTAGAAGCTGATTTTTGGGAATGTACCAAAGACATTGTAATTGAAAACTTCAAAAACAAAGCTTACAAAAAAGGTTTGGTAGAAGGTATTTTAAGAGCTGGCGAACGATTGAAAACTTATTTTCCTTTTCATCACGAAGACACGAATGAATTATCAAACGAAATTTCAAAAAGTTAATATGAAAAATTCCAATATTAATATTTCAAATACCAATATTTGGATGGGATTCTTTTTCCTATTTCTTTTTGGAATGAATCTTTCGTTTGCTCAATTTACTATTCCAAAAAAACCAAGTTTTCAAACTAGCGTTTACGATTATGCGAATTTGTTGAGTCCAACAGAAAAATCGCAATTAGAAAGTAAATTGATTCGTTATTCGGATTCTACTTCTACTCAAATGGTAGTGATTACGATTGAAGATTTGAAAGGGGAATACATTGGAACATTAGCGCCGCAATGGGGACAAGAATGGGGCATTGGGCAAAAAGACGAAGACAATGGAATTGTTATTTTACTTTCCAAAAACGATAGAAAAATCTGGATTGCTCCTGGATATGGCGCAGAAGAACGTTTGACAGCTGGAGTTAACGGAGAAATCATAAGAAATATAATCACTCCAGAATTCAAAGCTGGGAGTTATTACAACGGCTTAGACAAAGGTGCAGATGCTATTTTTGATGTTCTAAACGGAAAATTCAAAAGTAACGGCAAGCGAAAAGCAAGTAAACAACCTTCTCCATTTCCAATTTTTATTTTTATAGGAATTGTTATCCTCATAATTATACTTTCATCAAAAAATAAAGGTGGTCGTGGTGGCAACGGCGGAAGATTTGCTGGACCAAGCTTAGGCGACATCATTATATTAAGCAGCTTAGGAAGAAGCGGTGGTTTTGGTGGGTCATCAGGCGGAAGTTTTGGCGGCGGCGGATTCGGTGGTGGATTTGGCGGTGGCGGATTTTCTGGTGGTGGAGCTGGCGGTAGTTGGTAGGGATCAAAGTGAGAAGTTTGAAGTACGAAGTACGAAGTTTTAACCACTAAGAGCACTAAGAAGGCACAAAGTTCACTAAGATTTTCGGATGTTCAGATTTCAGATAATTGGAATTTAAAATATTGAAATTTTTGTTTGAACTTTATTTTTGAACTTGACATTAAATAATAAAAAAACTCGTTAGTGATTTGCTAACGAGTTTTTCTTTTTTTATTTCTGTCTAAAATAAATATCAATCGGAACACCACTAAAGTTATAATGCTCTCTTAGTTTGTTTTCCAAGTAGCGTTTGTAAGGATCTTTCACATATTGTGGTAAATTAGCAAAGAACACAAACTGAGGCGTTGGTGTTGGTAATTGCATACAAAATTTAATCTTTACATATTTCCCTTTCAATGCTGGCGGCGGATGGTGCTCAATAATAGGCAACATCGTTTCATTGAATTTGGAAGTGGCAATGCGTTGTTTTCTATTTTCAAATACTTCAACTGCAGTTTCTAATGCTTTCAACAAACGTTGTTTGGTTAATGCCGAAACAAATAAAATGGGTACATCTGTGAAAGGTTGTAATTCTTCACGAATTTTTCTTTCATAATCACGTGTCGACATCGTATCTTTCTCAATCAAATCCCATTTGTTTACTAGGATTACAATTCCTTTTCTGTTCTTTTCTGCTAACCAAAAAATACTTTGATCTTGACCTTCAAAACCTCTAGTCGCATCAATCATCAAAATACAAACATCGCTATGCTCAATCGCTCTTACCGAACGCATTACCGAGTAAAATTCTAAATCTTCTTTTACTTTAGCTTTACGTCTAATTCCTGCAGTATCAACTAATTTAAACTCAAAACCAAAACGGTTGTATGTAGTGTCAATAGCATCTCTAGTTGTTCCAGCAATATCAGTTACCACAAATCTATCTTCGCCAATTAATGCATTGATAAATGATGATTTTCCTGCGTTTGGTCTACCCACAACAGTAAATCTTGGCAACGGATTTTCTTCTTCAACAACATCTGGTAATTCAGGTAAAACTTCTACTAATTTGTCAAGCAATTCTCCTGTTCCACTACCGCTCATTCCAGCAATAGTGAAATATTCGCCTAAACCTAAATTATAAAACTCAACCGCATCTTTTTCACGCTGACCATTATCTACTTTGTTTACGGCTACTAAAATAGGCTTAGTTACTTTTCTAAGTAATTTTGCTACTTCAGCATCCATTGGTGTAATACCTTCTTCCACATCCACCATAAAAATAATGGCATCTGCTTCATCAATTGCCAATTCTACTTGGCGACGAATTTCTCCTTCAAAAACATCATCAGATCCTTTAATATAACCACCCGTATCAATTACCGAAAAGGCTTTTCCGTTCCATTCACTTTTTCCATAATTTCTATCACGAGTCACACCACTAACCGAATCCACAATCGCATCTCTACGCTGAATCAAGCGGTTAAAAAGGGTTGATTTCCCTACATTTGGTCTTCCTACTATGGCAACAATATTATTCATACTTCATTTTTTGAATTTGCAAAGGTACACTTTTTTTTGAAGCTATTTCCAGCCATCCATTACAACGCCACAAATTTTCGCCTTTTTTTCTAGTATATTGCTGTCGCTTCTCAGGTCGCACCAGCAATAAAAGAAAAAATAGTTAAAAATGTTGAGGGGTTTTCATTCCTGTCTGGGCTAGAGCAACAGATTTTCTAAGAAACATTGAAATACAACATTTTTTATAAACATTTAGAAATTAATAATCATTAAGAGTATAAAAAAATTAGCTACGGATTAAAGGATTTCCACAGATTGTATGCTACAAAGTTTTAAAAAAAATCCGTGCTAATCTGAGTAATCCGTGGCAAAAAATAGCATTTTTTTATGATTTGTTGAATGCAAGTAAAAATTTTATATATTAGCAAAAAGCTTTCACAAATGGAACCTGAAAAAAGTATAGCGCTTCGTCCTCGATTCGAAGAAACGTCTTCAAAAAGTAGCACTGCAATTTTGGAAAAAGCCAAGTTGCTCAAAAAAGAATTGGTTGCCGATTACCAAATCAAAATCATAGACGACCACATTTACTTTTATTTCAGTAAACACAAAAGAACCTATTATTCGCCTTTTCTACAAATCGAATTGGAAGCTAACGAAGACCAAACCACAACTGTAAAAGGCTTATTTGGTCCCGAACAATTGTTATGGACATTCTTCATGTTTCTACATTTTATTATTGCTGGCGTTTTTCTGGTTTTTGCTATGATGGCTTACACACATTGGTCACTCAACCAACCGATAGGATTGGATTTTACCATTATGGGATTGATGGTGGTTTTTTGGTTTATACTCTATTTCATTGCAAGAGAAAATAGAAAAAAAGGAATTCCACAAATGCACGAATTGGAAGATTTAATGCGTTTGGTCATTCATTAATCCTTGAATGGATTGCGTTCTTGCCATTCGGTTTTGGGTTCTAAATATTTAAAAATAGTTCCAATACATTTGTTTACGGCAAAAAAGTGATGTTTGATAAACCCTTTCATAGCAACGGGCTTCGCTCCTACCGAACTTTTAATTTCTAAAGCGGTTCGAGCAAAAACTATGGTTTCAAATTGCTTTTTAATGGAATACGCTACCATGTCGTACAACATGTTCAAATACAACATTTTCTCTTTTTGAATGGATAAATCATAGCCTAAAAAATACGTATCCATTGCAGCGCCGTTCTTGATTAACGTATTAAAACCAATCATTTTTTCGTTCAAAAAGTAACCATAAAACAAAAAGTTGTCTTTTAAATTTCCTTTTAAGCTTTCAAAATGATTTTCGGTGAGCATAAACGTATTAAATGGTGCATTTTGCGCTACGGTTTCATACAAGCTGTAGATTTCTTTTCTTCTTTGTTGAATTTCTTCTAACGAAAGTTTTCTTTTCTGTATTTCAACTTGTTTTTTTCTGGCGCGTTTGAATTGGTCGCGGTATTTTTTTGAAAGTGCTTTTATGTAATCGTCTTCGGTTTCCCAATCTTTTGGAATGTCAAAAACCATATTGGGCTGGGTTGAAAATTGGTAATAATCAGGAAGAACTTTGGATAAAACAGTAGCTTCGTTTGCTTCAAAATCCTTAAAAACGGTCAAATGCACTTTTGTTCCTTTAGTTTTGAACTCATTTTCAATAGTTTTCGCTGCTTCTAACAGCACTTGCATCATTTCGGTAGATGAAATAGCATTGGAATGTGCAAAAGCATTTTGTCCCGTTAACATGTTATTGCCAATGAACAACACATGCGAACAAAAATTCTTGAAGACAAATTTTCTGGCAGCAGTTTTTATGTTGGAATCTCTTTCACCGTAGGAACTTACTTTATTCAAATCGATAAATTGTGAAAGCGCCACACCCACTAATTCTTGATTTTTAAAAACGCCAATAAAATAACACGTCATGTTTTTTGGCGCCGAATTTTCTAATACTTTCAAATAATTGGATTGTAAGAAAATAGTAGATACAGCAATTGAATCCCAATCTTTTGGAAGTAACTCTGATGTAGTGTAAATAGAAAATGTTGGCGTCAAAATAAAAAAATCGTCCTACAAATGTAAGACGATATACTAATAAAAGTGTTAATAAAAATGCAATTTTAAAATTATTTCCAACCACATATTATGGCTCCCATAATTGTTAAAGTAACCATCCAGTAACCAGAAGTCACAAAAATATATTTGAATGATTTTTGTTCGTACAAACCGTTAATGGCTAAAACTGGAAGTACAAAAAACAATGCTGCTAAAAATCCGTGCAAAGCACCGTGTTGGAACGTCCTAAACATGTCACCATGTACTTCTAAAAAAGCGATTAATGCTGGATCATTGGCGTTTCCACCGGCTAATTGTGCTGCTCCAATTTGGTGAATCACAATTGTGGGCAACATGAAAGCTAACATGAAAGCAAATACGAAACTTAATCCGAAGACTTTTGCCATATTGGCTTGGCTTGCTTTTTCTTCGGTCATTCCAATTTCATTCATCCAAATGGTTCCAAATACTTTTGGGTTATACCAAATAAATCCGACTACAAAACTGGATACAGCTGCCACTAAAATGGCTAAATAATTCATTTCCATAAAAATAGTTTTAGTGATTAGTTACTCAAATGTAAGAATTATTTTTTAACAATTGTTTAGTTAATTAAAGTGAGCTAAATTTTTAAACATTTAGAAATTAAGATACATTTCGTTTGCATTGACTATAAAATCGAACTTATTATTTGGAATAGCACAAAAAAAAGACCTTCTTTCGAAAGTCTTTTGGTTTATTCTGCGGCAACTAATTTGCTTGAGCTTCGGTACAAAAAGTTGTTGTAAATATGTCTTCTTGCGAATCTACTTGGTGATTCTGCGTTAATCATTTTAATGTACGTGTTTTTTTGTACTCCAAAATATTCGTATTTGTTTCCATCTAAGAAATTAATGTACAATACGTTATTTTCCATGTAAAAATCTAAAATATTTACTTTTGAAGTTGTTTCATTATACACAGCTTTATCTTTTTCTAAAGTTTCTGGAGCAATACTCACTAAAAAATGATATGCTTCAATAATTTCTGTGCTTTTTTCTTCTGCTTCAGCTTTTTCAGTGGCATCTGTGAATTTATCAGGATGAAAATCTTTCATGCTGTTTCTGTAGATGGTTTTTAATTCTTTTAAAGTAGCGTCTTTGGTTACGTTCAATAACTTTCGGTACGCAACAATTTTATTCATGTTCATAGGAAAAAAGTAAAATGCTTATAAAGCTTGTTGATAATCAATGTTTTAATTCAATTTTTTGAATTGCGTGCAAAAGTAGTACAATTAAATTATACGAACTAATTTATTCTACAAATAAACTTTAATTTATTGGTAATTGATGTAAGCTGGCTTGCTCAATTGAAAATCAGAAAGGTTTAAATCGGTGTTTTCAAACGAATTAGTTCTGAATAAGTTATCACCTTCAAACGGAATGGTTGGGTAATACGAAAACGAAATTTGGAAACTATTAAACACTAAATAATCGTTGTTAATCAAAACGCCAATTCCTAATTTAGAATACACTTTACTTTGGAATAAACTGCGATTGGTATCACTCAACGCACCAAAAGTCATATTCAAATACGGACTAAAACGAAAGCCGTGCCAACTTCCTGGTGAATAGGTTTGTGTTTGTAGTGATAATAACCATTTCTGCGTACCAAAAATAGGGCTATTAAATCCTTGAATTCCGAAGTTTTCATTTATAGTTAACTGATCTTTTTCAATGCTTTCACGGTTATTTCCCCAAACGTATGATGGTTTTATGAATTGACGCACACGCCATTTTCCTATTGCCATCAAAGGGCTAAAATAGTTCAAATACAAACGAAAAGCAGTTTGTTCAGCGGTTTTGTTATCGAAAAAACTTCCCCATTCGGCATTGCTGCTCAAGTATCCAAAGGTGAATTTCTTACCATAACCTATTCTACTACCAAAATAGAAACGATTTCTTTCTTGTCGCTCTTGGAAACCAAAAGTTAATGCAAAAATTTCACCGTAGGGAATATCCTCTTCAATGTCGTAGTTAAATACAAATTTGTCTTTATAATATTTTTGCGACGAAATTCCAGTTTGAATTAACCAATTTCTTTCGTTTGCAAAAAAGTTCACTGGATCTAAAGTAGCATCAGGCGTTTGTAAAAAACGTTTTTTACTTACTAATGTTGACAAAATCAAACGTTGGGTTCTACTATCATAGCTTTTGCCAGAAGCAATTGGAAAAGAACGTCCGACCCAATATTCTTGAAACTCCGAACGTACATCAGCAATAAAAACTGTATCTACTTGACTTAAAAAGCGTTCTTTGGTTAAACGATTTTCAAAATAAGCGCCGCCAGCCCACTTGGTAATTGGTGAATAAAAATTTCGAACTAGACCAATACTTCGCACACTATTGTTATCAAAATCATTTGCATAATCCATACTAAAACGGATGAAACTGTTTTTAATATTAGTAACTACATATTGCGCATCTACTGCTTTTTCTTTGTCTTCAAATCGGGTTTTGTAAGTTCCTGATAATTGATGACCTAAACCAATTAAATTACGCTCGGTTAATTTGGTTTCCATTTTACTTTCGGATAAATTTCCGTTAGGAATTAAACTCCAAGTATCCAACGCTCGAACCACAACATCTACCGAATCGGGATTATTGGCAATTGGAATAGCTTCAATTTTTACTTGTCGCACATAGCGTTGGCTTCTAATTAAACGTTCTGATTCTTGTGTTAACAACAAATCCAATTTGTCATTTTTTTTGAAAAGTAATAAGTTTTTAATGGTGAAATCTTTGGTTTTGATGTGAATGTCATTTCCGAAATTTTCAAAACCATTTTTGGGAACTTTTGTAGAATCGCTTACCGAATAACCAAACGGATCTAAAGTTTCTATTTTTATATTCCTAATGATTTTACCTTCCAAAGCAGTATTGGAAATTGTTTCTGCTTTTTTCTCAAACGGATTAGTAGCTTTAGTTCGCTGATCTTTTACCGAACGAAAAAGCAATTTGTACACAAACTTAGAAAAGCCATTTTTTCTAGAAAAATCATAGATATTGTTGTATACATTGGTAGAATCTGCTGGAATTCGCTCAATTTCTTGTGCAATTGTATCCTGAGAGCCAAGCAAACAGGAACAGCAAAACAAAACAGAAATGAGGCGCAACACGTTCATATTTTTAGTAACCAAATGTACTGAATATCTTATTTAAAACGGTTTTTGGGAGAGTTAATTGTTTTTAAATAACAATTTTGATTTGGAGTTGTTTTGAAACTCAATCAGAAAGGATTATATGACAAAAATTTGTTTTTTAAACATTTATTGATATTGAGCATCGTTTCTGATAAGTATAAAATTTCTAAAATAACATTTCTTAAATAATCCATTCTTCAAATCTATATCATAAATAGCTTCGTAAGACCTAACACCCGACATACTAACATTGCCTTTTTCTATTAATAAATCACAATTTCCTTTTAAGTAATTTTCAAATACAAACTGATCAAAATCATCTTTAAGAACATTACTAACATCAACAACTTCAATATTTTTAAGTTTCCCTTCTTGATTTTCTAAGCTATAATAGATATTATTATCAAAATCATAAATAATAAACCAATTTTTTTTTATCGTAAAAGAAAAAGAATCATTATCAGAATAACTGTAATAAACAATATGATTGGTGTTTTTCAATTCTTTCCTTAATTTTCTTAAAACCAATTTATTATAATCATCTCCTCTTACTTTAATACTTTTAGTGTGATTATTTTTAAGTTCTATTTCTTTTTTTATTTCATTTTGCAATGCATTAATTTCTTTATAAAACTTCGGAGTACTGCAACTGCTTAAAAAAATATAAACTATGATAATTAATGTATTTCTCATTTTTTGAATTTATAAGTTTATCTGCAGATTTATATGATATCAACTATTAATCTAAATTTCCAATAATGTGAATTCCTCTTTTTTATCCATCAAAAATACAGATTATCTTTTAAAAACGGGTTTTGGGAGAGTTAATTGCATAAAAAAACTCCAATTTTTCAATTGGAGTTTCTAGTAGCGGGAACAGGACTCGAACCTGTGACCTTCGGGTTATGAGCCCGACGAGCTACCTACTGCTCTATCCCGCGATTTGTGAGTGCAAATATACAACGAATATCTTTAAATGCAAGGAAAATTGAAAAAAAATTAAAATTTCTTCTATTCAGTTGATATGACTACATTTGCAAAATAAATTGTATACTATGGAACACAAAGCCGGATTTGTAAATATCATCGGAAACCCAAATGTGGGGAAATCTACTTTAATGAATGCATTAGTTGGCGAACGCTTGTCGATTATTACAAGCAAAGCACAAACTACGCGTCATCGTATCTTGGGAATTGTAAATGGTGATGATTTTCAAATTGTGCTTTCGGATACGCCAGGAATTATAAAACCTGCTTACGAATTGCAAAGTTCTATGATGGGTTTTGTGAAAAATGCTTTTGAAGATGCCGACATTCTAATTTACATGGTGGAAATTGGGGAAAAAGAACTAAAAGACGAAGCATTTTTTAATAAAATTGTTCATTCTAAAATCCCTGTTTTGTTATTGTTGAATAAAATTGACAAATCGAACCAAGTAGAACTGGAAGAACAAATTGCACTTTGGAAAGAAAAAGTGCCCAATGCAGAAATCTTTCCTATTTCGGCATTAGAAAATTTTAATATACAAACTGTTTTTGAACGCATTCTTGCTTTGTTACCGGTTTCTCCACCGTATTATCCAAAAGACGCTTTGACAGATAAACCTGAACGTTTTTTCGTGAACGAAACCATAAGAGAGAAAATCTTATTGAACTACGATAAAGAAATTCCGTATGCGGTTGAAGTAGAAACGGAAGAATTTTTGGAAGAAGAAAACATCATTCGTATTCGAACCGTAATTATGGTAGAACGCGATAGTCAGAAAGGGATCATCATTGGCCACAAAGGTGCTGCCTTAAAAAAAGTAGGTATGCAAGCTCGTGAAGATTTAGAGAAATTCTTTGGTAAAAAAATTCACATTGAAACCTACGTAAAAGTAAATAAAGACTGGAGAAGTAGCGAATACCAATTGCGTAGATTTGGTTACAACCAGAAATAATTTTTATCAAAACAAAAAAAATGGTGTCTTAAAGTTGGTTTCGTGTCATCCTGAACTCGTTTCAGGATCTAAATCAGATGAGAAGCTGAAACAAGTTCAGCTTGACAAAGTTAACTTTTAGACAGCATTTTTTATTTAACTATTCGCTTCAATTTCCATTTGAACCGTTTCCCATTCTTCTAACAATTGGTCCAATTCTTTCTTTTTCTTTTCGTAAGCAGTGAAAAAGGCCGCATTTTCAATTAGTTTGTCATAATTGGATGCCAACTCTTTATCGTCTTTTTGAATGTCTATTTCTAATTGCTTGATTTGAGTTTCTATTTTGCTCAACTTATTTTGTAACGATTTATTCTTCTTTTGCTCTTCGTAACTCAAGTTTTTCGCTTGTTGTTTATTGGTATTGTCATTTTTTTCAACGTCTTTCTTTTCAATTTCACGCATATTTACTGCGTTTCTTTGTTCTAAGAAGAAATTGATATCACCCAAATATTCTTTGATTTTTTGGTCTTTGAATTCATAAACCAAATTCGACATGCCTTGAAGAAAATCCCTATCGTGAGAAACCAAAAGCAAAGTTCCTTCATATTTTTGCAACGCTGCTTTCAAAACGTTTTTGGATTTGATATCCAAGTGATTCGTTGGCTCATCCATTACCAAAACATTGATGGGTTGCAATAATAGTTTACATAGCGCCAAACGGTTTCTTTCGCCTCCAGAAAGCACTTTTACCTTTTTCTCTACATCATCGCCACGAAACAAGAAAGAACCCAACATATCGCGCACTTTAGAACGATTGGTGTCGGTTGCAGCTTCTAGCATGGTATCGAGTAAGGTTTTTTCACCATCTAAATATTCCGCTTGATTTTGAGCGAAATAACCCAATTGCACATTGTGTCCTAATTTGATGTTTCCTTCATATTCAAATTCATTGACAATCGCTTTAATGAAAGTAGATTTTCCCTGACCGTTTTGTCCCACGAAAGCAATTTTACTTCCGCGCTCTACTAAAAGAGAAATGTCTTTCAAAATGGTTTTATCGCCGTATGATTTGGTCACATGTTCCGCTTCAATCACAACTCTTCCTGGCGTTATGGAAACGGGAAACGAAATATTCATGACCGCATTGTCGTCTTCATCTACTTCAATTCGCTCCACTTTATCTAATTTCTTAATAAGCGATTGCGCCATCGAAGCTTTTGAGGCTTTGGCACGAAACTTTTCAATCAATTTTTCAGTTTCTTCAATTTTTTTGGCCTGATTTTTTTGTGTTGCCAATTGCTTTTCACGAATTTCTCCACGAAGCAACAAATATTGGGAATACGGTTTGTTGAAATCATACGCTTTTCCTAAGGAAATTTCGATAGTACGATTGGTTACATTATCCAAAAACATCTTATCATGTGATACAATCACAACAACTCCAGGGAAATTCTTCAAAAAACTTTCTAACCAAATAATACTTTCGATGTCCAAGTGATTCGTAGGTTCATCTAAAAGTAAAATATCATTGGACTGTAATAAAAGTTTGGCTAACTCAATTCGCATTCGCCATCCACCAGAAAAAGTATCGGTTTGATTCTCAAAATCTTCTCTTTTAAAACCTAAACCTAATAAGATTTTTTCGGTATCGCCCACATAACTATAACCACCCAAAACTTCATAATGATGCGAAACATCGCTCAATTCTTCAATTAAAGCAGCGTAAGTATCACTTTCATAATCGGTTCTCGTAGCTAGTTGATGATTGATTTCTTCTATTCTAAATTCCGCTCTTTTAATTTCTTCGAAAGCTTGATAGGCTTCTTCCAAAACCGTTCTTCCTTGTTCAAAATCAATATCTTGACGAAGAAAACCCATTTTTACTTCTTTTTCGGTGGCAATTACACCAGAATCCGGTTTAAAATCTCCAGCAAGAATCTTCAACATGGTTGATTTTCCCGCTCCATTTTTTCCAACTAGACCCACTCTATCTCCAGCGCCTAATCTAAAGGTTACTTCTTCAAAAAGATAAGTTCCACCAAAGGAAACGGATAAATTATGTATGTTCAGCATAGTTTTTTTGTTACAATTGTTACACACATTTATGGTGTAAGCAGTATCTTTGTATAAATTATTTTGCAAATGTTAAAAAAAGGATCCAGATTATATAGCATTTTAACAGGAAGTTGTCCTAAATGCCACGAAGAAAGTATGTATGTGGATAAAAACCCTTACAATATTACTAAAATCTACGAAATGCATGACACTTGTAGTCACTGCAAGACCCGTTATAAAATTGAACCATCATTTTTTTATGGTGCTATGTATGTAAGTTACGGATTGGGAATAGCATTTGCTGTGGCTGCATTTATTATTTCATTTGTTTTCATTGGAACCAATTTGAAAGTAGCTTTTATATCAATCATTGGAACATTGGTACTTTTCATGCCAATTATAATGAGATTGTCTAGAAATATTTGGATCAACTTCTTTATGAGTTACGATAAAAATTGGAAAAATATTAAGAAAGAGGATTAAAGCAATCCTCTTTTTTTATAAAATCTATTAATGTCGATTTCTTTATCTAAAGCACTTTCATTTTCTAAATACTCAAACAATTGTTTGGCTAAAAATGGACCAAGCATTACTCCTCGAGTTCCTAATCCATTTAGTATATGTAATTTTTTATGAACATAATGTGTTCCTACCAATGGTCGTCGGTCTTTAACTGTTGGACGAACTCCTGCAAAATGCGCAACAACTTCATAATGACAATTTATCAATTCTTCTAAGTTTTGTAGAAGCTCTAATTTACCGCTAGCTGTTGGTAAATTCGTTTTATCTTCCCAATTGTAAGTTGCACCTACTTTATACAAGTCATTTCCAATTGGAAGAATAAAAATATTCGATTTCACAATAGCTTGAAGTTGTAATTCAGGTGCTTTTATGATTAGCAATTCGCCTTTGGTACCATCTAATGGCAAATCATTGAAATAAGGATTGGCATGCAACCCGAATCCTTCACAAAAAACAATGTGTTTGGCTTCAATAGCATGATATCTCACTCCATATTCAAAAAACTCAATTTTAGAATAATCAAAAGTTTCTTCAATTAATAATTTTTGAGCTTTCAAATAATCTGAATAAGACTCAACCATTGCTTTAATGTCTAAATAACCTGTTTTATAGACTTCCCCAAATCCAAAAGAAGCATTTATATTAGAAAAACCTAGATTGTATAAATTTGTATTTAAAAAGTCTGAAAGAGAAGGTTTATCAGCAGCTTGAAACCAATTGTTTTGCTCTTCAATAGAAGCAAACTTTCTATAAATAGGTAATTTATAATCGAAAGTAGTACCAAGCGTCTTTTCTAGTTCAGGATAAAAAGAATCAACTAACTCAACTTGTTCTTTGGCTTTCCAAATCTCGCTAAATCGCTTCAAGACAACGGGATTATATAAACCCCCAGCAATTCGAGAAGAAGGTTGAGAGCCATTATCAAAAACAAGAATAGATTTATTGCTTTTCAATGCTAATTCAGCAAAACAAACTCCAGCAATTCCATTACCAATAATTAAATAATCAATCATACTGCAAAAATAAAAAAACTCCCACCAAATTGGTAGGAGTTTTTAATGAATTGGAGAAAAACTATATTAATAATTCCACATATCTTGTTCAAAATCGCGTATCTTCTCTTTTACACGCTCAGATTCTAACAATTGCATTTGCGCATTTTCTTGCATATAGCTCTTAATTAAACGATCACCATACACATTTTCTTCTAAATAAATCACACCACTAAATCTTCTTGAATTTAGTAGATGATCAAAAGTAAAAGGCATAGCAGAATTTCTATCATTAAAAGCTTTAGCTTCGTGTAAAACATCTCTTACTGCAGGAAAATAAACCCAAAATAAATCGATGTAATCTTTTTCTTCATTATTCATTGTATAAACATCTGGAACTACAGGAGCAATTCCTAACATACGGTATTTTAATTCGCCTTGACGTTTGTCAAAATACCAATATCCAACTACTTTATATGAAAAAACATCAATAGCTCTGATTTCAGTTTTAGTAATAAACTCTTCAGGGATAGCTTCACCTGCATTAAAATATTCTCTACCAACGTCAGTAGTATCAATCCAAACTAATGAAGCTTCAATATCAGACAACGATTTTTTGTCAGTAAAATAACTAGAGTCGTAAACTTCAGTAATTTTACCTTCTCTAATACCTTCGATTAAGATATTGTATAAAGGTTGTCTTTCTTTAGTTAACATAACGTCACCTTCAACAGGAAAATACAAAGGAAAATTTACTCTTTCATCAAGATCAATTATTTCCCAGATGCGTTTACCCATTAAAATGTCTCTATCATGCACATAACCGTAAGGAAGAGGCTTGTCATTATCAGCAACCAATTCAGCTTCAGTCTTTTTCCCAATTAAATCAGGTGTCTTTGCGTTTAATAAGTTAGATTGTGCAAAAGTATAAGTTGAACTTAAACCTAATGCTACTACTAATATAAGATTTCTCCAATTCATGATTTTTGTTCTATTAGTTTACAAATAATAAACTTATTTATTTGAAAATTATTGTATTTCAAATGTACATGGGGCAGTTTTTTTCAACATAATTGAACTACCACGTAATTTTGTTTTAATTTCACTGATGATTACAACATCACCTCTAGTTGCTTTAGATATTGCAGCTCTTGCTCTTCCGTCCATTTTGTTGCCAGAAACAACAATTGTAGGTTGACCAGGAACTTTGATATTAAAGCCTGTAACATCAATACCTAGTTCGAAATCAAAGTCTTCTAAAACAGCAGTTACAGAAGAAATTTCTAAACTATTTTTTTGACCTTTAGCAGCCATTTCACCTCTAATTTTACCTTGTGGTGCAGGGATATCTTTAATACGGAAAGTCTTTTTGTCAGCTACTGTTTGTCCATCAGGTAATTTACCTGTAACATTAATAGTTACCTCACGACCTTGACCAGGACTCATATTGTACTGACCTACCTTTGAACCTTTAACAAGACCAGGTGCGTTAGCAGAAACTTTATCATCAGAAATACCTGCGAATGAAATTGTCATTGGGTTAACAACACCACGATAAACAACATTCATTTTATCAGCGGAAATATTAGCTGAATTAGGCTTTGGTACTACTACATAATTACCTTTGATGTCGATAGGAACTTCTTTACCTTCTTCCATAAAAGTAAATTTACCAGTAATTTCATGTTCACCTACATTACCTGTATTGAAGTTCAACATTACTTGTCCATCAACTAAGTTTTTAGACAAATCTTGCTCAACACCATTAACAACAACTTTAGTAGGAACAGTAGATTTGTCATAACGACCCAAAACTACTTTACCTTTAAATTGCTCTCCAGCAAAAAAAGCTGATTTCTCAGGAATAACTATAGCGTTATAATTCTTGAATGAAGCAGCGGCTTTTAAAGTGTTACCAAGTAAAACATTGTAAACTCCAGCTTCAATATTTTTAACATCATTTTGTAAAGCGGTTAATTTAGCCATTGTAGCAATAGCAGGAAATCCTTTAAAATGATAGTCTAAATATTTCTTATTAACACCTTCACTGTCTTTGATATCAGAAGTAGAAAACTTAGTTTCTACTTCTTTTAATAAAGGCTGAAAAGTTGCTCCTTCACCTAATAAAGCTTTTAAATCAGCTTTATACTTATCAAAGGCAGCGATAATCTTTTTACCTTCTGGTGAATAACCATCTCCTTGAAACCACAATTCATCAATTGTAGATTTATCCATAGCTTCAAAAGGTAATTTACCATTTTCTTTTTCGAAACCTGATTCAATTCCTTTAGACAAAGAGCCTAAGAAATTATAAAAATCATCAGAAATCTTTTTTGCCTGATTCGCTTTTTGAAAAGGAGCAGCAAAACGATCTGGTTCATCAGAAGCTTTAGTTTCTAATTGACCTAACAATCCTTGATTTGATTGCGATTGATTGGTATTAGCCGTTTCAAATTTTTCATTCATCAAACCGAAAGCGGTTAATACCTCTTTCGACATATTTAATGCCAACATTGCGATGAAAACCAAGTACATTAGGTTAATCATCTTCTGTCTAGGGGTTAATTTTCCTCCTGCCATTTTTTCTAATTAGTTTTTAAATTAATAAAATAAATTTTAACGATAAAACTAATTATCCTCTGTTATTCATAGCAGAAAGCATACCACCGTAAACTGCATTCAAAGAAGCAATGTTTGAAGTCATTGACTGCATTTGCTCTTTTAATTTAGCGGCATTTTCAGCAATTTCTTTATTTGCTTCAGCATTTTTAGAAGCACTATCTAATTGCATTTTGTATAAACCATTTAAAGCTTCCATAGATGCTGCAGCAGAAGTCATTTCTTCAGCATATTTCTTTTGAGAAGCCATAGCGTCAACTGTAGGAGCAATACCTTTAGCAGCACCTTCAAAGTTTTTGATACTATTTCCAAGGCTTTCCATTAAAGCTCCATCAATTTTAGCTTCTTTAAGCATGTTATCTAATTTTTGAGATAATAATCCTTGCGCTTCTGCAGGGTTCTCTTTTTTAGCTTTAGGACTAGATTCTCCACCAGCTAATTCTGGGTAAACTAAAGACCAATCTAGATCTTTTTCAGGCGCTTCAAAAGCTGATAAACCAAAGATAAAAGCCTCAGTTAATAATCCGATAATTAACATTGGTCCTGCTCCCGGCCAGTGCATTAATTTGAATAATGCTCCTACAATTACTACTGCCGCACCCATTCCATAAAGGAAATTCATTAATTTTTTACTTAAAATTGCCATAATAAATAAATTTTAGTTAGTTAAGTTAATATAAAAATTGGTTAAAAATACTATTTTGGAGCTGTTCCAGTTGCAGCTGTACCCATATAATCTTGTACAGTTCTGAAACCAATATAACTTCTTGCTGAATCAGCATATTCAAAGTCACGAGTTGAAACTTGCAAAAAGTACCCAACATCTTTCCACGAACCACCTCTCACAACTTTTCTTTGATTTTTTGCATCAGCAACATTAGGATTCATAGTTGACACAAATTCATAAGCAGAAGGACTGTAAGCAGATTGAGTCCACTCAGCAACATTACCAGCCATGTTGTATAAATTATATTCATTTGGCTCATATGATTCAGCTTCCACAGTGTACAAAGCACCATCAGCAGCATAATCCCCTCTATTTGGCTTGAAGTTTGCCATAAAACAACCTCTGTCATTTTTAGCATAAGGACCACCCCAAGGGAAAGTTGCAGATTCGATTCCGCCTCTAGCAGAATATTCCCACTCAGCCTCTGTTGGTAAACGGAAAGAGTTTATTTGATCTCTTCCTTTTTTCTTTTTAATATAAGAATTCTTGTAAAGCGTTCTCCAAGCACAAAAAGCTTTAGCTTGATTCCAAGTAACACCAACTACAGGATATTCACCATAAGCTTGATGCCAAAAATAATCATTATGCATAGGCTCATTGTAGGAATAAGCAAAATCTTTTATCCAAACAGTTGTATCTGGATAAATCTCAATTGGAGGATTATCATCATACAAACCTTTTCTTCCTTTTTTCTTAACAGCCTTATTCCAGTCAACCTCACGATATCTAAATTGTAATTTTGAAACATCAATAGTTTTTAAACCATTGTATGATTCTGACTCAGGCAAATACATTGAATCCATAACTTCAACATAATACTCATCCGGGTATTTTTGAGGCTCTCTTATAAGCTTAGTCTTTTTATTCAACTTTCTACCCGCATATTGATCGTCATCTGTACCAACACTATAATAGTTTTCATACATATATTTATCATACGGGGTCATGTTTGCAGGATCCGCATCATTGAATGCAAACTCCCCAATTCCACCAGTACCAGGCTTTTGACCAACCTCATCTGCAAGAATAGCTAATCTAGTTCTAATAATAGAATCTTTTACCCATTCGATAAATTGACGATATTCGCTATTAGTAATTTCTGTTTCGTCCATATAAAAAGAACGCACAGTAACTGTTTTGGTTGGAGCATCTTGGATATTAGCCAAATCATCATCTGATTTACCCATAATAAAGGCTCCTCCAGGCACAAGTGTCATACCATATGGCTTCTCAGGATGCCATTTTCTGCCTTTAACACCTACTAATTCGCCTCTATCTCCTTTACCACAACTGATAAATAATGACAAGATTGCTGTAAATGCAACTAACTTCTTCATATAAATTTGGGTTAATGTATTTTTACTTTTAAGGGCGTAAACCTATTCATTAATTTTGAAAAAAACAATTTTTTTTTCCAAAACCTTAAAAAAAACTTAAATTTTAATTTTAAACACTTCTAAATCAACTACAGAAAAAATAATTAAAACACATTACGCCTTTGTGCTTTCCACCATCTTTCTGGTATTTCTTGCTCGCAAGATGCTAAATAATCATCATGTGTGCAAGGTAATAACGTATTTCTTTTTAATTTATTATTAACATTTGAAATAAATGGTATTTCAATCCACCATCTTCCTGTTTTATCACTCTTATAAAAAATCAATTCTTCCTCTTCTATTGGAACAATATATTTAAGGTAATTCGCTTTTACACCAAATGGATACTCATTAGAACGAAACGCAATACCCTCGATAAAATACCACGCCATTTGCGCTACTAAAACAACTTCTTTAGGCGTTGGTGTAAAATTAAAAATTCCAAATGAACTTACTTTGTCACTTATTCCAGCATATCTTGCTAATGCACAAATTTCTTTTCCAGAAAAACCATTAGGCATGAAATTAGAGAAATTTCCTGAATAGGACGATTGCACACTTGTCATATCCATACTAACCAAATCAGTATCTCTAAAAACAGGTTCTGCCAATGCTAAATTCACTGAAACTTCACCTAACCTATACGCTTCAAAATACAGTTTCTCGATTAAATCAATTTCCTCTTGAGAATTATAGTACGTTTGAAAACCAATATTACAAAAATTAAATAGATTATTAGGCTCTTCAACAATAATATTTGATAAAAAAGACTGACTTGGTAAATTATTTTCTTTAGCAAAGTCAAATTGACTATCTACACTTGTTAAATTTACCAATTGATCAAGATTATCATAAGCGCGATACATAGCATAGGTTAAATCTTGTGATCCCCCTATTATAATAGGTATAATTTGTTTTCTAAGTAAATCTTCAGAAACACTTTTTACCAAGAAATAAGTATCTTCAACACTTGCTCCAGCTTGAATGGTTCCTAAATCAGCAATAGCTACATTCCAATTTCCTGGAAACATACTATAAAAATGCTTTCTGAAATTTAAAAAATCTTCATCAGCAGTATTGGTTTCTAAACTCCCTCGATATTCATTAATCGTTATAATAGCAACGTCAATGTTTTCCAAATTAGGGAAATCTGTAGTAGTATTGAATACCGCTTTCCTTCCTAATGTTTGAGAAGAAAGTGAAGCAATATAAGACACCAATTCATCACTAACGGGCTGTAGAAAGTCGAAAACCATTTGCTATTTCTTTTTTGCTGTTGATTTTTTTGCAGGTGCTTTTTTAGTTGCAGTCTTTTTTGCAGGCGCTTTCTTCTCAATCATTTCTTGAACTTGAGCTAATGTTAGTTTACTTGCATCCACATCTTTACTCAACTCAATTTTGATTTTTCCTTTTGTGATTACCGAACGACCCCAACGTGCTTTCTCAACTTTAATCCCTTCTTCTTTCCAATCGTGAAGTACTTTATCAATGTCTTTTTGTTGCTTTTCTTCGATTAACTCGTTCAAATCTGACTGAGACAAATTATCGAAGTTGTATTTCTTATTTACATTGATGAACATGCCATTCCATTTGATGAATGGACCAAAACGACCAACACCTTTTTGAATAGGCAATCCATCATAAGTTCCGATTGGTGCATCTGCTTGAATTTTCTCATCAATTAAACCTTGTGCGGTTTCCATGGTAACATCCATTGGATCAACTCCTTTTGGTAACGAAATAAATTGTGTTCCAAATTTCACATAAGGTCCAAAACGACCATTATTTACTTCTATTTCTTCTCCTTTATATGTACCTAATTGTTTTGGAAGTAAAAACAAATTCAAAACTTCTTCCAAAGTAATATTACCAATATTTTGATCTTGACGTAAACTTGCAAACTGTTTGTTTTCTTCGTCAATATCGCCAATTTGAGCCATTGCTCCATATTTCCCTAAACGAACTGAAACTTGTTTTCCAGAAACAGGATGAACACCTAAAATACGTTCTCCGCTTTCTCTATCTGCATTTTTTTCAACATCAACTACGTTTGGATGAAAGTGTTTGTAGAAATCATTCATCATTTTAGCCCAATCTACTTTTCCTTCAGCAATTTCATCAAAATCTTGCTCCACTTTTGCCGTAAAATTGTAATCTAAAATAGTTCCAAAGTTTTTTACCAAGAAATCATTTACGATAATTCCAATATCTGTTGGAACTAACTTTCCTTTGTCTGAACCTACATTTTCAGTTAAAACTTGCGCTTTTACTTCGCTATTTTTTAAAACGATTTGCGTGTATTTTCGTTCTTGACCTTCAAAACTTCCTTTTTCCACATAAGTTCTAGCGATAATGGTAGAAATAGTTGGCGCATACGTTGACGGACGACCAATCCCTAATTCTTCCAATTTCTTCACCAAAGAAGCCTCAGTGTAACGACTTGGAGGACGCGAAAAACGTTCCGTAGCCGTGATATAATTATTTGTAAGCTTTTCATTTATTTTTAAAGCAGGTAACATTCCTTCTTGTTCTTCATCATCATCGTCATTGCCTTCTAAATATACTTTTAAGAAACCTTCAAATTTGATAACTTCTCCAGTTGCTGTAAAGGTTTCTGAATGATTGCTCGCTTCGATTTTTACATTGGTTCTTTCCAATTCCGCATCGCTCATTTGAGATGCTAATGTTCTTTTCCAAATTAAATCATACAAACGCGCTTGATCTCTATCAATATCCACTGTGTGACGCGACATATCTGTTGGACGAATCGCTTCGTGTGCTTCTTGTGCTCCTTTTGATTTGGTGTTGAAATTTCTTGGTTTCGAAAATTCCTTTCCGTAGTAACTTGTAATTTCGGCTTGAGCTGCTGCCATTGCTTCTTGCGATAAGTTTACACTATCGGTTCTCATGTAAGTGATTAAACCGGCTTCGTACAAACGTTGTGCAATTTGCATGGTAATTCCAACAGGTAAATACAATTTTCTCGCTGCTTCTTGTTGCAACGTTGAAGTTGTAAAAGGTGCTGCTGGTGATTTTTTTGTGGGTTTGGTTTCTAAATCTCCTACTTTGTAAGAAGAACCAATATTTTTAGTTAAGAAATCTTCTGCTTCTTTTTTAGTAGTGAAGTTCTTAGGTAATTTTGCTTTGAATGTTTTTCCAGCTTCGTTTGTGAATTCAGCTGTAATGCTGTAAGAAGCTTCTGGATTGAAATTTTGAATTTCACGTTCGCGTTCTACAATCAAACGAACCGAAACCGACTGTACACGACCAGCTGATAATCCACCTTTAACTTTTTTCCAAAGTACTGGCGATAATTCGTATCCTACTAATCTATCTAAAACTCTACGTGCTTGTTGTGCGTTTACTAAGTTGTAATCAATTCCTCTCGGATTTTCGATTGCTTTTTGAATCGCTGATTTTGTAATCTCATGAAAAACAATACGTTTTGTTTTTTCAGGCTTTAAATTTAATTCTTCAGATAAGTGCCAAGAAATTGCTTCTCCCTCACGGTCCTCATCGGAAGCTAACCAAACCATTTCGGCATTTTTAGCTAATCCTTTTAGTTTAGTAACCAAAGCTTTTTTATCAGGCGAAACCTCGTATTTGGGTTTAAATCCGTTTTCTACATCTACTCCAATCTCTCTCGAAGGTAAATCTGCAATATGTCCGTAACTCGACTCAACTTGATACTCACTTCCTAGAAATTTCTCGATGGTTTTTGCCTTTGCTGGTGACTCAACGATTACTAAATTCTTTGCCATTTCACTTTTTTTTGAATCGCAAAAGTATCTATTTTTTTTAAATTCCAACGGCTCTTTCCTTTTTTTACCCATAAATAACCATTTTATTAGATGATTTACACCTATATATATAGCATACAAAAACACCTTTAGTATATCGCCTAACCCTGATAGAAGCGACACCGTGTAAAGCGGATAGCAGGAAAATGGACTACAAAAACACCCGAGCGATTCGTTCCAAAATAAAATAGTGTTAAACCTTTTCTGCCATCTTGTCAGATTTTAGATTTTAGTATTATCTTTGCAATCCGATTATTCGGAATGATTTAATGGAAATCTTTGTTACTGAAATAAATTCAGCATAAAATGGAAAAGGTAATTGATGAAAACAAACAAGGTCAGAGTTTAGTGCTTGACCAAAAAGAAGGAAATACAAAAAAACTTTTTATAGAGAGTTATGGTTGCCAAATGAACTTTTCGGACAGCGAAATTGTGGCATCTATTCTTTATGAAAACGGATATAATACCACTCAAAATCTAGAAGACGCTGATTTGGTTTTGGTAAATACTTGCTCTATTCGTGATAAAGCGGAACAAACCATTCGTAAACGTTTAGAAAAATACAACGCGGTTAAGAAAATTAATCCAACTATGAAAGTTGGAGTTTTAGGTTGTATGGCGGAGCGTTTAAAAAGTCAGTTTTTAGAAGAAGAAAAAATTGTTGACATGGTCGTTGGACCAGATGCATACAAAGATTTACCTAATTTATTAGCCGAAGTTGAAGAAGGAAGAGATGCCATCAACGTAATTCTTTCGAAAGAAGAAACTTATGGTGATATTTCTCCTGTTCGTTTGAATAGTAACGGAGTTAATGCTTTTGTATCCATTACAAGAGGTTGCGATAACATGTGTACGTTTTGCGTGGTACCTTTTACGCGTGGACGTGAGCGTAGTCGTGAACCGCAAAGTATTATTGACGAAATTCAAGATTTATACGATAGAGGATATAAAGAAGTTACGTTGTTAGGTCAAAACGTAGACAGTTACCTTTGGTATGGTGGCGGTTTGAAAAAAGACTACGACAAAGCCACTGAAATGCAAAAAGCTACAGCGGTTGATTTTGCGCAATTGTTAGACAAATGTGCTACTCTATTCCCGAAAATGCGTTTCAGATTCTCGACTTCAAATCCGCAAGATATGCATGTGGAAGTAATTGAAACTATGGCGAAACACCATAATATTTGTAATTACATTCACTTACCTGTTCAAAGTGGAAGCACAAGAATTCTAAAAGAAATGAATCGTCAACACACTCGTGAAGAATACATGGCGTTGATTGATAAAATATACTCAATTATTCCAGATATTTCGTTATCGCAAGATATGATTGCTGGTTTTCCAACAGAAACTGAAGAAGATCATCAAGATACTTTGAGTTTGATGGAATATGTGAAATACGATTTCGGATTTATGTTTGCGTATTCAGAACGTCCAGGAACTTTAGCGGCTAGAAAAATGGAAGACGACGTTCCAGAAGAAGTAAAGAAAAGACGTTTAAACGAAATCATTGATTTACAACAAAGAATTGGTTTAGAAAGAACACAACGTTTCATTGGCAAAGAAGTGGAAGTTTTAATCGAAAAAGAATCCAAACGTTCTGATGCGCATTGGAGCGGTAGAAATTCACAAAATACCGTAGTAGTTTTTCCAAAAGAAAATTACAAAGTAGGTGAATTCGTAATGGTAAAAATCACAGATTGCACCGCAGCAACTTTAATTGGAGAAGCAGTTGGATATTCAAGTTTAATGAACTAACAATATAAGCCACGGATTTAAAGATTAACACGGATTTCAATATGGGACTTTATAGAGAAGAAGAAACTTTTACAAAATTATTGGGATTTGTATGGAAGTTCTAGGAATCTTGGTCGGATTACTTGAAGTAGTGTATGGTCGTTAGAAATAAGAATTTAAAAAAAACACTTAAATAATATTCCTTTTGAAAGAGAAAAAGAATTTTCAATCAGATATAAGGGAATTATATTACACATAAATTTTATGCAGATTTCATTGTAAATGAAGATATTGTTTTAGAAGTAAAAGCAGTAAAAGAATTTTCTGGGGGAACATACTGCACAAGTATTGAATTATATAAAACTTTCAGATTCAGAAATTGGCTTATTAGTAAATTTTTCAAAACAAATCATTACAACATAAAGATTAGTATTTTTTGATTAATCTGTGAAAATACTTTAATCTGTGGCAAAAAATAACAAAAATGGAAAAAGAAATTATTATAGAACCAAAATTTGATGTTAAAACTACTTTTAAAGCAACATTGCTTGTTTTTTTTAGTAGTAAAAACTTCCTTTATATTCTATTTATCATGATTCTATTTACGTTTAGCTTTTTTGGAAAAAATATATTTGAAGAGACAAACTTCTTTTCAATTTTACAGCCCATTATTTTTATTCTATTTTTTTTATCGATATTAACTTTTTCAATTTATAGGAACTCCAAAAAACAAATTATTAATAATTCTAGACTCGAGGAAAACATCGTTTATGTTTTAAATAACGAATATTTTCAAGAAAAAGGAGAAAGCTTTGAAGTAAAACATTTTTGGAAAAACGTTATTAAAGTAGTTGAAAAAAAGGAATTCTTTTTGATTTACGTTACCAAAAACAAAGCTAATTTCATTAAGAAATCAGACCTTAAAGACAATCAATACAACGAATTAAAAGAACTTTTAAGTTCAATAAACATAAAAAAGAGTTTTAAGTAATTTCATAAATCCGTGAAAATCCTTTAATCCGTGGCAAAATAATAAAAAAAATGGAATCAGTACAAGCTATAAAACAACGATTTGAAATTATTGGGAACGACCCAAAACTCAATCGTGCCGTAGAGAAAGCCATTCAGGTGGCTCCAACGGATATTTCGGTATTGGTAACAGGTGAAAGTGGTGTTGGAAAAGAAAGTATTCCAAAAATCATTCACGCACTTTCGCACAGAAAACATGGAAAATACATTGCAGTAAACTGTGGTGCTATTCCAGAAGGAACTATTGATAGTGAACTTTTTGGTCACGAAAAAGGTTCGTTTACAGGAGCAACAAATACGCGTGAAGGCTATTTTGAAGTAGCTGATGGAGGAACTATTTTCTTAGATGAAGTGGGTGAATTACCTTTAACCACTCAAGTGCGTTTATTACGTGTTTTAGAAAATGGCGAATTCATTAAAGTTGGTTCGTCACAAGTACAAAAAACGAATGTTCGTATTGTAGCGGCTACCAATGTAAATATGTTTGATGCAATTGAAAAAGGCAAATTCCGTGAAGATTTATATTATCGTTTGAGTACGGTTGAAATTGCATTGCCACCACTTCGCGAACGAAAAGACGATATTCATTTGTTGTTTAGAAAATTTGCTTCGGATTTCGCGCACAAATACAAAATGCCTGCGATTAAGCTTTCCGATGAAGCGGTACAATATTTATTACGCTACCGTTGGAATGGAAATATTAGACAGTTGCGAAATGTGGCCGAACAAATTTCAGTTTTGGAAACCAATCGCGATATTACATTAGCAGTTTTACAAGGCTATTTACCTAGCGAAGGTTCACAATTGCCAACACTAGTAACAAACAAAAAAGCGGAATCGGACTTTAGTAACGAGCGTGAAATTTTGTACAAAGTGCTTTTTGACATGAAAGCCGATTTGAATGATTTGAAAAAACTGACCTTGGAATTGATGCAAAACGGAAGTTCTAAAGTGCAAGAAACCAATAAAAATTTAATCCAACGCATTTACGGTCAAAACGAAGAAAATACTATTTTTGACAAAGAACCAGCGAAAGCCATTGTTCCAGTAATAAACGACATGGAACAAGAAGAGTTTGAAGATGATGAATTTGATAACCAAAATTATCTTTTCGCTGAAACCGTTGAAGAAGAGGAAACTTTAAGTTTAGAAGCGAAAGAAATAGAGTTAATCAAAAAATCATTAGAACGCAACAAAGGAAAACGAAAAGCCGCTGCCGACGAACTAGGAATTTCCGAAAGAACGTTATATAGAAAAATTAAACAATACGATTTATAGTTAATGAAGAAGGTATTTTTCTTATTATTTCCATTTTTTTTCATCTTTATTTCTTGCCAAAAAAATGAGGATAAGATTGAAATATATTTAACTAAAGAACCTATTGAATTTACTGAAGGAATACATTTAAAAGATTATTTTACTGATGATTCTATAAAAAACAAACACGAAAGTACAATTAATAATATCAATAGATTAATCAATAAGAATGTTAGAATTGACACAATTAAAAAAGAGTTAATATATTGTGGCGATTTTACAGCAACAAAAGAACAATTACAAGAAACGCCGTTTATTGAAGATTCTGAAATAATTAATTTTAACTCAAAAAGTTCAATAATAAATTTTGAAAAATCTGTAATTAAAAAATTTGATGGTCTTAAATATTATGAAGACAAAATTGGAATTCAGTTTGCAGTTTGTATTAACGAAAAACCAGTAATGTTTGGATATTTTGTTAAAGGATTTATAGGTGGTTATTATTCAAAAAACTACTTAATCCATTTTATACATAAAAGCAACTATGAAAATGGTTATTCTCCATATATTAGTTCAGGAAAAAAATTCAAACCTTTAGACACAATTAAAGAAAAAGAATTCATAGCAGCATTAAGAAAAACTAACCGATTGGTTCACGAATAAAATGAAAAAAACAGTTTACATATTATTATTTGCTTTTTGCTTTTTGGCGAATAGCTGCAAATACTACAATTTCACTGGAACTGGAAAAATTGATGCGAATACCTTTCAAGTGAATTATTTTCAAAATAATGCACCGCTAATAGAGCCAGGAATTGAACGAACTTTCACTCTTGAATTACAAGAAATTATTCAAAATCAAACCAATTTAAACTTGGTTTCACAAGGTGGCGACTTATTATATGAAGGCGAAATTGTAGATTATCGAATTGCGCCAATGACAGCAACAGCTGATCAAAGAGCCGCTCAAAACCGATTAACAGTAACGGTGATGGTGCGTTTCTCAAATAATAAAAAAGAAGAAGACAACTTTGAAAAACGTTTTTCTTTTTTCCACGATTATCCTGCGAACGAACAAATGGCTGGAAGTAGATTAACAATAGCTTTAGACGAAATTTTTGAGAGAATTACACAAGATGTTTTCAATGAATCACTAGCCAAATGGTAATTAAAACCAAAACAATTGAATAAAAACGAATTGACATATTTATTGAACAAACCCAATGCCATCAACGAAACACAAACCATGGCTTTGGAAGCAATACTATTGCAATTTCCGTATTTTCAGTCGGCTCGTGCGTTGCATTTGAAAGGTTTGTACAATCAGGATAGTTTTCGATATAATTACGAACTCAAAAAAACTGCTGCTCACACAACAGATCGTTCCATTTTATTTGATTTTATAACTTCTGACGACTTCGCTACACTTCAAAAAAGCAATATTGACGCACAAGAAGAAATCATTAAAGAAGTAAATGTAATTGATAGCGAAATCGTTTCGGAAAATTCAATGACTTCAGAAAACTTAGAACCAACACCAACTGAAAGTTCAGAATCGATGGTTTCGGAAGCAATTGAAACTCCAACATTCGAAGAAAAATTAGAAATTGGAAAACCATTACTCTTCAATCAACAAGAAAAACACTCGTTCCAAGAATGGTTACAGTTGACAAAATTTAGCCCAATTGAACGCGAAAATGAGTCAAACGAACCCGAAATTGATGATGAAAAACAAAAAAAATTAGCTTTAATTGACAAGTTTATAGAAAGCAACCCAAAGATTCCAGCTATCAAAGAAACGGTGAAAACACCAGCTATTATTGAGAAAAAGCAAGAAGAAAACAGCCATTTGATGACTGAAACTTTAGCCAAAGTATATTTGGAACAAAAAAAATACCAACGCGCGATACAAGCTTATGAAATTTTAATTTTGAAATATCCAGAAAAAAGTAGTTTCTTTGCAAACCGAATAAAAGATATAAAAGATTTACAACAAAATAATAATTAATTATGGGATTCACAGGATTTTTAATTGCAATAACAATTGTTTGTTTTTTACTAATTTTAGCTATCATGGTTCAAAACCCTAAAGGTGGAGGTTTATCTTCTTCATTTGGTGGTTCTGCGCAAATTGGTGGTGTACAAAAAACTGGTGATTTTTTAGATAAAAGTACTTGGACATTAGGTACAATTCTAATTGCTTTAATTTTGTTATCAACATTAGCATTTGACGGAGGTTCGTCTGGTGGTTCAAAAGTTTTAGGAAATGATGAAGGTAGTACAATGTCTACAACTGAAATTCCAGCTACACCAGAAGCACAACAACAAGCAACAGAAGAAACTGCACAATAATTGCAAAGTATAAAATAAAAAATGCCAGCCTGTCAGTGCTGGCATTTTTTTTACCGAAAAATTGTCAGAAAATTGCTTTGGCACAATTTCTGAAAATACCCAAACAACAAATTACTAATAGTATTAAAATATAAAAACTATGTCATTAAACATTAAACCTATTTCAGATCGCGTAGTGATTGCTCCATTGGCAGCTGAAACTACAACTGCTTCAGGAATTATTATTCCAGACACTGCAAAAGAAAAACCACAAAAAGGTACTGTAGTAGCCGTAGGAAATGGCAAAAAAGATTACACCATGACGGTGAAAGTTGGAGACACTGTTTTATATGGTAAATATTCGGGAACAGAATTCAAATATGAAGGTAAAGATTACCTAATTATGCGTGAAGAAGAAATTTACGCTATTCTTTAATAATAGTTAAACAAGAACTTTTAAACAATTAAACGTTAAACATTTAAACAAAACAAAATGGCAAAAGATATAAAATTCGACATTGAAGCTCGCGATGGTTTAAAACGCGGTGTTGACGCATTAGCAAATGCAGTAAAAGTAACTTTAGGTCCAAAAGGAAGAAATGTAATTATTTCTAAATCTTTCGGAGGTCCAACAGTAACTAAAGATGGTGTTTCTGTTGCAAAAGAAATCGAATTGCAAGATCCATTAGAAAATATGGGAGCTCAAATGGTAAAAGAAGTAGCTTCTAAAACCAACGATTTAGCAGGTGATGGAACAACAACTGCTACAGTTTTAGCACAAGCAATTGTAAAAGAAGGCTTGAAAAACGTAGCTGCTGGTGCAAACCCAATGGATTTAAAAAGAGGAATTGACAAAGCGGTTGAAGCTATTGTTGCTGAATTAGGCAAACAAGCTGTAGCAGTTGATGATTCTTCGGATAAAATCAAACAAGTAGCTTCTATTTCGGCTAATAACGATGAAACTATTGGAGATTTAATTGCTGTAGCTTTTGGTAAAGTAGGTAAAGAAGGCGTAATCACTGTAGAAGAAGCAAAAGGAACTGACACTTATGTAGATGTTGTAGAAGGAATGCAATTCGACAGAGGTTATTTATCGCCTTACTTCGTTACGGATGCTGACAAAATGATTGCTGAATTAAGTAATCCATACGTTTTATTATACGACAAAAAAATCTCTAACTTACAAGAATTATTACCAGTTTTAGAACCTGTAGCACAATCTGGAAGACCCTTATTAATTATTGCTGAAGACGTTGACGGACAAGCGTTAGCAACTTTAGTAGTAAACAAATTACGTGGTGGATTGAAAATTGCTGCGGTTAAAGCGCCAGGTTTTGGAGACAGAAGAAAAGCTATGCTAGAAGACATCGCAATCTTAACTGGAGGAACTGTAATTGCAGAAGAAAGTGGATATTCATTAGAAAACGCTACTTTAGACATGTTAGGAACTGCTGAAACTATCACAATTGATAAAGACAATACTACAATTGTAAACGGTTCTGGAGATGCTGAAAACATTAAGGCAAGAGTAAACCAAATCAAAGCGCAAATAGAAACTACAACTTCTGATTACGATAGAGAAAAATTGCAAGAGCGTTTAGCTAAATTAGCTGGAGGTGTTGCAGTATTATATGTTGGTGCAGCTTCTGAAGTAGAAATGAAAGAGAAAAAAGACCGCGTAGACGATGCATTACACGCTACGCGCGCTGCTGTTGAAGAAGGAATTGTTGCTGGTGGTGGTGTTGCTTTAGTTAGAGCAAAAGCTGCTTTAGCCAATATCAATCCAATAAATGCAGATGAGGCTACTGGAATTCAAATTATCAACAAAGCCGTTGAAGCGCCTTTAAGAACTATTGTTGAAAATGCTGGTGGTGAAGGTTCTGTTGTGATTGCAAAAGTTACAGAAGGAACAAACGATTTTGGTTTCAACGCTAAAACTGGCGAATATGTACAAATGTTAGCTGCTGGAATTATCGACCCGAAAAAAGTAACGCGTGTAGCTTTAGAAAATGCAGCTTCTGTAGCTGGAATGATTTTAACTACCGAATGTGCTTTAATCGACATCAAAGAAGATAGTCCTGCTATGCCAATGGGCGGAGGAATGCCTGGAATGATGTAATTCAAAATTGAAAGTACAAAGTAATAAAAACCCCGATGTGAAATTTCAAATCGGGGTTTTGTTTTTTTATTCTAATCTTTCGTACAAACAACAACCGTGCAATTTTTCATAAACGGCATCTTCAGCTTTTACTAATGCTGTATCGTGACCAACAGCAGCAATCGCTTTAGCCACGTCTTCTTTAGAACATTTAGTTTCATCAATTAATAAGTGAATCATATTGTGATCTACATGCCATTCAGCATTTTTAACTCCTTTTACTGAAAAAGCTGCTTTTTCAATACGCTTTTGACACATTCCACAGTTACCCGCAACAGTAAACTCTACTTTCTTGTTTTTACTTTTTTTCTCTTGCGCCATAGTGGTTAAAGAAAAAAGACTTACTAAAACTAATACCATTATTTTTTTCATGATTTCAAAATTTAATTATTTATGTTCGGAAAATCAATAATCAGAAAATCCGTAATCTATTATTTAATGTTAAATCGCAATCCCGCATAATACATTTGTCCAAAAACCGGACCATATATCATACTACTATCAAAAAAAGCACCAAAAGGATTTTCATTTTGAACAATTGCATTATCTTGTCTGTAATTTCCAATATTTTCTCCACCAATGTATACTTCAAATTTACTTGAAAACGTTCGGGTAATTTGAGCATTCATCACCGCAAATGAAGGAGCAAATTCTCCCAATTGATATTGTGGTAAATTACTAGAAGTATCAGGAAGCCTTTGCTTTCCTAACCAACTATAAGTAAAATCAAACTTCCACTGTTGGCCTTTTTCTTTAATATGTGTTTCATAAGCAATATTTGCGAAAACTCTATGTTTGGCTTGTAGCGCTCTTTCCAATTGCCCTGTTATAAATTGCGTTTGCACATCGTAATATTTATAAGCTGTTTTCAAGTTCAAATGCATCATCAATTCTACATTTAATTCGGCTTGAAAAGATTTAGCAAAACTTTTTCCATCTAAATTATAGAACAATACCTGTTGTGGGCTAAAATCGATATCAACAACCGCTTGGTTTTGGAAATTAGTTTGGTAATAATCCAATATCAATTCGGTTTCTCTACCTAAGAATTTGAATTTTTGAATAAAACTCAATCCGTAATTCCAAGCGATCTCAGGATTCAATCCATACAATTTCCCATCCGAATTTAAAATTGAAAATTGACGTGAAGACGCAAACAATTGTTGGTTTTCCGCAAAAATATTCGCCGCACGTTTTCCTCTTCCAGCTGAAGCACGAATTACTGCATTTTCCCAAGGGTTGTAACGCAAATGCAATCTTGGTGTAATAAATGTTCCCAATCGATTGTGATTATCCACTCGAGCACCAGCAACCAAACTGAAATTATCTAAATTATCATAGGTATACTCAAAAAAAGCACCAACAGAATTATCAATTCGTGAAAAATCTTGCGCAAAATTCAATGCCACTTGCTCATCATACACATCATAATTGAAATTTAAACCTGTTGTAAATTTGTTTTTGGTATTGGAAATAATAGAATTGAACAACAAATTAGAGTAATAACTTTTCTGATGAATGTTATATTGATTCAACCCAAAATACGATTCTTGCTTGTGCGATTGAAACGAATTTTGGAACCCAAAACTTTGGTATGGCATTTCTGGAAACACATAACCTGTTTTGTTTGAAATCTCTATTTTTTCTGTATTGATTTCACTCCCCCAAGCATTGGTTGTAAATTTGTCTAAATCAGGATTAAAATTTACTTCTCCCGCTTGTTTTTCATCGTTCATGTAACGAAGATTCAAGAAACTCACCCAACCTTTCTCAGCATCGGTATATTGCCAACGGTTTAAAATATTGACTTGTTTTCCAATAGGATTATCTAAAAAACCATCATTATTCATGTCATTTTTACCAATTCGGGTATTTCCGTGAATAAACAATGTGCTACTTAATTTATCCGAATATTTTTGGTTGAAATGCGCATTTAATTCATAACGACTATCTGTTGAACCATACGCATTTAAGAAAAACGGAATGTCATTGGCTGGTTTTAATAACTTCATAATTGATTTGTCCTGAAATACTTTCGTAACCGTTAATTACACTTCCTGCTCCTTTTTGTAATTTGAATACTTTCTACCCAAGTTCCTGGAACAAAAGACAATCCATACGCTTGAGAAGCTCCACGAACCGCAGGAATATTTCTTCGGTCATCAAAATATACGGACTGTTAATCCTAACATTTTAATTTGACGATTCTGTTACGGCATCTGGAAATTACATCAATGGATGGATTGGTGCTAAAACTTCCGAAAGATTACAACAAGCTGCTTTCAAAAGCTCTTTTGTCCCATTGTTTGGACATTAGTTATGGCAAAAAAGGAATGTTCTTACTTTTTGGTTTGATTTACTTCTACTTTCTTTAAATTGGTTACTTTTAAAACAATTTTAACCTCATTGGAAGTTATTCTACTTTGAGTGGCATAACCAATGTAACTTACTACCAAAAAAGTAGTTTCTGAAGATTTTTCTAATGAAAAAGCGCCATTCATATCAGTAGTTGTTCCCACGAAGTCCTGAACCAGAAGACATTGGCACCTAAAAGGTTCGTTATTTTCGTCTACGACTATTCCTTTTACGGTTTCTGAGAAAAAGAAATCAACGGCAAAAGGAATAGCAAAAACGCTATTTTTTGTAACATGATATTTTAATTTTAATGATTAATAAAGTATAAACTCTAGAATTTCATTAAAATTAAGCGTAGAAAAATGTACTAAGAATATAATTTATAAAGCGGTGGCGCATTACTTACAATGGTTTTCAATGACTTGCTTTTATCATTTCCAATGAAATTCAAATTGAAATTCATAGAAACAGTAGCATCAAAACGGCAGGAAACGACTTGAATGAAGTAAAATCTTGAGAAAAATTTCTTTGTTTTTTTCCAACTCCACTACTTCATTGAACAACATTTGGCGCAATTTTCAGTAGAAGAGCAACAAGAAATATCTATGGATTTAAAAGCTCAACCAATTCATATTTTTAATAGAAATGGATGCAACTTCATTATGACAATAATGCACGTTCAAGCCAACTTAAATTGGCATTAGGATGAAAAACGCTAAAAATAAAGCTATTGTTTTTCTAATTGACACGCAGCAAAGGTAATAAAGATTTTTTCAAAATTGTTAAATCTATCTAAATTTCAACTACTTGTCCAAAATAGGGAACCATACATTCAAAGTTATAGTGTTCTTTTATTTGGTGGCGCAACTCATCAGCAGCTTCATTTTCACCATGTACTAAGAATACTTTTTGTGGTGTATTTTCTAATTCAGAGAGCCAATTTAGCAAATCCTTTTGATCTCCGTGAGCCGATAAACCTTCTACCAAAATAACATTCGCTTCTACCGGATAATATTTGCCATACATTTTAATTTCTTTGGCACCTTCCAATAATTTCCTACCACGAGTTCCTTCTGCTTGATAGCCTACCAAAAGAACTGTGGTTTCTGGTTTACCAATATAACGTTCCAAATAAGACAACACTCTTCCACCTGTTATCATTCCACTTGCCGCAATTACTACTTTGGGTCTTTCGTCATAAATGGCTGCAATGGTATCTTTATAATCAGAAATTAGTGTAAACATTTGGCACATTTCTTGACATTCTTCCAAAGTTAATTTATGCCATTTTCCGAATTCAAGAAACAATTGAATCACGTCAATTCCCATTGGTGTATCGATAATAAAAGGCATTTTGGGTAATCGTTCTTGTTTTTGCAATTGCCAAAGCAAATACATAACGGTTTGGACACGTTCCACAGCAAAACTTGGAATCACTACATTTCCACCTCGGTTAAAAGTATTGTTGATGATGGTTTCCAATTCGAGTAACGTATTCGTATTGGGATGCAAACGATTTCCATACGTACTTTCTAAAAAAACATAATCAGCTTGTTTTGGTTTTTTGGGAGGAAATAACAATACATCATCATCTTGTCCAATGTCGCCCGAAAACACTAAAGTTTTTCCATCAGCAACCAGATTCACTGAACAAGCACCTAAGATATGAGAAGCATAAAAGAAATTGAAATAAACCTCATCAGAAATTTTAACATCCAAATTGGGTTCAATCACTCGCAAAAGAGGAAAAACCGCTTCAGCATCTGAGATTGTGTATAACGGAGTTGCTTGTTCATGTTTTGAGAAATGTTCACTGTTAGCTTTTTCAGCTTCTTCCTCTTGAATTTTTGCACTATCAAGAAGAATAATTTTGATGATTTCCTTTGTTGGTGCTGTACAAAATATTTTTCCTTTGAAACCATTGCGTACTAAAACTGGCAACCAACCACAATGATCTAAATGACCGTGTGTAATGATTACAAAGTCAATAGTTTCAGGTAAATATGGAAGTGGTTCCCTATTCAATTCACGGAGAAATTTCAATCCTTGAAACATACCACAATCAATCAAAACGGATGTTGTTGCTGTTTCTACCAAATATTTTGATCCTGTAACCGTTCCTGCTCCACCAAAAAAATGTACTTTCATAATTAGAGATTTTATGCAATATTTTTATGTAATAATTGCTGACATTCTGTTAAAATATTTTTCATCCGTGATTGACTAATTCGTAAATTTTTGAATTTCTTGGGATGATGGGTTAAATCATAAACTGTTAAAACATCTTGTAATAGTAAAAGTTCTTTTTCAGCAGCAGTTAATGTGGTTAAACATGTAATTGGATATAAACGAAATTCTTGAGTTAGATTTTTCAAACTTTTCCCGTTTGGATAATCCCAACTCAACATTTGAATTCCTGAACATTCTCCAAATTTAATGGCTTCTGAAGTAAACTTATTATTTGTCACAATCCAACATTTGGTCAATTGTTCATCCGTTTCAAAAAAACGATACTGATTTTGATTTAAATCATTAAAACGAGAAAGTATATACATAGGAACTTTAACATCTGATTTATTTTCTTGTCCGCTATGAAATTTACACTCAACCATAGCTAAGTGATTGTCTTTTTTAATGACAACATCTAATTCATGAGAAACGCAACTGCCATCTAAAAAAACATTACAACGTGTTTGAAATCCTTGCAATTCAAATAAACGAGCGATAAATTTTTCAAAGTAAAATCCAGCTGGACCCAAAGCAATCAGACCCGACTTTAAATTATATCTCGCTGCTATTGCTTTAGAACGCGATTTTAATTTTTGAAAGGCTAACCTAGCGATTTTTTTTGAGGTAATTCCTTCATGTAACTGTGGCGTGATTTCAAATAAAATCTGTTCAGCAACTCCTCGTTCAGAACCAGCATTCATTAAAGATTTGATAAGTTTTTCTTTATCAAACTCAACAATTTCTCCTGAATATTTTTTGATTTTCATAGGTGTTTACTTCACCTATAAAGATACGAAATTATTTTGATTTTATTTGGTAATAAAAGGCAGGAATAAATAATACCAAAAATAAAGGTTGAATTAAAAAGCGACGAACATAAAACAAAACCAAATAATCAGAAGTTTTATAATAGAGTAATCCAAAATAAATAATGGCAAGCACTACAAACAAAAAAAGATAAAGCCAAGAAACAAAAACTATCAACTTTTTCTGTTTGAAAATTTGATAAATTAAAAGAATTGAGAAAATAGTATTTAAAAAATAGCGTAAAAATGTATTCAAAAACAACTTGAAGACTTCATAATCTGGCAATGATTTTCCTTGAAATTCAGTTTTGAAAAAAGGCAAAAAAGGATCATAAAACAAATTTTGCTCAAAAGCTCTCACAGCTACTAAAGCTAGAAGCGCTAAAACAGCGATTGAAACACGAAATTTATTTTTAATTAGCTTTTTTATCATATCCTGAAAATTGGGTTACCCAAACAATCCAAAGCAAAAAAACTACTCCGTAGATAAATAGAGGAAAAACAGTTCCATGTAACAATTCTTCATAAGTTGGATAATAATACAAAGCATAACTAAGTAAAGCAATTCTAACAATGTTCAATAAATAAATCAGAAGTAACCCAGTTATAATAAAAAGAAAAGTTTTCTAAAAAGCGGTTAGAAAAAAAGCAAAAATAAATGCAGCAAATAAAATCATTACACTTACAGCATTAAGCAACCTTCTCTACAATTCTTGAAACATATTTCTTCTTTGTAAAAAAAATTTTAATTGATGGTTCAGATGATGTGCTTCAATTTTAGCAATATGACTGAAGAAAACAGTAAATCTTTTGTTTGATTGGCAATCATTTTGAAATTCTATCTACCTCATTCAAAGAAGGATTGTGGGGTATTCAAGTAGCTTATAAATAAAGGCAAAAACTACAGAACAACAAAACTTAAATAGAAAGTAAAAAAGGTTTATATTGGAAAAAAAAGAGTTTTCAATTGTGATTTTAACAAAAATAATATATTTTTGTTACTTAGGATTAAATACTTTTTGTAAAAATAAAGATGAATTTTTAAGGCCTTAAGTAAACACAAGTTTTAGCTATTGTAATAAACTAATTTTGTTACACGAGATGAGAAATTAAAAGAAATTTGCCAATTATTGAGTGATTCGGTTTCGTATTATGATTGCTGGCTATTATTTTATAATCACGAGACCAAAACTTTGCATTTGGGTCCTTATGGTGGAGCAGAAATGGATCACACCTCGTAATTCCATTTTGGAAAAGAATTGTGGTCAAGTAGCGATGTCTAATCAAAACTTTGTGGTTCCAGATGTGAAAGCGCAAGACAACTATATTGCTTGTAGTTTTACAGTAAAATCAGAAATTGTGGTTCCTATTTGTAAATATGTAAAGATGGTCAAATGATATTGATTCCCATGTATTAGATCCATTCACAGAAGCTGACGAGCGCTTTAGAATTTGGGTAGAATCAAGAAGTTGGTGAAGTTATTTAGCTAAAAATTGTATTTTAAAAAATAAAATTATTTTTGCACACACGAATTAGGCTGTTTAATTATGTATATCATTTAAACAATATTGGCATGTACTTAACTAAAGAAGTTAAAGCAGAAAATCTGTATAAACACGGAGGAAAAGCAGAAAACACAGGATCTTCTGGCTGGAAGGACAAATTGTATTGTTCACACACAGAATTACTTCCACTAACTGAGAGCACTTTGAAAAAAAATCGTCACGATTACAACACAGAGCGTCTGTTAGTACTTTTAGTAGAAAGAGAAGAAGTCTCTTGACTACTTAAAGAAAAAGATATCAATGATATCGTGAGATTATTAAAGAATTAGGAATTAGAAAATAATCAACTAAAGGGGCTTTGTGCCCCTTTTTGTTTTATATATTTTGACAGAAAAGTTTGGTTTTTCATTGGGTTACAAGCAACTACACAACAACAACACAACGACCCTTTGTTTAATTTGTGAAATGAAAAATGGGCATGATTCCAAAGTATTCCAATAGTTATCGATTTAGTGACGGAAGCAGCATCTCAATCGAAACTGGAAAATTAGCCAAACAAGCATGATCTGCCGTGGCCCTCTGCGCGTATATCTGGCAAGAACATCAAATCCCGGTGTTGATTTTCTACCTTTAACAGTAGAGGATTATCGCGAAAAATTTGCAGCAGCAGGTCGTTTCGGCGGTTTCTTCAAAGAGAAGCGCGTCCATGACAGCGAAGTATTAACTATGCGATTAGTTGACCAGGTATTACGTCCGCTTTTCCCAGATGATACCATGCTGGAAACACAGGTAATGATTCAGTTAATGAGTCATGACGAGAACGTAATGCCAGATGCATTAGCTGGTTTATTGCATCAGCTGGTAAGAAGGTTTCGACATTCCTTTATAACTTAATTTCTCTGAAGCTGTGTTGCACGTATCGACGGAAAATTTGTCATCAATCCAAGCAGAGAAGAATTAGCAAAATCAGACATCGACATGATGATTGGAGCTTCTATGGATTCTGTAGCTATGGTTGAAGGAGAAATGAAAGAAATTTCAGAAGCTGAAATGGTAGAAGCTATCAAATTTGCTCACGAAGCTATTAAAGTTCAAATTCAAGCGCAAGAAAGATTAAGAACAGCTATTGGTTCACCAGAATACAGAACATATGAAGGAGAACCTGAAAATGAAGAAGTGTATGCTAAAATAAAAGCATTTGCTTACGACAAATATTATACTATTGCACAGGAAGCTTCTGCAAAAAGTGAAAGAGGAGAAAAATTTGCCGCAATTAAAGAAGAAATCAAAGCTCTATTTACCGAGGAAGATCACGCTGAAAATGCTGATTTATCAGAATTAATTGGGAAATACATTTATAAAACACAAAAAGAAGCTGTTAGAAATGTAATTCTTGAAAAAGGCACACGTTTAGACGGAAGAAAAACGACTGATATTCGTCCAATTTGGTGCGAAACTGATTATTTACCTTCTGTACATGGTTCCTCTTTATTTACTCGTGGAGAAACTCAAGCTTTAGCTACAGTAACTTTAGGAACTTCTAGAGAAGCAAATCAAATTGACTCTCCATCAGAACAGGGTGAAGAAAAATTCTACTTACACTATAACTTCCCTCCTTTCTCAACTGGTGAAGCAAAACCATTAAGAGGAACTTCAAGAAGAGAAGTTGGTCACGGAAATTTAGCACAACGTGCTTTAAAAAATATGATTCCAGAAGAATGTCCCTATACCATTCGTATTGTTTCTGAAGTATTAGAATCAAATGGTTCTTCTTCGATGGCAACCGTTTGTGCTGGAACAATGGCTTTAATGGATGCTGGAGTTCAAATGGTAAAACCAGTTTCTGGTATTGCTATGGGATTAATTACTGACGGTCAAAAATTTGCTGTATTGTCTGATATTTTAGGTGATGAAGATCATTTAGGGGATATGGACTTCAAAGTAACGGGAACTGCTGACGGTATCACAGCTTGTCAAATGGACATCAAGATTGATGGTTTACGTTACGACATTATGGAGCAAGCTTTAGACCAAGCTCGTGACGGTCGTTTGCATATTTTAGGAAAACTAACTGAAACAATTGCGACTCCAAGAGCAGATGTTAAAAAGCATGCGCCAAAAATCATTACACGAACAATTCCTGGAGCCTTTATTGGTGCTTTAATTGGTCCTGGTGGAAAAGTAATTCAAGAATTACAAAAAGCTACTGGAACAACTATTGTTATCAACGAAGTAGACGAACAAGGTGTTGTTGAAATTTTAGGTACAAACCCAGATGGAATTGCTGCTGTTTTAGCTAAAATTGACTCTTTGATGTTCAAACCTCAAATGGGAGAAGCTTACGAAGTAAAAGTAATTAAAATGTTAGATTTCGGTGCCGTTGTAGAATATACACAAGCACCAGGAAACGAAGTTTTACTACATGTATCTGAACTAGCTTGGGAAAGAACTGAAAATGTTGCTGACGTAGTTAAAATGGGCGATGTATTTATGGTAAAATACTTAGGTGTTGATCCTAAAACACGTAAAGAAAAAGTGTCTAAAAAAGCACTTTTACCAAGACCTCCAAGAGAAGAGAAAAAAATCGAGAAAAACGATAAGCCACAAGGTTAATTTGTAATAGAATTAATTCACAAAAAACCCCATTTCATTCATTTGATTTGGGGTTTTTGAGTTTTATAAAAATATTTTTCAAACTTTAGTAATGTGTTTCGTTTAAAAATTAGCGCTATTGAGTTAAATTGTTAAAGTAGTAGAAAGTGATATAATTAATTGAAAATATAGTGAATTTCACAAAAACAGAAATGGTATGATTTTTGGGAAGTATTTTTTATTACTCCGTTTTGGTTTACCAACGCAATTTTTCGATTAATGAAAGTACTTTAAATTATCTAATCTAACCAATAACAAACACAAAAAAAATGAAGAAAAAACTAACCTTAATTAAAATTTTATTTTTTGTTGTGCTACTTACAACAAGTTGTGATGAATCCGTAGAACCTGTAGAATTAGTAGATCATTCTATCCCAAAAGATAGTGAACTATTCGAATTAATTAAAACAATTCTTTATAGTGGAGATGAACCAGTTTACAATACGGTTTGTATTGATTTTGTTTATCCTATTAAAATCTTTAAGTACAATTCTAGCTTTTTATCAGTAGGAAGCACTATAATATCGAGCGATAATCAGTTCATCAATTTTTTGGAAAATTTAGATCCAAGTTTAAACATTGGAATAAGTTATCCAATTCAAACCACTTTACCAGACGGCAGTATATTCAGCATAAATAATGATCAACAACTTTTAATTGCACTTAAATCCTGCTCAAGAGAAGACATAATAAATTATTGTAATGGAGCATTTGGAAATCCTCAAGGTACATGCGTTTGGGAAATACCATATATTTCGAGAGGAAATAATGAATTTGCAGGTGCGGTTTTTACAGCAGACATAACAGGAACAATATATTTACACCATCACAATACCACTTACTATGGAACATGGATTTTTCTATATGTAAATGACGAATTGCATCTAAATATAAATCTTTCAGGAATATCAAATGTTGCTCAAAGTTGGAATCATAATTATAAAATTGTTTCACATACGGATGAATTGTTTGTACTTCAAACATCTAATTTATCAAGAAGATTAGAAAAATATTGCTCTAATACTACATTGTACTCTATTGGGGAAACCGGACCAAGAGGAGGCATAATTGCATATGATAAAGGTGAGTTCTCAAATGGATGGCAATACATTGAAGTTGCTGAAAATGATTTAAACATAGAAGAATGGGGCTGTGTAAACGCAGAAATCTTAGCTGCTCAATATACCCAAATAGGAACTGGCCATCAAAATACAATTGGAATTACCAATTACCACGACAGTTTAATAAATTATTATTTAAATCCTACAATTTGTAGTGATTTAAATAATGGAAGTCTTTCGGCTAAAACAGCTTTAAATCACACCTTTAATTCAGAAAATGATTGGTTTATTCCATCTTTTGATGAGCTTGAAACTATATATAATAATTTATCACCTTTAAATATCGGAAATTTTGAGGATGCTTATTATTGGAGTTCAAGCGAATACAATATCTCAAATGCAAAATGTATTAATTTCGAAAATGGTAATGCAAATACTATTTTAAAAAACAATCAAACAGTTAAAACTAGACTAATACGCTATTTTTAACTCCTAATAATTAAAAAACAACCCCATTTCATTCATTTGATTTGGGGTTTTTGAGTTTTATGAAAATATTTTTCAAACTTTTGTAACTTTTTTAAAAGACCATACGTATAACAAATAGAACTTTTAAAAGAGTAAGGAGAAAAAATTAATGAGACAGCTTAAAATCACCAAGCAGGTAACCAATCGTGAAACTGCTTCCTTAGACAAATACCTACAAGAAATTGGAAAAGTTGATCTAATTACTGCTGATGAAGAAGTAGAATTAGCACAACGCATTAAAGCTGGTGACCAACGTGCTTTAGAAAAACTAACAAAAGCGAACTTACGTTTCGTAGTATCGGTAGCTAAACAATACCAAAACCAAGGATTAACATTACCGGATTTAATTAACGAAGGAAACTTAGGTTTAATTAAGGCAGCACAACGTTTTGATGAAACTCGTGGTTTTAAATTCATTTCATATGCCGTTTGGTGGATTCGCCAGTCGATTTTACAAGCTTTAGCTGAGCAATCCCGTATTGTACGTTTACCATTAAACAAAATTGGTTCTATCAACAAAATCAACAAAATGTATGCGTTATTAGAGCAATCTAGCGAGCGCGCACCTTCTGCTGAAGAAATTGCAAAAGAACTTGACATGACTGTGAATGATGTTAAAGAGTCAATGAAAAATTCTGGTCGTCATTTATCAATGGATGCACCACTTGTTGAAGGTGAAGATTCTAACTTATACGACGTTTTACGTTCGGGTGAATCTCCAAATCCAGATAGAGAATTGATTCACGAATCATTACAAACTGAAATTGAAAGAGCATTAGAAACATTAACTCCAAGAGAAGCTGATGTGGTTCGTTTGTATTTTGGTTTAGGTGACCAACACCCAATGACTTTGGAAGAAATTGGAGAAACTTTCGATTTAACTCGTGAGCGTGTGCGTCAGATTAAAGAAAAAGCTATTCGTAGATTGAAACATACTTCTAGAAGTAAAATTTTAAAAACATATTTAGGATAATTTCCAAAACATCATGAGTTTGTTAATTTTACGAACTTATTACATTACTAAAAAGCATAAAACCTCTGATATTATCATGGGTTTTATGCTTTTTTATTAACATTTCACTAATACTAATTATAAATCAATTACATAAAATACAAAATTTAATAATTTACAGCTAACAGGTAAAAAAAGTTAATCACTTAATATTGCGGTGTAAAAAACTAAATCCAAAAGTAAATGAAAAATTTTTTATTGTTAATTGTTATATTAACCTTTAACTTGTTCGCAAATGCTCAAAAGACAACGGGTATTATATCAGGAAAAATTACTGATTCAGAAACAAACTTTTCTCTTCCTGGAGCCACAATTAGATTAGAAGGTGGAAACAAATACACTTACTCTAATCAAAATGGTGAATTTGAATTTTTAAACATCCCTGAAGGCAACTACCAAGTTGAAATTACTTACATTGGTTATGAAAAACAAACTCAAGAAGTAAAAGTTGAAGCAGGAAAAAACACAAATATCACATTTGCGTTAACGACAACCACTAATGAACTTGAAACTGTAGTAGTTATTGGAGACCGTTTAAGAGGGCAAGCAAAAGCTCTCAACAAACAAAAAAGCAATCAAAACATAACTAACGTTATTTCATCAGACCAAACAGGACGTTTTCCTGATGCAAATATTGGAGATGCACTGAAGAGAGTTCAAGGTATCACAATGCAGAATGACCAAGGTGAAGCAAGAAATATAATAATAAGAGGTCTAGCTCCTAACTTAAACTCTGTTACTTTAAATGGAGACAGAATTCCATCTGCCGAAGGAGATAATAGAAATGTTCAAATGGATTTAATTCCAGCTGATATGATTTCAACAATTGAAGTAAATAAAACTTTAACTTCAGATATGGATGCAGATGCAATTGGAGGATCTGTGAATTTAATAACAAGAGCAACGCCAAATGGTGAAAGAATTTCCGCTACACTCGCTGGCGGATACGGACCTATAAGAGAAAAAGGAAATTACACTGCTGGTTTTGTATACGGAAATCGATATTTAGACAACAAGTTAGGAGTTGTTTTTAGTGCTTCTTACTTTAATAATGTTTTTGGTTCAGACAATGTAGAAGCAGTTTGGGTTAAAGATGATTTTGAAAATGTTTATATCGAAGAATACGATATTAGAAAATATGATGTACAAAGGGTCCGAAATTCATTTGCCTTTGCTACAGATTACAAATTTAACAATAACAATAGCATTTACTTAAATGCAATGTATAATCTTAGAGATGATAGAGAGAATCGTTATCGTGCAAGATATAGAGGTATAGACCCTATTTATGATGCAAATGATGAGATTATTGGATTTGAAGGAGACGTAAGAAGACAAACCAAAGGAGGTATTGATAATAAAAAAAATAAAAACACACGATTAGAAAGACAGATCGTACAAAACTACTCTATTGGAGGTGAGCATTTACTTAGTTCAAAATTAGATATGGATTGGTCAATAAACTATGCACAAGCTAGTGAAGATCGACCAAATGAGCGCTATATTGAGTTTCAAAATAGAGATCTTGATTTAGACATGAATTTAAATAACCCAAGATTTCCTTTAATTACTGGAATAGGAGATAATTCTCCTGAGGATTTTAGATTTAGAACTTTATCTGAAAGTAATGACTATACTGAAGAAAGTGAATTGGGAGCAAAAATTAATTTTAGAGTTCCTTTTTCAATTATTGAAAATCAAAAAGGTAGAATTCGCTTTGGAGCAAGATTAAGAATAAAAGATAAATTTAGAAATAATAATTTTTTCGAATATGAGCCAATTGTAGCTTTTGGAAGATTGAACACGCTACCGACTTCGTTTTATGGTGGAGAAAATTGGCAAGCAGGTTCTCAATATGTACCAGGAACTTTCGCAAGTAATTCTTTTTTAGGTAACTTAGATTTTAATAACGCAGCACTTTTTAATAAAGAGGATATTCCATCTGAATATTTAGCATTAAATTACAAAGCAAAAGAAAATATATATGCTGGATATGTTAGATTTGATCAGGATTTTAATGATAAACTTTCTATGATTGCAGGTTTAAGATTAGAAAATACTTTTATTGATTACACAGCTAATTATATTGAAGATGAAGAAGACTTGGTAGGAGAAATAAATAACACGAACTCTTATACTAATGTTTTACCAAGTATTGCATTTAAATACAATAGTGAAAAAGATTGGGTTTATAGAGCTGCATTTACCACATCTATAGCAAGACCAAATTACTATGCCTTATCTCCATTCTTAAGTGTTATTCCTGATGATGATTCTGCAATTGAAGCTGGTAATCCAAACTTAAAAGCTACTTATGCATACAATTTTGATTTAATGTTAGAAAAATATTACAAATCAGTTGGCTTATTATCTGGTGGTGTGTTTTATAAAAAATTGAATGACTTCATTTACACTTACCGTGACAATCAATATACAAATGCAAAGTTTAGTCAAGATTTCCCTAACTTAGTGAATCCAATACCTGCAGTGAATCCAGGTAACTGGTCTTTAACACAAGAACGAAATGGAGAAAATGTTAGTGTATATGGATTTGAAGTTGCGGTGCAAAGACAACTAGATTTTATACCTGGAAAATTCTTTAAAGGATTAGGTGTATACTTAAATTATACTTTTACAGATTCTGAAGCAAAAGGAATTACAAATGCAGATGGAGAAGAAAGAAAAGATGTAACTTTACCAGGAACAGCTCCTCACATGTTTAACAGTTCGCTTTCGTGGGAAAATAAAAAATTCTCTGCTCGTATTTCATTAAATTATGCTGCAGACTATTTAGATGAACTTGGTGGTGATTCTTTTGATGATAGATTTTATGACAAACAAACTTTTATAGACGCAAATGCATCCTATAAATTCACCTCTAAATTAAGAGTGTTTGCCGAAGCAAATAATTTAACAAACCAACCTTTACGCTATTATCAAGGGGTTGCGGCAAGAACAATGCAAATGGAGTATTATCAAGCTCGCTTTAATCTTGGATTAAATTTTGATTTTTAATTTATAACTAATTTTTAATAAATTCGACAAGCTTAAAAGTTTGTCGAATTTATATTTATATAAAAAATAATTTTCAATCATGAAACATTTCATATACCTATTTGTACTATTACTAAACATACAAATTACAAATGCACAAAAAAACTCTCAAAAAACACTAAAGGACAGTGAAAACTTTATTGTCTTAGGAGATTTTGGAAGGTTTGGAGAATACAACCAAAAAGAAGTTGCAAACCAAATGGCTAAAACCGCTATTGAAATAGATTTAGATTTTGTAGTTTCAGTTGGAGATAATTTTTATCCATACGGAGTCCAAAGCACTCAAGATCCGCATTTTGAAAAATCATTTGAGAATGTATATCATCATTTTGATTTGCAATGTGATTGGTATTTAGGATTAGGAAATCATGATTATTCAGGAAATATACAAGCGCAAATTGACTATTCTAATGTTAGTAGAAGATGGCACATGCCGAGTCAATATTTTGAACAAATAATTGAATTAAAAGGAGGGAAAAAACTACAGTTAATTTTTATTGATACAAATCCTTTTATAAAGAGTTATTATGAAAATAATGACGAAAAAGGACAAAACGTAAAAAAACAAGACACTATAGCCCAAAAGAAATGGCTTATAGAAACTTTAAGTAAAAAAGACGAAGCTATAACATGGAAGATAGTTGTAGGACATCATCCTATGTATTCAGGTGGAAAAAGACTTAAAAGTCAAGATACTAAAGACATAGAAAACTTGTTAACACCGATATTTAATGAATTTAAAGTAGACGCCTATTTGTGTGGACATGAACACGATTTGCAAATCATAAAATCGAAAAATTGTTACACTACTCAATTTCTATCAGGAGCTGGAAGTGAAGTTAGACCAACAGGGAACAGAGAAGGTACAATTTATGCCATTTCAATTCCAGGATTTATGACTTTTTCTGTAAACACAGAAAAAATGTTAGTTCATCTGATTAATGAATCAGGAACTGTTTTATACGCACATGAAATTAATAAAAAATAATGAATAAATTAAAAGTAGTTCTGTTTTCAATAGTTATTTTAGTTAGCTGTAAAGATAAATTAGCACCAATAGCTAAAAATGCCTTACTACCAAAAATAATTACTGAAAAAACACCGCACGATACTGATGATCCCGCTATTTGGATTCATCCAACTAATGCTTCAAATAGTTTAATTATTGGAACTGACAAAGATTCTAACGGTGGTCTTTATTTGTATGATTTAAACGGTAAAATCATAAAGAAATCAATTCCATTAAAAAGACCAAACAATGTAGATGTCGCTTATAAATTAAAAGTAGGCAACACAACTCTTGATATTGCTGTAACTACGGAAAGAGAAACAAATAAAATCAGGATATTTTCTTTACCAAACTTAGAACCAATTGACAATGGTGGAATTGAAGTATTTGAAGGAGAAACAGAAAGAAACCCTATGGGAATTGCCCTTTTTACTAGACCTTCTGATGGTGAAATATTTGCAATAGTAGGAAGAAAAAATGGCCCATCTGGAAGTTATTTATGGCAATACCAATTGGAATCTAAAAACGGAGTGGTACAAGCAAAAATCATTAGGAAGTTTGGATATTATAGTGGTAAAAAAGAAATAGAAGCAATAGCTGTAGATAATGAATTAGGATTTGTTTATTATTCAGACGAACAAACAGGAATTCGTAAGTATTTTGCTGACCCTTCAAAGAATGACAATAATGAAATAGCAATTTTTGGACAAAATGATTTCAAATCCGACAACGAGGGAATAGCTATTTATAAAAAAACTGAATCTACTGGATATATTTTAGTTTCCAACCAACAAGCCAATACGTTTGTTGTATATACTAGAGAAGAAAATTCAAACCAAAAAAACAAACATATAAAAATTGCAGAAATACCAGTATCTACAATTGAATGCGATGGAGCCGATGCTACATCTATAAATCTTAATAAAGATTTTTCAAAAGGAATGTTAGTTGCTATGAGCAATGGAATGACCTTTCATTATTATGATTGGAACTTAATCCAAAAAGAAATAGACAAGCAGAAAGACTAATTTAGATGAATATTTAGAATAAAACCTCCAATAATATTGGAGGTTTTGCTTTTTACACTAGCAGCCCAACTTTTATCCCGAAGTTTCGAGACTTAAATTTTTAAACTTTTAAACTAAAAACTATCTTTGTGCCAACAACACACTTAACACAATGAAAAATACTTTAATTGCGCCTTCGGTTTTAGCAGCAGATTTTGCCAATTTACAACGCGACATTGAAATGATTAATGCAAGTGAAGCCGATTGGTTTCATATTGATATTATGGATGGCGTTTTTGTTCCGAATATTTCCTTTGGAATGCCTGTTTTAGATGCCATTAACAAACACGCTAAAAAAATAATCGATGTACATTTAATGATTGTTGATCCTGACCGATACATTGCTACTTTCAAAAAATTAGGAGCTGATATTTTGACCGTTCATTATGAAGCTTGCACACATTTACACCGAACGCTTCAAGCCATCAAAACAGAAGGAATGAAAGCTGGAGTTGCTTTGAATCCGCATACAAGCATTGATTTATTAGAAGATGTGATCCAAGATATTGATTTGGTTTGTATTATGAGCGTAAATCCAGGTTTTGGAGGACAATCATTTATTGAAAATACGTATTCGAAAGTAGAAAAACTGAAAGCTTTAATCAATAGAAAAAACGCTTCAACTCTAATTGAAATTGATGGTGGCGTTACGAATAAAAATGCAAAACAACTAGCTGAAGCCGGCGCTGATGTTTTGGTAGCAGGAAGTTACGTTTTTGGTGCTCAAGATCCGATTGCAACTATTGCAGATTTAAAAGCGATTACGAAGTAATATTAAAAAGAAAACCTGACAGGTTTGAAACCTGTCAGGTTTATTAATATTGTTCTATTAAATATTTAATCAAATCGGTTGTAGTTACAATACCAACTAGTAAATCGCCTTCACAAACCGGTAAAGCATGAAATTCTTTTTTAGATAGAATTTCGGCAGCTTCCTTTATTGTAGTATCTGGCGTAATAGAAACTAGTTTTTTTGCCATTACTTGCTCTACTGTAAACATATTATAAACTGTTGTATCTACAATATCTTCGTCATCATCAATAGCATCCGCAAAAGAAATACGAAGTAAATCGGTATAACTTAGCATGCCCAATATTTTATTGCTACTAACCACAGGAATGTGTCTGATTTTATGTTTCTTAAACAACAGCTCCGCCTTGGTCAAATCATCGGATAAATTTAATTTCACTACATTTTTTGTCATTATAGTGGAAACAGTCACATTTTTCTTCATAATCTTTAGTTTAATTTATTGATATACACAAAGTTAGCAATAAAAAAAAGAATAAAAATGCGCTAAATCATTGGCTATGAAGTTATTTTTTTGTATTTTATATGACTTCGTTAAAATTAATCATAATCTTAACTTGTTCAAATAATTCAGGAAACTCTGACTTGAATTGTCTTGGGGTTTCAAAGAAATGTTCCAGTATTACTGCAATAAACTCATACTGATTGGTATAAGCATAAATTCTAAAGTAATTGGAATCTATTAAACGCTTATAATTAGCCGGACGCTTAATTTGCTCCATAATATCCTCATACGAAGCCGCAAAAATAGTTGATGAAGTGTCTGTTTTTCGCAATCCTTCAAAATGAATCACATGGGCAAACTCATGCAACCCTAAATTTAAATTATCATTACTTATTTCATAGCCTTCCAAAAAATGTTTCCATGAAAAAACAATAGCACGCATTCTCGGATTAAACTCTCCTTTATGGTAATTATTATTTATACTAGAAAAATATATATCGGGAAATATTACAACTTTATCAATTAATGTAAATAAATAATTTCTCATACCAAAAGTAAGCATAATAGCGGTTGCGGCTATTAAAACTCGCATTTGATCTGTCACTTCTAAACCTTCTCTTCCGTGAAATTCATAGCGTTCAATAAAAGTAGCTACACGATGTTCAAAATACTTTTTTTCTTTAAGTGATAATTTTTTATAAAAATCAAATTCGGAATGTAAAATTTGAAGTTGAGATAGTGTTAATTTTTTTGGAAAAATATAAAAATGAACATAAATAGGTTTACGAAAAACAAAGGCATAAAGCGGTTCTGCAATAACATGATAAAAAAAGAAAAGCAGAAAAATGATTCCAATAAAAATTAATAAATATTCCAATAGTAAGCCGATTTTTGAGACACTACGAAAATACATATTTGTAAGTCAATTATCTCGAAAAAAATTACTTTTTTGCATTTGGATTGGTTTTTGTGTATTTTTAAAAAATAAAGCCAAAATTCATGAAAAATCTATTCTCCTTTTTATTCTTCACTTTTAGTATACTTTCTTTTGGACAAGTAATTCAATTTGAAAAAACGCTTAGTCAAGCATTTACCAAAGCCAAACAACAAAACAAACCAGTTTTTATAGAATATTACAGTCCGAGTTGTCCTGTTTGTAAAAAAGTAGCTGTTGTTTTGAAAGATCCCAAAGTCGTAGACTATTACAATAAAAATTTTATAAATTACGCTTTAAATATTGACAATGGCATGACCAAAGAAGAAGAAAACTTCATGAAGGCTTCTGGTTTGCATTTGGACGGAGTTCCCGTTTTTTTGTTTTTTGATGCCAATAAGAACTACTTGCATCATTCCAGTGTAAAAGCAGATGCGAACACCATTATGGAAATAGCAAGAATAAGTTTACAGCCCAATTTAAGAAATGCCGCTTTAGCAGAAAAATACCAAAAAGGCGACCGTAGCATCAAAACTTTATATGCTTATGCCAATTTATTATTGACTTATCAAGACTTTGAGAAACAAAAAGAAGTAGCAGATGCTTTATATGAAGTTTTTCCAAAATCAGATTTGAGTACCCAAAAGAGTTATATTGTTTTGAAAAACGTTGTAAATTCTATTGAAAACGGATTTTTCTTGCACTGGATAAGAAATTTAAACGACTTAAAAGGTTTAGAAACAGGAACCAAAGCCGGAACAGAAAAGGACGTTTTAGAACGTATTTTACTAAAAGAATTAAGCAAACCCGAACGAAAATCTTGGCCAAAACCAAAGAAAGACGCCGTTAAGAAAATGATAGTTGACTTGGGGTTAACCAATAATCCTGAAGTGTATTTTGAATAAAAATAGTGACCGCGAAGGGATTCGAACCCCCAACCCTCAGAGCCGAAATCTGATATTCTATCCAGTTGAACTACGCAGCCAAACGAAGTGTAAAGTATGAAGTAAAAAGTACAAAGTAAATCCTACTTTCAACTTCAAACTTTGTACTTTACACTTTATACTTTAAATTAAACTAATAATTTTTTTACAATTCCAGAAATTACTTTCCCTTCCGCTTGTCCTCCAATTTGTGCTGATGCTAAGCCCATAACTTTTCCCATTGAAGCGATTCCTGAAGCACCAGTTTCTGAAATAATTTTTTGAATAATAGCTTCAATTTCAGCTTCAGATAATTGTGCTGGTAAGAATTTTTCAATAACTGCAATTTGAGCCAATTCTGGTTCAGCCAAATCAGGACGATTTTGATTAGTGAAAATCTCTGCGCTATCTTTACGCATTTTAACTAAACGTTGTAGCATTTTTATCTCTTGGTCTTCTGTTAAACCTTCAGCTGCTCCTGCTTCTGTTTTTGCTAAAATAATTGCTGATTTTATCGCTCGTAAGGCTTCTAATGCTATGCTGTCTTTTGCTCTCATGGCATCTTTCATGTGATCCATGATTTTTGATTCTAAACTCATATTTTTATTTTTAATGTTATAATTTATTGTTTATAGTTTGTTGTTGATGGTTAATAGTTTTTAACACCCCGCCTTTCAGGCACCCTTCTAAAAGATGGGAAATCATTTTCTTGAATTTTCAATCTTCCATCTTCTAACTTCTTTTCTACCCCAGATGGTAATGGAAAGCTTTTTTGAATTAGGATGCCAATTTTTCTTTTTTTAAAAAGCGACCTAAGAAGCTCTTTTAAAATAGTAGAAAAATGGTAGGCTAATCAAAAAACTTGCAATGAACAGCTGGAAATAGGTTCAAAAAAATCCCTACAAAAGTAATAAAAAAACCCGAATACTAGACTCGGGTTTTGTGGTAGGTTATGTAATAAGGGATTAATCTACGTTATCGTGTAAAAAGGAATTATTTGAACGTAATTGTACATCATCATTGCTATCAACACCTAATGACATTCTAGACTGATTGTTGTTTTGATTGGGTAACGATGTTACATCATAACCCGCTCTTTTGTATGCTGGCACGCTTTCAATTTCATCAATTTTCGCAGCGTTAGTATTGAATTTATAATTAAACTCTTTCATTTTTCGCTTGCGTTCTTCCGTTCTTGCTCGTACTTCGTCAATAGACATTTCAAAAGGAGAAACTTGTTCTGCAACTGGATATGCTGGTTTGTTTTCTTCTTGTTTTTTAAATCCAAAATTTAACTCTTCGTCAATTGGTTCTTGTACTTGAGCAACTGGTTTTTCTACGATTTCTTCTATTTCTGGAAAATCTTCCAAAGAATATCTGATTACACCATTTTGATTCACTTCAGTAACTGGCACCACGTTGATTGGATCTTTTACTTCCATGGCTTTAGTTTCCTCTGTTAATTCAAAAATCGTATTTTGTTGTGCTGGCTTAGCTTCAAATAAATCAAAAGAAAACGAAAAGTCTTCGGTTGCAACTACAAACTCTGGCTCTTTTACTTCAATTTCTCTTATTTGAGGTGTAATGATTTCGAATGTTGGCGCTACATTAGGCGTAACTACTTCAAAAGTCACATCAATATTTTTAAGAAATTCAGACGTTGGAATTAAGTCCATTGTTGGCATTGCTTCTTGAATCTCAAAAACAGGTTCTTCTTCTAAAGTAAAAACAACTTTTTCATTAGTAACTTCATCACAAATAGGATTGATAATATCGTTTTTAACTTCTGGAGCAGTTTCGAAAATAGGATTATCAACCGTAATATTATTTATTGTTTTTGCTGTTAAATCATGAACCAATTTTTGATCTTCTTCCAATGAATGAATAATCTTTTGAGGTTCTGCATTAACAATTCCAGCTTGTTGCTCCACATTGAAACCTGTAGCAATGATCGTTACAGAAACGGCTTCTCCAAGATTTGGATCTTCACCAGCTCCCATAATAATATTAGCACTATAACCTGCTTCAGATTGGATGTATTCGTTGATTTCACCCATTTCATCCATGGTAATTTCTGCTGTTCCGAATACAATTAGCAACAATACGTTTTTAGCTCCTGCAATCTTATTATCATTTAACAATGGTGAATCTAGGGCTGCAACAATAGCATCTTTAGCACGTGTTTCACCTGTTGCTGTTGCTGAACCCATGATAGCTGTTCCGCTGTTTGATAACACGGTTTTAGCATCACGTAAATCGATATTTAGTGCATAGTGATTGGTAATTACTTCAGCAATTCCTCTTGCAGCAGTTGCTAAAACTTCATCTGCTTTAGAGAAACCTGATTTAAAACCTAAATTACCATAAACTTCACGCAGTTTGTTGTTATTGATAACGATTAAAGAATCTACATTTTTACGCAGTCTTTCTACACCATTCATAGCTTGTTCGTAACGTACTTTTCCTTCAAATTGGAAAGGAATTGTTACGATACCCACTGTAAGAATTTCGCGTTCTTTGGCTAACTGAGCAATCACAGGAGCAGCACCAGTACCTGTGCCACCACCCATTCCTGCAGTAATAAACACCATTTTAGTATTAGAATCGAGCATTTTCTCAATTTCAGTAATACTTTCTATGGCAGATTGTTGACCAATTTCAGGATTTGCTCCAGCACCAAGCCCTTCGGTTAAGCTTACACCTAACTGAATTTTATTGGGAACTGAGCTATTTTGCAATGCCTGCGAATCGGTATTACAAATAACAAAATCAACACCTTTAATTCCTTGTTGGAACATGTGATTAATGGCGTTACTTCCACCTCCACCTACACCAATTACTTTGATAACGTTGGATTGGTTTTTTGGTAAATCGAATGCAATGTTTGTTAATTCTGACATAATGGTACTATTTATTCTGCGTTATCTAAAAATTCTTTAATCTTCTCTATGTACTTATCAAAAAATGACTTTTTGATTTTATCTCCAGTAGATTCTTCCGTTTTTTCAACTTCTTTTTCTGATATTGGAGTAGGTTCATCTGTAACCGGCTCAACAACCGCTACAGGTTCTTCTTTTTTCATTTCCACTAATGGCGTAGCGCTTTTTGTATTATTTCTAACACTGTTCATTACTAAACCAACAGCGGTGGCATATAATGGGCTCGACAATTCTTCGTCTGAGTTTCCAGCTAAATGTTCGTTTGGATAACCAATTCTGGTATCCATTCCTGTAATATATTCTACCAATTGCTTGATGTGTTTTAACTCAGCACCACCACCGGTTAATACGATTCCTGCAATTAATTTTTTCTTTGGGTCTTCGTGACCATAAATTTTAATTTCAGCATATACTTGCTCGATAATTTCCACTACTCTAGCGTGAATAATTTTCGATAAGTTTTTCAACGAAATTTCTTTTGGTTCTCTTCCTCGTAAACCTGGAATAGAAACAATTTCATTGTCTTTATTTTCTCCCGGCCAAGCTGAACCGAAACGTACTTTTAATAATTCCGCTTGTTTTTCAATAATAGAACAACCTTCTTTTATATCTTCTGTAATTACATTTCCTCCAAAAGGAATTACAGCAGTATGACGAATGATTCCGTCTTTAAAAATGGCTAAATCTGTTGTTCCTCCACCAATATCGATTAGAGCAACTCCAGCTTCTTTTTCTTCCTGACTCAAAACAGCATCAGCTGAAGCCAATGGTTCTAAAGTTAAACCAGATAATTCTAATCCCGCACTTTTAACACATCTTCCTAAATTACGAATAGAAGCCGCTTGACCCACCACAACATGAAAACTAGATTCTAGTCTTCCACCATACATTCCGATTGGTTCTTTGATTTCTGCTTGTCCGTCAATTTTGAATTCTTGTGGCAATACATGAATAATTTCTTCACCTGGTAACATTGCCAATTTATGTACTTGACCAATCAAAGCATCAATATCAGCATCACCAATTACTTCTTCTGCATTAGGGCGACTTACATAGTCACTATGTTGAATACTACGAATATGTTGACCAGCAATTCCAACCACAACATCATTTATCTTGTAACCTGAGTTGTTTTCTGCTTCTAAAATTGCTTGTTGAATCGACTGAATTGTTTGCGTAATGTTATTTACAACACCTCTATGAACACCCAAGCTTTTAGATTTTCCTACTCCAAGAATTTCTAGCTTACCGTATTCATTTTTCTTACCAATCATGGCTACAATCTTTGTTGTACCAATGTCTAGTCCTACTGCTATATTGTCTTTGTTCATAACACTACTTATTTCTTACAAACTACTTGTTCTTCGAACATTAAGTTCACTTCTTTATACTCTTTAATCAAGGTATCCTTTACAGCATGCAGAAAAAAAGCTTTATAATTCTTTAACTTTTGTTCCACATGAATGGGTTTACCCAAAACGATTTTAAAATCGTAATTTCTATTGGTCATGATTACGCCTCCTGAAGGCAAAATCTTGATTCCAGTTATGTTTTTCTTCAAGAAATCATCTTTATTGATTTCATTAAACAAAGCCACATAATTTTCCTTATCCTTATCAGGAAATTCTCCTACAACGAGCGGTACTCGAGCAGAAAAATTGTCGGACAAAGGCATTTTAGTTCCTTTACTATCAACATAATACGAAGCATTTGCTGACAGTAGTCTTACGGTTGGGGTCTTTTGTTTTATATGCGCACTTAAAGAACCATCTATACTTGAAAAAACTTGCGCTTTTTCTATCATCTCGTGATCATCGAGAACAGATTCTAAAGTATTCAAATCTACTCTATCTTTTTTAAACGGAAAAGCACCTCCACAATTTTGTATTAACAAGTTATTAACCATTTCGTGAGTTATAAACAAATTATCTTGACCCACTGCAAATGAAATATTTATATCTTTTATAGTTCTATTTTGATTTCTTTTTGAAGCAAAAGCATATAGGAAAACCATCACAAAAGCAATTAAAACCAATCGAATATTTTGCCAATTAAATCTTTTCATAGAGTAAATCTTTAATTGTTTTTACTTGTTCTCCAATATCGCCAGCTCCGATTGTAACAAAAACATCGGCGTCTGAATTTTTGAAAGTTTCTAATAAGGCTTCTTGGCTTACTAATTTTTTATTCTCATTAGTGATTTTACTTAGCAACCAACTCGAATTCACACCTTCCATTGGCAATTCTCTTGCAGGATAAATTTCCAATAACAGAATTTCGTCAAATTGACTTAAACTTGAAGCAAAACCGTCAACAAAATCTTTAGTTCTAGAGAACAAATGCGGTTGAAATACGGCAATTATTTTCTTGTTCGGATACAATTCTCGAACGGCTTGATGCACTGCGTTAATTTCTGTTGGATGATGTGCATAATCGTCAATATACACTAATTTCTCTTCTCTAATTTGGAACGAGAAACGACGTCTAATTCCTGGGAATGAAGCTAGTGCAGTTACTATTTTCTCTGGAGCAACTCCGTAAGTATAAGCCATTGCAAAAGCGGTCAACGCATTCATTAAATTATGATGACCTGGTAAGCCAAAACGCACATTGGTAATTACTTCTTTTGGCGTTTGAATATCGAATACATAAAATCCGTTTTCAATGCGACTATTTTGAGCTGAAAAAGTAGTATTTGTTCCTATTCCAATGGTATTTCCTGTTAACGGCAAACCATTGGCTATAAATAAATTTTCGGAGCTTACTTTATTTGCAAATTCAGTAAATGAGGCTTCAATACTAGCTGAATCACCATAAATATCTAAATGATCCGCATCCATAGAAGTGATGCACGCCAAATTAGGATGTAAATGCAAAAACGAGCGATCGAATTCATCCGCTTCAACAACGGTTACTGTTTTTCCTGAACCAATTAAATTGGAATTATATTGTTCTACAACGCCGCCTAAAAATGCTGTAACATCAACGCCGCATTGGTGTAAAACATGTCCCAAAATACTTGACGTTGTGGTTTTTCCATGCGTTCCAGCTACTGCGAAACAGAACGTATCTTTGGTAATTATCCCTAAAACTTCGGCTCTTTTTTTGATTTGGAAACCGTTATTTTGGAAGAAATTCCATTCCGAATGGTCTTTTGGAATAGCTGGCGTAATTACTACCAACGTATTTTCCTTATTTAAAAATGGGGCATCAATAGCATCTACTGAATCATTAAAATGAATAGCCATTCCAAGTGCTTCTAACTCCTGTGTAAGTTGCGTAGGTGTTTTGTCGTAACCCGCTACATTTTTTCCTAAAGCAACAAAATAGCGCGCAAGAGCACTCATTCCGATTCCTCCGATTCCTATAAAGTAGACGTTATGTATTTGGTTAATGTTCATTTTCAAAATTCAAGGTCAAGTTCAAAAATCAAATTCAATGTTTAATTTTTGTCTTGTTATTTTATCAGTTTTTCAATTTCTTTTACAATTTCTTTTGTTGCATTTGGCAAGGCTAATTTGTGTATTTTCTTACTCAACTTGGCTTGTTTTTCATCGTTGGAAACCAAGTCAGCAAATACGTTTTTAAATTGGCCTTCCAATTCGGATTCTTTCAACATAATGGCTCCTTTTTTCTCTACGATTGCCATAGCATTTTTCGTTTGGTGATCTTCCGCTACATTAGGCGATGGGATAAAAATGGTTGGTTTACCTACAATGCACAATTCAGAAACCGAAGATGCTCCAGAACGCGAAATAATGAAATCAGAAGCTGCGTAAGCCAAATCCATTTTATCTATAAACGCCAACACATGTACATTTTTCTTTTCGTTGAAATGGTTGTACTCATCAAAATACAATTTGCCACATTGCCAAACTACTTGTAATCCTAAATCCAACAAAAAATCGATTTCTTTAGCTATAAGCTGATTTATTCTTTTTGCTCCTAAACTTCCGCCTAAAACAAGCAAGGTTCGTTTAGTACTATCTAATTCTAAATAGGTTAATGCCTGAATGCGTTTTTCATCAATTTCAATTAAATCTTGTCGCACTGGATTTCCCGTGATAGTAAGCTTTTCCTTTGGGAAGAACTTATCTAAACCTTCATAAGCAACACAAATAGCATTCGCTTTTTTGGCTAATAATTTATTGGTAATTCCAGGATACGAATTTTGTTCTTGAACAACCGTTGGAATTCCCATCCAATTGGCAACTTGTAAAACTGCTCCGCTTGCAAATCCACCTGTTCCAATAACTACATCGGGTTTGAATTGCTTCAAAATGAAAAACGATTTCACCAAACTAGCCAACAACTTAATTGGAAACAATGCATTTTTGAACGAAATTTTTCGCTGTAAACCTGCAATCCAAAGTCCTTTAATGGAATAACCCGCTTGAGGCACTTTCTGCATTTCCATTTTATCTTTAGCGCCCACAAATAAAAACTCAGCATCTGGATAATTGCTTTTCAACTCATTGGCAATAGCTACCGCAGGATAAATATGTCCACCCGTTCCACCTCCGCTTAATATGAATTTTAGTTTTCTCATGTTACACCTCTAATACCCCTTAAAAGGACAATTATTTTATTTTTGTTTTTATTTTTTATTCAATACTGCGTTCATTGGATTTTGTCCATTTACAAGCACATCGCCGTTTTCATATTCAACTAGTGATTCTCTAATTGAACTTTTCATGCTGTTTATTTTTTGCTGATTTTCATCGGCTTCGTTTTCTTCGTTTAAGGCTACTTGTGCATCGATAATTTGTTGTAATGCTTCGTCTCTTTTGCGTTGTTCTTCCAAATCTAGTGCTACTTCTTCATCTTTTTTGGTTACACTTAAAATAATACCAATAGACAAACAAGTCATCCAAATAGAAGTTCCACCCGCACTCAGAAACGGCAAGGTTTGTCCGGTTACTGGCAACAATTCAACCGCTACCGACATATTAACCAAAGCTTGAAAAATAATTGGAAAGCCTAATCCAATAATCAATAATTTTCCGAATAAACTATTCGCTTTTTGGGCATTAATAACAAATCGCACAAAGAGCAACATATATAAAAACACTATCCCAACAGCACCAAACAATCCGTATTCTTCAACAATAATGGCAAAAATAAAATCCGATGATGATTGAGGTAAAAAGTTTTTCTGCACACTTTTTCCTGGACCTAATCCGTAAATTCCGCCAGATGCTATAGCAATTTTCGCTTTTTCAATTTGGTATGCATCTTCTTTAGGCGTATCATCCATAAAACTATCCACGCGACTAATCCAAGTATCTACTCGGTTTGGCATAGCATCTGGAAAAGCTTTGGCTACTAGAATAAAAAATGCTAAACTTACAATTCCAGCTCCAATTATAAATGCTAAGTATTTTATGGGATAATACCCAATGAATACTAACATACAAACCATCGAAAATATCAAAGCAGTCGTAGAGAAATTGGCAGGAAGAATCAAAGCTAACACAGCAAAAACTGGCAACCATAATTCTAAAAGTGATTCTTTAAAGCTGTATTCTTTATCGTTCACTTTTGCTAAATAGCGCGCCACATAAATCATTAAAACAATAAACGCTAAAGTTGACGTTTGAAAACTAATTCCCACAAATGGTATTTGAATCCATCGACTGGCATTAGCACCGCCAATCGTTGTTCCTTGAAAAAGCGTGAACAATAGCAACACTATGACCATTGGTATTCCAACCAACGAAAGTGCTCGAAAATAATGATAGGGCATTTTGTGAATAAAAAATATAATCACAAAACCTAAAAACAAATGAAAGAAATGCTTTGATAAATATCCCATTGTAGAGCCTTTCCCGATTACATATACTAGATTGGTACTAGCGCTGTAAACGGGTAAAAAGGAAATCAGCGCCAATAGAAAAACTATTGCCCAAATTACCTTATCGCCTCTTAAACTGGATATTACTTTATTCATTTTGGTTTACAAATTATGAACCGCTTGTTTGAATTGTTTTCCTCTATCTTCGTAATTTTCGAATAAGTCAAAACTTGCACATGCTGGAGATAATAAAACCGTATCGCCTTTTTCTGCCATGCGTTGTGCAATTTTTACAGCTTCTGTCATTGATGTAGTTTCGATCATAACATCCACAACTCCATTGAATGTATTGAATAACTTTTGGTTATCCACACCTAAACATATAATTCCTTTTACTTTTTCTCTTACCAATGACATCAACTCATCGTAATCATTTCCTTTATCTACACCACCAACAATCCAAACCGTTGGCGTATTCATACTATCTAAAGCGAAGAATGTTGCATTTACGTTAGTAGCTTTAGAATCGTTGATGTACTGTACATTTTGAATCTTCAACACTTTTTCCAAACGATGTTCTGCTCCTTGAAAATTGCTTAAACTTTCTCTAATAGTTTGTTTTCTAATTTTCAACAATTGCGCTACTGCTGTTGCTGCCATAGCGTTTTTCACATTGTGTTTTCCCTCTAAAGCTAGTTCTTTAATTGGCATGGTAAATTCTTCGTTATTAATGTTGGTATAAATGGTATCTTCTTTTAAGTAACATCCATTTTCTAATTCTTCTTGTAATGAAAATGGATAAACTGTTGCTTGTGTTTTGTTGTTCTGTAACCAATTTTGAATAGCGCTATCTTCATTGTCGACGATTAAATAATCGGCTGCGGTTTGATTTTTGGTTATTCTAAATTTGGATGCGATATATAAATTAAAATCGTAATTGTATCTATCTAAATGGTCTGGACTAATATTAGTAATTACGGCAATATGCGGCTTAAAATTCACAATTCCATCTAATTGAAAGCTGCTCAATTCCAACACATAATACTCGTGATTGTTGTCTGCTACTTGCCATGCAAAACTTTTTCCAATATTTCCTGCCAAACCTACATTTAAACCTCCTTGTTTCAACAAATGATACGTCAACAAAGTAGTGGTGGTTTTTCCGTTACTTCCTGTAATTCCAATGATTTTAGCATCTGTAAATGGTATGGCAAACTCAATTTCTGAAATCACGGGAATTTGCTTTTCCAATAATTGTTTTACAATTGGTGCTTTATCAGGAATTCCTGGACTCTTCATTACTACATCGGCATTTAGAATTAATGATTCTGTATGCTTTTCATCTTCCCATGGAATTTTATTAATGGTAAGAACTTCTTTGTAATTTTCTTTAATCTTGCCAAAATCGGACACAAAAACATCGTATCCTTTTTTCTTTCCTAAAATGGCAGTTCCTACACCACTTTCGCCACCACCGAGTACAACTAATCGCATATTATCTCAGTTTTAAGATTACTAATGATGAAATGGCTAATAAAATTCCAACAATCCAAAAACGGGTTACAATTTTACTTTCGTGATACCCCTTTTTTTGGTAATGGTGATGCAACGGCGACATCAAGAAAATGCGTCGACCTTCACCGTATTTCTTTTTGGTGTATTTAAAATAACTAACCTGTAACACTACCGAAAGATTTTCAGCTAAGAAAATACCGCATAAAATTGGAATCATTAATTCTTTACGAATAGCGATTGCAATTACTGCGATAATTCCACCAATGGTCAAACTTCCTGTATCGCCCATAAAAACGCTTGCTGGATAGGTATTATACCAAAGAAAACCGACTAAAGCTCCAGTAAATGCTGCAATAAAAATGGTCATTTCACCCGAATTTGGAATATACATGATGTTCAAATAATCCGAGAAAATGATGTTTCCTGATAAGAAAGCGAAAATCCCTAGTGTCAAAACCGAAATTGCGGAAGTTCCTGCGGCTAATCCATCGATGCCATCGGTTAAATTGGCTCCATTGGAAACAGCTGTAATAATAAAAATCACAACTGGAATGAAAATTAACCAAGCCCAATCTTTGTAGCCATCACCCATGAATGACAATACTTCTGCATAATCAAATTCATTGTTTTTAAGAAATGGAATGGTAGTAGCTGTTGATTTTTCTTCCAATTTAGAAAGTTCTACATTTTCAACTTTGAATTTATCGCCCAAAGTATCTTTTCTTACTGTTACTCCTGGGTGAAAATACAATACCGAACCCACAATTATCCCCAAGCCTACTTGACCAATAACTTTGAATCGTCCTTTTAATCCTTCTTTATCTTTTTTGAAAATTTTGATGTAATCGTCTAAAAACCCAATCGATCCCATCCAAATAGTAGTGACAATAAGCAAAATCACATAAATATTTTCCAATTTAGCCAATAAGAAAACCGGAATTAAAGTAGCTAAAATGATAATGATTCCACCCATTGTTGGTGTTCCCGCTTTTTCATTTTGCCCCTGTAGTCCTAATTCTCGCACGGTTTCACCAACTTGTTGTTTTTTAAGAAATAAAATTATTTTTTTTCCATAAATAGTAGCAAAAGCCAATGATAAAATAAATGCCAATCCCGAACGAAATGTAATATATTGAAAAACTCCCGCTCCAGGAACGTCAAATGCTTTATCTAAATATTGAAAAATGTAGTACAACATGCTTTTTTAGTTTAAATTTCAAAAATCAAATTCCAATGAAATGAATTGTTTTTGTGGTTATTTGTTTAATTGTTCGAGAATTTCTTTTACTATTTTCATATCATCAAAATCATGACGAATGCCATTAATTTCTTGATACGTTTCGTGTCCTTTTCCAGCGATTAAAATGATATCGCCCGAATTTGCTAATTGACAAGCGGTTTTTATCGCTTGTTTTCTATCAATGATGGAAAGCGTTTTTTTGAAATTTTGAGGTTCCACGCCTTTTTCCATCTCTTCCAATATGGTTTCTGGATTTTCCGTTCTTGGATTATCCGATGTAAAAATGGCTTTATCACTTAATTCGGAAGCGATGTTGGCCATAATAGGTCGTTTCGTTTTATCTCTATCGCCACCACAACCTACAACCGTGATTAATTGTTCGTTTCTGGTTCGGATGTTCTCAATGGTTTTTAATACATTTTCCAATGCATCTGGTGTATGTGCATAATCTACGATAGCTGTAATTTTGCTTTCAGAAACGATATATTGAAATCTTCCCGAAACACTTTCCAAAGCGGAAACCAATCGTAAAGCTTCTTGTTCTTCCAAACCTAGTTCAATTGCAGTAGCAAAAATGGCTAACAAATTATAAGCATTGAATGAACCAATTAATTTCGTCCATAATTCATGATTATTGACTTTCAACAACAATCCTGTGAATTGGTTTTCTAAAATTTGGGCACGATAATCAGCATATGATTTTAAAGCGTAAGTCACCTTTTTGGCTTTGGTATTTTGCACCATAACCGCTCCATTTTTATCATCCACATTTACAATTGCAAAAGCTGATTTTGGTAAATGATCAAAAAATGATTTTTTTACGTCGCGATATTCTGCAAATGTATTGTGGTAATCTAAATGGTCGTGTGATAAATTAGTAAAAATACCGCCTTCAAAATGCAAACCTTCTGTTCTTTTTTGATGAACACCGTGCGAACTCACTTCCATGAAACAAAATTCACAACCAGTTTCAACCATTTCATTCAAATAATGATTGATGGTCAATGAATCTGGAGTTGTATGCGTGGCTTTGTATTCGGTTTCATCTACCAAAATTTTAACGGTTGATAGTAAACCAACTTTATAACCTGCGTTTTTGAATAATTGATACAACAAAGAAGCAATCGTAGTTTTACCATTAGTTCCAGTAACACCTACCAAACGTAATTTTTGTGATGGATTATCGTAAAAATTAGCACTTAAAAACGCTAAAGCTTCATTCGAAGATTTTACTTGAATATAGGTTACACCATTTACAATTCTGCCTGGAAAAGTTTCACAAATAACCGCCGTTGCTCCTAATTCCAAAGCTTTATCAATAAAAGTATGTCCGTCTGAAAGCGAACCTTTGATCGCCACAAAAACATCGTTCAACCCAATTTTTCTTGAATCAAATTCTATTTTATTCACAGCAATATCGGTTGGACCTTTAACGGCTTCGATAGCTACTTTGTACAATATATCTTTTAAAACTTTCATGATAATTGCAAGGTTATTACTTGTTTCTTTTGGATAATCTCTCCAGCGTTTATGGATTGTGCTTTAACTTTTCCTATTCCAACAACTTTTACTTTCAACCCTAAATTTTCTAAAAGTGCTATCGCATCCATTCCGTCCATTCCTTTTACATTTGGAATATAATTGGTATTAATTTGGTTTTTTTGGTAATATGCGTTATAACTTTTTTCTAGGCTTTGTATTTTGGTGTCAATACTTTTGATATGATTTGTGGGTGGAGAATCGGTATAAATTTTTTGTGCTATTCTTTTGAAAACTGGCCCAGCTACATCTGCACCATAATAACCGGTTGTAACTTTTGGCTTGTGAACAACAACGATACATGAAAACTTTGGATCATTAGCTGGAAAATAGCCTGCAAAAGATGAAGCATAATGCAACTGTGATTTATCTTTATAATTTACCTGAGCTGTTCCCGTTTTGCCAGCCATTGAAAAATCTTTAGAATACAATTTTGATCCTGTTCCGCGTTTTACTACATTTTCTAAAATGGCTCTAACTTGAGTTAAAGCTTCATCAGAAGCAATTTTGGGGTGAATAATTTCTGTATCATATTTTTTAATGGTGTTGTTCCACTCTTTGATTTCTTTTACGAAATACGGTTTCACCATTACACCATCATTGGCAACTGCATTATATAATGTCAAAGTTTGTAATGGCGTTAACGAAATATTGTAACCAAATGCCATCCATGGTAAAGTAGTTCCGTACCAATCTTTAGCTCCTGGTTGAGGAACAATTGGCTTACCTTCTCCAATTAATTGAATACCTAGTGGTTTGTTTAAACCATAGCTATTGATTCTATCTACAAACTGTTTTGGATTATTTCCATAACTATCGGTTACTGCTTTAACCAAAACGGTGTTGGATGAAACTTCAAAACCTTTGGCAAGCGAAATTTTTCCGTAACCGCCTTTTTTGGAATCACGCACTTTTCTTCCGTAGTATTCAATTACACCATCATTTGTATCGTATACTTTACTTGTGTCAACCTTTTTATCATCAATTAAAGCAATTAAATCGAAAAGTTTGAAAGTTGAACCTGGCTCATGGGATTCAGCAACAGCATAGTTTTGAGTTTCATAATACGACCCATCTGAAGCTCTTCCTAAATTTGAAATAGCTTTGATTTGACCAGTTTTAGTTTCCATCACAATTACACAACCGTGATCGGCTTCGTAAATTTCTAATTGTTTCAACAAAGCATGATGCGCGATATCTTGAATGTAAACATCAATAGTTGAAATAATATCGTAGCCGTCTTGTGGTTCTAATTCGTTGTTATCGTTAATTGGTTTCCATTGATTTTTGGCAATTTTTTGCATCATACGATGGCCGTTTTTGCCGTTGATGTATTCACGGAAAGCGTATTCTAAACCTTTTCCATCACTATCTGAACGCTCATAACCAACAGTTCTTTGGGCAACTAAACCAATAGGATGCTCGCGAACGGTCTTTTGTTCAATGATAATTCCTCCTTTGTATGGTCCTTTATTGAACAATGGAAAACTTTTTACTCGCATGTAATCGGTGTAGCTCAATTTTTTGGCAACCAAATAATAGCGGTTTTTATTGTTTCTAGCTTTTTGCAGTTCGGCTTGATAAAAACCAGGTGTTTTTCCGAATATCAAAGCCAATGAGTCGCTCAAAGGTTTTAGTAATTCAGAAAAGTTTTCTTGCGAAGGCGACATTGCATCAAAACGAATGGTATATTCTGGAATTGACGTTGCTAACAAACTACCATCAGCGGAATACACATTGCCTTTATTTGCTGGAATAGTGAAGTTTTTCACCGTTCTTTCTTGAGCTAATTTTCGGTAATACTCGCCTTCAACCCATTGAATATTGTTCAGTTTTACCAAAACCAAGATAGCTATCACAAAAAATGTGAAAGCTACTAAATACATTCTGTAAGAGACTTTTTTATCTGCTACTGCCATATTTTGATTTTGTCTAAAAATGATTTTTTATCGGTTTCGTTTGATTTTACAATAATTTTTGTTGGTGGTGTGTTGGCTGGATAAATTTCTCTTTGCTCCATTTTTTTTGCCACCGTTGATTCCATTTTTAACTTCATCAATTCGGAACGTCTATCCACAAACTCCGAACGTAATTCTTTTACTTGATTGGTTAGTTCTGTAATTCGGTAGTTTTTTGCGTCATAGCGATGGTTATTAGCAATTGCAATCATGGCCAAAAGAATCAGAAACACAATAAATTTCCAATTCTTCAAAGCGTCATCGCTTACTAAAAACTTTGCTTTAAGCAAACTATAAACTCCGTTTTTCATTATTACTATTTCTTTTCTGCCACTCTTAATTTTGCACTTCTAGCACGATTATTAATTGCAATTTCTTCTGCTGTTGGTACAATTAATTTTTCAATTATTTGGAATGGCACTTCAAAATTTCCAAAGAAATCGCGCTCTGGTTCGCCTTCAAACATGCCGTTTCTCATGAATCGTTTTACCAATCTGTCTTCCAATGAATGATACGAAATCACACTCAATCTTCCATTTGGCGCTAAAATTTCTAATGATTGCTCTAAAAATTCTTTTAGCGCTTCCATTTCTTGGTTCACTTCAATTCGGATGGCTTGATAAATTTGGGCCAAAATTTTATTGCTCTTATGCGCTGGCAAAAACTTGGACAAAACCGCTTTTAGTTGTTCCGAATTTTTAATCTTGGCATCTTTTCTAGCGTTTACTATTACATTTGCCATGGCTCCACCGTTTTTTAATTCGCCATAACTCATCAACACACGCTTAATATCTTGCTCTTCGTATTCATTGATAACATGATATGCGCTCAATTCACCTTTTTGGTTCATTCGCATATCCAATTCCGCTTCAAAACGAGTGGAAAAACCGCGTTCTGCCACATCAAATTGATGGGAAGAAACCCCTAAATCAGCTAAAATCCCATCTACTTGTTTGATGCCGTGAAAGCGTAAGAATCTTTTAATATTTCTGAAATTCTCATTAATTAATAAGAATCTATCGTCTTGAATAGCATTACGCAGCGCATCTTCATCTTGATCAAAAGCAATCAATTTTCCGTTTTCACCCAAACGAGAAATAATTTCTCTGGAATGTCCGCCGCCGCCAAAAGTTACGTCCACATAAACTCCATCTGGTTTTATATTTAAACCGTCTACTGTTTCCTTTAGTAACACTGGATTATGATATTCCATCTTCGTCGTCAATTAAATTTCCCATTACTTCTTCTGCTAAATCCGCAAAATCATCTGTTGCATTTTCGATTGCATTTTCATACAATGTTTTATCCCAAATCTCCACAATATTTACTGCTGAAGAAAGCACAATATCTTTATCAATAGAAGCAAATCCAACTAAATCCTTTGGAATTAACAAACGACCCGTAGCATCGATTTCTACCAATTTCACTCCAGCCGTAAATCTTCGAATGAAATCGTTGTTCTTCTTCACAAAACGGTTTAGCTTATTGATTTTAGCCATCATTTTGTTCCATTCGGTCATTGGATACAATTCCAAACACGGCTGAAAAACAGCTCGTTTCAACACAAAGCCATCCTCCAAACTACCCAATTGCTTTTTTAACCCTACCGGAAGCATTACTCTTCCTTTAGCGTCAACTTTGCATTCGTATGTCCCAATGATAGTGTTCAATTCTTTTTTTTGGATTTGATTTATGACAAAATTAAAAAAATATTACCACTTTTTACCACAAAATACCACTTTGTTAATAAGTTTTTACACTTTAACAATCAAATAGTTAGAGAAAAACCACTCCTAGAAAGCAGAAAACCTAAGAAAACGAGAATCTTTCGAGATAAAAAATTCTATATAAACACATTAAGAAATGTTTAAGTTTCCTTTTAAAAGAAAATAAAATTGTTGAAAACTAGTCTTTTACACCTTAACAAACCTTACAAGAATACAAGAAAAGTAATTTTGCTTTTAATTAAGTGATAAAATGCTATATTTGTGGAAATTTCTGAATATAAATTTGGAAGAATCTATATGCTAAAAAGAGAAAAAAAATACACTTATTTTGAAGCTGGCGAAGGCACACCAATCATTGTTCTTCATGGACTGATGGGCGGTTTGAGTAATTTTGGTGGTGTTGCAGATTTTTTTCCTGCAAAGGGCTACAAAGTTGTGATTCCAGAATTGCCTCTATACACTCAAAGTATTTTAAAAACAAATGTGAAAGCATTTTCGAAATTTGTAAAAGATTTTATTGTTTCGAAAGGTTTTGAAAAAGTAATCTTAGTAGGAAATTCGCTTGGTGGTCACATTGGTTTGTATTTTACTAAAATGTACCCTGAATTAGTAAAAGGATTGGTTATCACCGGAAGTTCAGGACTTTATGAAAGCGGCATGGGTGAAAGTTACCCAAAACGTGGCGATTATGAATACATCAAAAAGAAAAGTGAAGATGTATTTTATAACCCTGAAATAGCAACTAAAGAAATTGTTGACGAAGTTTTTGCAACGGTAAACGATAGAATTAAGTTAATCAAAACCTTAACTATTGCTAAAAGTGCTATTCGTCATAATATGGCGAAAGATTTACCAAAAATGACAACACCAACTTGCATTATTTGGGGTAAAAACGATAAAGTTACACCACCAGAAGTAGCTGAAGAATTCGATAAATTATTACCTAATTCTGAACTATTTTGGATTGACAAATGCGGTCACGCTGCGATGATGGAACATCCAGATGAATTTAACCGTATTTTGTTTGATTGGTTACAAAAGAATAAATTATAACTATTCCCCGCTTGGGGAATTTTATTTTATACAAGATGAAAATTAATACCGCCGAATTTATTATTAGCAATTCTGAAGTTAGTAAATGTCCGAAAGAACCTTTACCAGAATACGCGTTTATTGGTCGTTCTAATGTTGGGAAATCCTCATTAATTAACATGTTGACGAACCATAAAAATTTGGCAAAAACTTCAGGAAAACCTGGAAAAACGCAATTAATCAATCATTTTAAGATTAACAGCAATTGGTTTTTAGTAGATTTACCTGGTTATGGTTATGCTCGAGTTTCCAAAAAAACCAAAGAAGTATTTCAACAGTTTATCACCGATTATTTTGAAAAAAGAGAACAATTGGTTTGCGCGTTTGTATTGATTGATATTCGTTTAGAAGCCCAAAAAATCGATATTGAATTTATCAACTATTTAGGTGAAACCGAGGTTCCTTTTTGCATCATTTTTACCAAAGCAGATAAAATAGGAAAAGTACAAGCGCAAAAAAACATAGCGGCTTACAAAAAGCAATTGTTAGCCGGTGATTGGGCTGAATTTCCACAATACTTCGTAACTTCATCTACCGAATCTACAGGAAGAGATGACGTTTTAGCTTTTATTGATGATGTGAATCAACAAATGTTTAAAAATGAAGGTTTTGTATAAACCTATTGAAGTTCCAATTTTTCAGCAAAATAGGCGCAAAAATCACGCATCGTATCAGCCATTTTCTCATCATCGGTAGCGCGTTGAAAGGTATCCGCCATAGCTACTAAAGTTTGATGAAAAAATTGCTTCATTTCGTCAACTGGCATATCTTTTGTCCACAAATCAATACGAAGTGTTTCTTTTGCATTCGCATCCCAAACTGACATTAACATCGCTTTTGCTTCTTCAGCATCTACACCGCCGTCTTGTGCAGTCCAACTTAATTTTTCTGGAATTCTATTTTCGTCTAATTCAACTATGAATTTAATTTCTGATGTTTTTGTTGCCATTATTTCTTTGGTTTGTATTTTGATCTTTCAAAAAGTGTTTTTGCATCCATTGCTAGCATGTCGGTTAATGAAGTATCGTTGTTTTCCATATAACTTCTTACGATTTGCCAACCCAACCATTGACCAACTCTTCCTGGTGATTCATTATCAATTTCTAAATAGAACTTTGAAAAGGGTGCATCGTTTATAAATCTATGCTCGTTTTTCACATTGGCTTCATACAACAAATTATTTTCTATGAAGTAACGCCACATTTGCTCTTCGTTTTCTTTACACCAAGCCACTTGTTCTTCGGTGTAAGCAATTTTTGCTGCGTCAGTAGAATTTGGAATTAATTTATCTTTCAAATACAATTCTTTTCCATGATAAATCATAATTGACAGTAAATTTTTATCCATTGGTGGCGCAATTTTACCATATGAAAAACTCGTTACTAAATCAGGTAAAATTTGATTTTCATCAAAATTAATTCGTTTAAATTTAGGAAAATCAGCATAAAATCTATGTTCGTTCCCCAGATAACAATCTAAAGCAATTAGCGCAATTGAATCGGCATAAATTGCTTTGGCATCCAAATCAACTTCACTAATTAACGTGATTACTCGAGGTGTTTTATATTTTGGAAAATAATATTGGACATGACCAAAAAACGATGTCAAATCCTCTTCCAAAGATGTAAGATTTCCATATCTAAATTGCACTTCATTATACAATTCACGAAGCAATGGATTTGTTAATTTGTTTGTCCAAACGGTATCTTCATTTCCTTCTGGAAAAAAAAACGGATATTGACTTTGAATCTGTTTTAAATCACTTGGCTGCGATTCATAAAAAATTTTATCAAAACGTTCTACTTTAAAAACTACTGGAATTTTCTCGATTTCTCGTTCAATTTTACTCTCTTTTTTACAAGAAACCAATCCAATAAAAAGCAATACAATGAAAACCTTCTTCATAAGTGATTTTTTAGTAATTTTATACTAATTTTAAGTCCAAATTTATAAACGACAAATATACAGTTTAAGTACATTTAATTTTCATAAAAAATGACAAAATCCAATCATTTTCAAGCCGAGCAAATTAACCAACATATAGTAACATGGCTTTTAGACTACGCCACTAAAGCAAAAGTAAAAGGATTTGTAGTTGGAATTTCAGGAGGAATTGACAGCGCTTTAACCTCAACTTTATGCGCACAAACTGGTTTACCAACTTTATGCGTAGAAATGCCAATCCACCAAGCGGTGAGCCATGTAAACAGAGCCAATGAACATATTGACCAATTAAAAAAACGATTCCCAAATGTTTGGAACGAAAGAGCGGATTTGACTCCTGTTTTTGAAAGCTTCAAATTACAAGTTCCCAGTTCAGAAAACGAAGCTGCATTGCAATTGTCTTTAGCCAATACAAGAGCGCGATTACGCATGACGACATTGTATTATTTTGCCGGAATTCATGGTTTATTGGTAGCAGGAACAGGAAATAAAATCGAAGATTTTGGAGTAGGTTTTTTTACCAAATATGGTGATGGCGGCGTAGATTTAAGTCCGATTGCGGATTTACTAAAGAGCGAAGTCAGACAATTAGCAGCTTTTTTAGAAGTACCAAAAAGTATATTGGAAGCAAAACCAACAGATGGCTTATTTGGTGATGATAGAAGTGACGAAGACCAAATTGGCGCCAACTATGATGAATTGGAATGGGCAATGAAGCAAGACGAATTAGGTAAACTAATAACTGACTTTTCAGGCAGAGAAGCAACTGTTTTTCAAATCTATAAAAGACTAAACACAATCAACCAACATAAGATGCACCCAATCCCGGTTTGTATAATTCCTAAAAATTTAAAATAAAGCTAAAATAAATTAAAAATAATTAACAAGAAATTACCTTTTTTTAACTAACTTTGAAGTAATTATAAATTTTAACTAAAATTTTTAAAGTCATGATCAAAATATGTGTTGCTGATAATCATCCAGTGGTAATCCAGGGAATTAAATCTTATTTTGAGACAAACACTCATATAGATGTAGTTGCTTCGGCTACTAACCTAGAAAATTTAGTAAATCTTTTACAAGATAAGACTATCGATATTGTTGTTTTAGATTTGGAATTACTAGGAATTTCAAGCATTAGAGATATAAAAGGATTGGTTAAAGATTTTAGTGATTCTAAAATTATTCTATTTACTGCAGTATCTGAAAAAATGTATGCACCAACCGCTGTAAAAGCCGGAGTTTCTTCTTATGTAATGAAAACTGCTACATTAAAAGAATTGGAAAGTGTAATTTCAAAAGTTGCTCAAGGCCAAACTGTAATTAGCGAAGATGTTAAAAAAGCTATTGAATTACTAAGTAAAGGCAAAAAAGCAGATCGTTTATTCAAAAAATTATCCACTCGAGAAGTAGAAGTTTTACGCTATTTAAACGACGGAAAGAAAAACAAAGAAGTTGCTGAAATTTTAGGCTTAGACGAGAAAACAATTAGTACTTACAAATTGCGTTTACTTGCAAAATTGAATGTAACTAACCTAGTAGATTTACTAAACAAAGCTAAAAGTTTAGATATTATTTAAAATAATCGGTTCTTACTCTCCCAATACTAGAACTGATTTTCACTTTTAACGCATTATAATCGTTTACAATTTGCATTAGCTCTTCCATTGTAAGCGATTTTTTTTGTGCCATAAAATCGGCTAGTAATTCTTTGGTCAAGTTTTGAATTAAATATTCTCGGTACGATATTAAGGTTTCCGATATTAAGGTTTTCAAGACTTCATCGCTATCTTTTGCTTTTACAAAAACTTGCTTTTTTTCTTCCCAACCGTCCAATTTGTATTTGTCTTCATTCATTAGAATATCGATAACTATTTGTTCGGCATCGGCTTCTAATTGGTTTAAAAACTCATTTTTTTCAAAGTTTCCTTCTTGCAAATACAATTCTAAAATTTGGGTAACTAAATTTCGAAATAGCGGATTTGAAAATTCAATTTCATCTTCTTGTAAACTAAAATAAACCTTTTCAAAAACTTTCAATTGTCTTTTTTCGGTAACAATTTCTTCATTTCCGTCGTCGTTTATTTTTAAATATTGTTCATCAAATTCAATTAGTCTATTTCCATAAAGAATTACCAATTCAATAATTTTTCTTTCTAAAAGCGTTGCAATTTCTACAGATGAAAGCAAAGAAGAAGCTTGATTAGGAGAATCATTTTTAATAACATCAAACGCTTTTTGTTCTTCTTTGAATTTTTTATTAGCTTCAGTAAGTTCTTTTTTATCGATTTGTGCTAAAGTATTGAACAACACATCTTCAGAAATATCCATAATTCTAGAACATTCTTGAATGTAAACTTCACGTTTGATTCTATCTGGAATTTTACCAATAGAATTCACCATATCGCGAATTAATTCCGCTTTTTTAATGGGATCATTATTGGCTTCTTTTACCAAAAGTGACGCTTTGAATTGGATAAAATCTTTGGCATTTTCTTCCAAGAAATTCACTAGTTCATTATAAGGCGTTTTTTTAGCAAAACTATCTGGATCTTCACCATCAGGAAACGCACAAACTTTCACATTCATTCCCGCTTCCAAAATCAAATCGATTCCTCGAATAGACGCTCGAAGTCCGGCTGCATCACCATCAAATAAAACGGTAATATTTTTAGTTAATCTGCTCACCAAACGAATTTGGTCAGGAGTTAAAGCTGTTCCAGAGGAAGCCACTACGTTTTCAATTCCTGCTTGATTGAACTGAATGACATCGGTATAACCTTCTACCAAATAACAATTATCTTGTTTGGCGATAGCTTGTTTGGCGTGAAAAATTCCGTAAAGGACTTTACTTTTGTGGTAAATATCACTTTCAGGTGAATTTACATATTTTGCCGCTTTTTTGTCATTGGTTAGAATTCGGCCACCAAAACCTAAAACACGACCGCTCATACTGTGAATAGGAAACATCACGCGACCTTTAAAACGATCAAATGTTTTTCCTTCTTCTTCCTTAACAATCGTTAATCCTGTTTTGTCTAAAAACTCTAATTTATAGCCTTTTCCAAGTGCTTCTTTAGTAAATGCATCCCAAGAATCAGTAGAATAACCCAAACCGAATTTCTTTATAGTTTCTGAAGTAAATCCGCGTTCTTTAAAATAAGTTAGTCCAATTGCCTTTCCTTCTTCGGTTTCTAACAACGTGTGATGAAAATATTTCTGAGCAAATTCGGAAACCAAATACATACTTTCTTTTTCATTGGCAACCGCTACATCTTCATCGGTTTGAACAGTTTCTTCAATTTCGATGTTGTATTTTTTTGCCAAATACTTGATGGCTTCTGGATATGTAAAATGTTCGTGCTCCATAAGGAAAGTCACTACATTTCCGCCTTTTCCTGAAGAGAAATCTTTCCAAATTTGCTTCACGGGCGACACCATAAAAGAAGGCGATTTTTCATCCACAAACGGACTCAAACCTTTCAAATTGCTTCCCGCGCGTTTTAAATTTACGAAATCGCCAATCACCTCCTCTACTCGAGCGGTTTCAAACACGTTTTCTATGGTGGATTTGGAAATCATTTATTTTTTGGACTTCGTATGTTCAGATATTCTAAAATTGGATTCAAAGTTACAAAGTTTTTGATGAAAATTTGGAATTGTTTTGAATTCCTTTGGCAAGAAAAAAGCACCTCATTACTGAAGTGCCTTCTCCTAAATAAAATACTAACCCTAAACTTAATTAAAATCGAAGCGAACGCCTAATGAAATATTATTTTGGTCAAAAGCGTTATTTTGGAACATTGGATTTAAATCGTATTTCACATACAAACTTGTAGCTTTGTAACCAATGTAAGCGCTTAATCCATAAGTAAAATCATTTACATTGAAATCGCCTTTTTGTCTTTCTTTAATATCTAAATCGTCTATTTCATATTTTAAAATTTGTTTTGACTTGATGCGAACACCTGCATAACCTCCAATTCCCAATCGAACGGATTCATGCGTTTTGAAATAGGTTCTTTCTCCATCTTTTGAGGTTTTCTTTGGAGAGAAATCAAATTCTAAATGCAGTGGCGCAACTAAAAACACATTTCTAAAACGGGATTCGTCAAAATTTACAGCTCCTGTTACCAAATCGGTTTGCTCCCCATTTCTAACAAAATAACGATTTTCGGTTGGGCGAAGATTGTTATACATTAATGAAAGTCCGTATTTGGCATGTAACAAATTGTGATTTTTTAAGATTCTTGAATTGTAGGTAAATCCCCATTCGTAAAAATGTGAACCCCAAACTCTAAAGTCAGAATCTGATAAACTTTCTCCTTCCGTAATTACGTTGTTTAAACCTGTTGCAAACACAAATTGTGAAGTTGTTCGTTTTGATTTACGTTCAATTTTGTCTTTTTCTCCGTTATAAATTTTAAAAGAAGTAAGATTATATTCTTTTTGTGTTCCAATAGAGTCGTTTGAGTTTCCTCCCATGGTTATAGTATGACCGTCATTATAATTTTTCTTATCAGAACTAGAAATCTTTCCATCTACTTTATCTTTCACTAATTGCACTAATTTTGCTTCTTCAACAGCCACTTTATCCTCAATATTTTTAGCTCTTTCTTCTGCAACTTTAAGTTTTAATTCCTGACCTTTTTCTGCAGAAATTTCTGCTTCTTTAACTTTTAAATCGATGGCTTCAACTTCTTTCTTTAAAGCATTTTTCTCATTGTTAGTAATCAATTCTATATTTGCTGCGATTGCTTCAGCTTTTTCTTCGAAAGAAATATTTTTTGTATTTTTACCTTTTGTCAACCCCGTTTCAGGAATAGCGTCATCTACAATTTCAAGTTGAATATCTTTGAACCAAATTTGGCCCGTTCCATCTAATAACACTCCATAAGAAATTGATGTTGCATCTTTGGGTACAAATAAAACAATTTCATATTTAGTCCAATCTTTTGTTCCTTTAATGGCTCTATTTTGCATATTATCAAAAGCCAAAACCTTAACATCGTAGAAATCTACACGCATCCAAAGACCCGCCCAAGATTTTACATCTTCACTTTTTACATAACCAGACATTCTAATTGTTTTTCCTAAATACAAATCTGGGTTAATTGTTTGCATTAAATTTCCAAATCCTTTGATATCTTTCTTTATTGACTTTAAAGTTAGAACATCTTGACTACCATATTCTATACTCTTATCTAAACCCATTTGATAGCTTTCTGGCTTACTACCGCGTTCGCTCCATACCTTAGACTTTTCAATAGTTAGGACATCTTGAGCAATCACTTTATTTACAAGACTTAAGGCCATAATTATGGCGTACAAAATAATTTTTTGCATAACAATTTGTTTTAAAATTAATAATGATTTTTATTTATTCGTAGTTTCTATTAGCTAGAGCCGATTTAGCATTTTGAAATTTTCGGCTTAATTTTTCGAGAGTAGTTTCTTTGTGCGTTTCATTTAACTCTGATTCAACAGAAGTTAGAAGTGAATTTGCATCAATTTTTATTTTTGGTTTATGCGCTATATTTTCATCAGAAGTAATTGCTTTTTCTTTCATTTCAACTTCTGCTAATAAATTTTCTGGCGAAACGTATTTGTAATTGTTAGGTGTTAGGTGTTGGGTAATAGGTGATGGATAATGGGTAATGGGTAATAAAATTTCCTCTTTCATTACAATTGAAGTAGCTTGGTTCTGGCTTCTTTTTTCAGCATTTTTAACTCCGTCATTTTCTTCAAATTTCTCAAAAACTTTTTCAGTTTGAGTTTGATTTTCTTCTATTTTCTCATTAGTAACTTCATTAGTAACTACTGGAATTGTGTTTTTAATAACAACATTTTCATTGGTATTTAAAAGGAAAAATCCCAAACCAAAAAACAATAAAAATGAAGCTGCAATGTACAACCAAGTAAAATTACGTTTGGGCTTTTGAGTTTCTGCTACAGACAACATCGCATCTAATCGATCCCAGGCTGGAGCTGATGGTTGAATTTCTCTAGCATTCAACTTTTCTTTGATTTGATTATCTATTTTATTTGGTGCCATTGAGTTTCTTTTTTAATTCAATAATTTGTTGTTGCAATAATTTTCGAGCATTTGACAATTGTGATTTTGATGTTCCTTCACTTATTTGGAGCATTTCAGCAATTTCTTGGTGTTTATAGCCTTCTATTGCGTATAAATTAAACACCATTTTATAGCCGTCGGGTAAATTATCAATCATGTTTTGAATATCATCGATCGAAAATTCTTCCATTTCATATACCGATTCATTCTCACTTATCGTGACATCTTCAATATCTTGGTGATTGAAATTATTCTTTTTTACCCGAATAAAATCGATACATTCATAAATCATAATTCTCCGAATCCAACCTTCAAAACTGCCTTTGTGCTCGAATTTTTTCAGATTGGTAAACACTTTCATAAATCCGGTTATCATTACATCTTCTGCATGGTGAATATCATTTATATATTGGCGACACACGCTTAACATTTTAGAAGAAAATTTGGCATAAATCTGCTGTTGGGCTTGCCGGTTGTTTTCGACAGCTAACATAATGAGTTGTTTTTCTTCTTGATGTAACTGGATAACTTTCATAAAAAAGTGTTCAGTGTTCAGTTTTTAGTGTTCAGTAAAATACTCTTCTATAAACATAGACGAGAATGATTTTAAAAAGGTTGTATGAATATTAAAAAAAATGTGTCAATTTTCAATTTGCCTATATCAAAAAAGCCACATTGACTAATTGTCTCATTGGCTTATTTCTTCCTTTCAATAACGTAATTTACCATTAAAACAAGGGAGTCTTTGTAGGGAGATGTTGGGAAATCTTGTATTAATGAAAGTGCTTCTTGCTGAAATTGCACCATTTTTTCTTCGGCGTAAGTTAATCCGTTTTTATCTTTTACGAATTGTATGACTTCTTTTACGCGCTTTTTGTCTTTGTTGTGGTTTTTAACCGAATTGATTACCCAACTTTTTTCTTTTAGAGAACAATTATTCAACGCATAAATCAAAGGTAAAGTCATTTTTTGTTCTTTGATATCGATTCCAGTTGGTTTTCCTATGGCGTCATCGGTGTAATCGAATAAATCATCTTTGATTTGGAACGCCATTCCGATAAGTTCTCCGAATTTGCGCATTTTTTCAACCAATTCTTTATCATCTGGAGCAACCGAACAAGCGCCAAGCGAACAACAAGCTGCAATCAAAGTAGCGGTTTTTTGTCGGATGATTTCGTAGTAAACGTCTTCAGTAATATCTAATCTGCGAGCTTTCTCAATTTGAAGTAATTCGCCTTCACTCATTTCGCGAACAGCTACTGATATGATTTTCAATAAGTCAAAATCATTGTTATCGATGGAAAGCAATAAGCCTTTAGACAACAAATAATCGCCTACTAAAACCGCAATTTTATTTTTCCAAAGGGCATTTAAAGAAAAAAATCCGCGACGTTTGTTGCTATCATCTACTACATCATCATGAACCAAAGTTGCCGTATGAATTAATTCAATAACCGAAGCGCCACGATATGTTCTTTCATTAATTGTTCCACCCGAAACCATTTTGGCAGTTAAAAAAACAAACATAGGTCGCATTTGTTTTCCTTTTCGGTTTACGATGTAATGTGTGATTCTGTTTAACAAAGCCACTTTGGAAGACATGGAATCGCGAAACTTCTCTTCAAAGAGTTCCATTTCATTAGCGATTGGTAGCTTTATTTGTTCGGTAATTTTCATTTGGATAACAAAAGTACGAAAACAATTGCTAAGGGCAAAAATTTAAGATTTATTCGCTAATTGTCCGCAAGCAGCATCGATATCTTTACCGCGACTTCTTCTAACTTTTGCTACAATGTTATTTTTTGTCAAAGCGGTAATGTAAGCATTAGTTGCCTCTTCGGATGCTTGTTGAAAAATTCCATCATCAATTGGATTGTATTCAATAAGATTGACTTTGCATGGTACATATTTGCAGAATTTCACCAAAGCATCTATCGATTTTTTATCGTCGTTGATTCCTTTCCAAACTACGTATTCGTAAGTAACTTTACTTTTTGTTTTTCTGTACCAATATTCCAAACTTTCACGCAAATCAGTCAAAGGAAAGTTTTTGGTAAACGGCATAATTTCATTTCGAATTTCTTCCACTGCCGAATGTAAAGAAACTGCCAATTTGAATTTCACTTCATCATCGGCCATTTTCTTAATCATTTTTGGAATTCCCGAAGTAGAAACCGTGATTCGTTTTGGCGACATTCCTAATCCTTCCGAAGAAGTAATCATATCAATCGCTTTCATCACATTTGGGTAATTCATCAAAGGTTCGCCCATTCCCATAAAAACAATATTCGAAAGCGGTCGATCAAAATACAAACGACTTTCGTTATCAATTGCAGCTACTTGGTCATAAATTTCTCCTGGTTCCAAGTTTCGCATGCGTTTTAATCGCGCAGTGGCACAAAAATTACAATCTAAGCTACAACCTACTTGCGAAGAAACACAAGCTGTAGTTCTAGTTTCTGTTGGAATTAAAACCGATTCTACAATTAAATCATCATGCAAACGAACGGCATTTTTAACGGTTCCGTCTTCGCTTCGTTGCAAGGTATCAACTTTGATGTGATTGATTACAAAGTTAGCCTCCAACATGGCGCGAGTTTCTTTAGACACATTAGTCATATCTTCGAAAGTATGTGCGCGTTTTTGCCATAACCATTCGTACACCTGATTGCCACGAAACGCTTTATCGCCATTAGCAACAAAAAAATTACGCAATTGTTCTTTAGTTAATGCTCGTATGTCTTTTTTCTCGATTTGCATGGTGCAAAGTTAGGTTAAAATGTCAAAACGTTTAATTGTTAATTTGTATTTTTGTGAAAATTTGATTTCATATGCATTTCATATCAGAAGATTTAGAAGATTACGTAGCCAATCATTCGCAAGCTGAACCCGAATTATTGACTAAATTAAATAAAGAAACTTACCAAAAAATTATGCAACCGAGAATGCTTAGCGGGCATTTTCAAGGTAGAGTTTTGAGTATGTTGTCCAAAATTATTCGTCCGAAACATATTTTAGAAATTGGAACTTATACGGGTTATGCGGCTTTGTGTTTGGCAGAAGGAATGCACGAAAACGGCACTTTAGACACCATTGATATCAACGAAGAATTAGTTAGTATCCAAAATAAATATTTTGAAGCTTCATCTTGGAAAGATCAAATTTTCTCACACTTGGGTTATGCAATGGAAATAATACCAAAATTAAACAAGAAATTCGACTTGGTTTTTATTGATGCCGACAAAGAAAACTACATCAATTACTTTCATCTGATTGTTCCTTTAATGAATAAAGGCGGAATTATCTTATCGGATAACGTTTTGTGGAGCGGCAAAGTTTTAGAACCGATTAACGAAAAAGACACCAGCACCAAAATTCTAGTTGAATACAACAAATTAATCAATGAAGATTCTAGAGTAGAAACTGTTTTGTTACCCATTCGTGATGGTTTGACCGTGACTAGGGTTTTATAGTTTTTTTTAGTTGACAGTCACGGTTTACTAATCACTTATACAAGTTAAATTATGAGAATTCTTATTTTAATATTAGTTACTTTAATTATATCGTGTCAAAATTTCAACACTTCAAAAAATATTGATAATCATAAAAATACGATTTCTGAAAGTGAAATCTACGAAATCATAAACTTTGTATTATTAGAAATGAAAAACAATGATAGTTTAGAGAACTATCAAGGTAAATATGTTGTAGATAAAATTGGCAAACCTTCTTTTTTTATTTTAAGAAAGGATTCAAAAGAATTATTAAGTAAATTCTTTACTGATGATGATTTTAATTTCATTGAAGAACAATTACAAGAAAGGGAAACTTTCAAATTAAAACAGGAAATGATCGTTAGAAAAATAATTATTTCTAAAGACACTCTTAATAGCTTAATTGATAATAATTCTCCCAAAAGAAGAGAAGATTTTTTAATAAACTATGAAAAAAAATTTGGTTATTATTATAATGAATTTAGCCTTCCCTTATTTTCGAGAGATAAAAAAACGGTTCTTATTGAAGTTAATTCCTTTATGGGAGGAGGTCGTTTAATTATTTTAAAGAAGAATAAAAAATGGAAATCTAAAATAATAAGTTTTTGGACTTAATTATATGTATTAAAACTATACTTTCTTCCCAAAAAGATATACAATCTATAAAATCCAAACCCAGAAGTTGCTCCAAATAAATAACCCGCTAAAATATCACTTGGAAAATGCAAGCCAAGGTAAATGCGGCTAAAAGCAAAAATTAAAGGGAATAAGAATAGTAAAAAGGTAAACTTGTAATGTTTTCTTAGCAATAGAAAAATAAAAGTAGTAGTCGCCATAGAGTTTGAAGCATGACCCGAAAAGAAACTGAATGAATCACGATGAATAACAATTCTAGCTATTCCATTTACATCAGTATCGTTGCATGGTCGTAATCTTTCAAAGGAATATTTGAATAAATTGGTAATTTGGTCTGTGAAAGTGATTAAAACAGCTAAAAATAAAATTACGATTCCAAAATTTTTCCAGCCAATTTTTCGTTGTATCAAGTAAAAAACAGCTAAGATAAATGGTGCCCAATTGAGTTGTTTGGTGATTATTTTCCAAAATTCGTCAAACGATTCAGAACCTAATCCGTTAAGGAATAGAAAAAGTTCTTTATCTAAACTAATTAATTCTTCCAAATTACAATTGTCTTTTTATTGGTCCAGTTAAATTTTCAATATCTTCTTTCACTTGCTCAACAGGATTTTGAATAGAAGATGTGACAGAATCCATTGGATTAACCATTTTGGTAATTCCTTCTTTGGCTTTGTTTATTTCTTCAGAAATACCGCCAGTTAGCGAATTCATATCCAAACCGTTATCAACAGCACTATTTTGAATTTCGCTTTTTAAATCATTGGTAGCATTACGTAATTGCGCCATGGTTTTTCCAAGAAATCGCGCTATTTGCGGAATCTCTTTGGAACCAAAAAGCATCAATACGGCTAGTATTACGAAGAAAAATTCTGAAAATCCAATTCCAAACATAGTTGTTTTCTAATTTAAAGCAAAGTTACCAAATTTTTGGCGGCTAAAAACAAAAAAGACACTTAAAAAAAGTGTCTTTTCGTTAAAATTATTTTTTATCAAGTTCGTCAAACTTTGATTTTTCTTGAGCTGCTCTTGGCCAAACATTGTTGGTAGTATCAATATCAGCAGTTTCTAATTTTGGATCTACTTGAATTTTTACCACTTTCTTTTCAGTTGCGAAAACACGTTTTGCAGTATCGTTGTTTCTTCTCCAAATTTGAGCTGGGAACTTGTGTAATTCTGTAGTTCCATCTTCAAAATGTAATTCGGCTATGATTGGCATAATTAATCCGCCTGGCTTTTCAAATTCTACTTCGTAGAAATACTTAGGCGCCTTTAATTGTGCTTTTTCTTCATTTGAGAAATTAGAATCTATGTAATCAGCTACAATTTTTACAGAACTATAATCGAATGATTTGTTCAATTCTGGTTTGTAATCCTCAGAACCTTCTGTTACTAGATACATCATCGGTTGTGCATCAGCTATTTTTCTTCCTCTACGGTTGAACATTTCTTTCACTTCAGCTGATGGATTTTCGGTGATGAAATACTGTTTTACACCTTTCACACCAATATCTGTATAATCTGTTGAATAGAACCAGCCTCTCCAAAACCAATCCAAATCCATAGCTGAAGCATCTTCCATAGTACGGAAGAAATCTTCTGGTGTTGGATGTTTGAATTTCCAACGATTCGAATACGTTTTGAATGCATGATCAAACAATTCATGACCCATAATCGTTTCGCGTAAAATATTTAATCCTGTTGCTGGTTTCCCGTAGGCATTGGCTCCAAATTGGTAAATATTTTCAGAATTTGACATAATTGGCTCTAAAAACTGTTGGTTTCCTTTCATGTAAGGTACAATATTAGCAGCAGGACCTCTACGAGCTGGGAAATTGGGGTCAAAAGTTATTTCTGTTAAATATTCAAGAAAAGTATTTAATCCTTCATCCATCCAACTCCACTGTCTTTCATCTGAATTCACAATCATTGGGAAATAGTTATGTCCTACCTCATGTATGATTACACCTAACATTCCGTATTTGATTCTATCGGTATATTTTCCGTCTTTATCTGGTCTTCCGTAATTCCAGCAAATCATTGGATACTCCATTCCTTGATCTTCTGCAGAGATTGAAACTGCTTTTGGATACGGGTAATCAAATGTAAAATGCGAATAACTTTTTAAAGTATGCGCTACAGCTCTTGTTGAATATTCTCCCCAAAGCGGATTTCCTTCTTTTGGATATAATGAAATTGCCATTGGTTTTGTGGTTTCCAATTGAACAGCCATTGCGTCTAAAATGAATTTTCTTGAAGTTGCAAATCCGAAATCACGCACATTTTGTGCTTTGAATTTCCAAGTTCTTTTTTTGTCTGAGAAACTCTTTTCTGCTTTTTCAGCCTCTTCTTGCGTTACAATTACAACTGGTTTATCAAATGTTCTTTCTGCTAATTCCCAACGTTTTAATTGTTCAGCTGTAAAAACTTCTTTTCTATTTTGCAAAACCCCAGTTGCTTCCATAATGTGGTCAGCTGGAACGGTAATATTTACTTCGTAATCGCCAAATGGTAAGGCAAATTCTCCTCTTCCCCAAAATTGCATGTTTTGCCAACCTTCTACATCATTGTAAACGGCCATTCTTGGGAAAAACTGTGCCATAACGAATAACTTGTTTCCATCTTCAAATAGCTCATAACCTGAACGACCATTATTAGCACCTTCCATGTAATTAACGATATTGTACCACCATTTTATAGAAAAGGAGATTTTTTCACCACTTTTTAATGGTTGTGCCAAATTGATACGCATCATCGTTTGATTAATGGTATAGCTCATGTCTTTACCTTTGGCATCTTTTACATAATCAATGTTGAATCCACCAGGAAAAGGCTTGTCCATATATTTTTTCACAAAACGATCAGCTGTAATTGCTCTATCCATGTTTTGTGATTCTACCAAAGGCGTTTTGGAATCAGGCAATTCTATATTTTGTTCCATTTGCACCCACAAATACTCTAAATTTTCAGGAGAATTATTGTGATACGTAATGGTTTCAACACCATATAATTTGGAATTTTTATCGTCTAATTCCAAATTCATTTTGTAATCTGCTTTTTGTTGGTAATACGCTGGACCCGGTGCTCCTGAAGCTGTACGAAACATATTTGGCGTGGCCATTTCATCATACATTTGTCGGAACTTATTGGTGTTATAATGTCCTTGTTCTCTTGGCTTGTCTTCAGTTTTTGTTTCTTGAGCAAAAGTCGAGAAGCAAGTTGCAAAAACAACAATTAATGAGGTAAATAAATTCTTTTTCATAGGGTCAATACTTAATTAATGCAATTTTTTCAGATTTGGTTAGTAAAAAACTTCTTTTGGTATTA
>JAGYJR010000059.1 GCA_018401995.1 Flavobacterium sp. | reverse complement strand
ACAATTCATTTGATCTTTCTTATCTTCTGGTTTACAACTTTCAAACAAAGGAATTTGTTCCACTACTGCAAAAGGAATAGCTTCATCTAAATATTCTTCAGCAGGTTCTGCTGCTATAACTGAAACTGGATAAGATTCTATCGTTTCATTTACTCTAATAATATCGCTATTTTCCAATTTGAATTCAACAGTATATTGCGCTTGAACTTTTACAACTTGATTGTTGTGTTTCGCAGGAATAAATTTTGGAAGTAAATTAAGCACCCGAATGGCTTCATTTTCAAAAGCTTTTTTAAATGCTGTTGGCTTTCCTTTGGCTTCTGTTACCGTTACTTTTCCACTTTCATCAATTATAAAAGTGCAAAAAACTTTAGACTCTAGATTGACTCTCTTAGCTTCTTCTGGATATTTTAAATTCTTTTCAATGTGGGCATTGATGAAGTTTACAACACAATCTCTTTGATTGTCTCGCTTCTCATTTTTGCAATTTTCAAAAATTGGAATTATGTCAACTTTGTTAAACGATAGCATTTCTTGATTATCATTGGAATTCACTTGAGCCAAACCACTGAAACAGAACAATAAGAATATGTAAAAATGTCTTTTCATATATTTTTTTTCAAATGTAAACAAAAATAAAATACCTTTGCGCTCGAATTTTGGTTGTTGTTTCTGATTTTTCAAAACAACATTAAAAGGGAATTAGGTGTAAGACCTAAGCTGTACCCGCAACTGTAAGCTATTAAGCTTGTTGTTATCTTCAAAGCCACTGTTGGTATTTTGAAATAAAGAACAAAGAATAAAAGGAGAAATTCATTTTTCTCACTTCTAATTTCTCACTTCTAATTTCTAATTTTCGATGGGAAGGCCAACAACAAGACGCAAGCCAGGAGACCTGCCACATTCATTGAGTAACAAACTTTCGGGAAAAAAAGTTTGAGTATGGGTAAATTCTGTGCTTTTCTCCCAGATTTATTAAATTTTATTAACTTTAAAATGAACAAAAAGTTTATTGGCTTAAGTGTTTTTACACTGGCTACTGCTTTTGCGTATGCTCAAGAATTAGATACGCTAAAAGTAAACAACCTTAAAGAGGTGGTTGTTTCAGACACTAAATTTGCGCAAAGCAAAGAAAAATCAGGAAAAATTATTGAAGTGATTACCGCTGAAGATTTGGCTAACAAACAAGGACAATCGTTATTAAATGTACTAAGTCAAGTGGCTGGTGTAGAGGTAAATGGAAATCAATCCGCCAACGGAAAAAACCAAGGAATTTACATTCGCGGTGGTCGTAATCGTCAGGTGGCGATTTATATTGATGGTGTTCCAGTGACGGATGCTTCTAATATTAATCTAGAATACGACTTACGATTGTTACCGGTTGACCAAATTGAACGTATCGAAATTTTAAAAGGTTCGTCAAGTGTGTTGTACGGGACTGGAGCGGCAACTGGAGTAATCAACGTAGTGTTAAAAAAAGCTGTAAAAAAGTCCATCAATGGTAGCGCTTATTTTTCTGTTGGAACCCAAAACGATGCTAACAAAAATGATATTGATGCCAATGATTTTAATCAAGGATTTAGTATCAATGGAAATTTGGGAAAAGTAAGTTACCTAACTTCTTTGAATAGTACAGAAACCAAAGGTTTTTCAGAAGCCGCTGGAGAAAACTACGAACCTGATTCGTTTTCAAGAATTAACTTCATGCAAAAAATTGGTGTTCAAGTAAACGATAAACTTTCGCTTGATTTCTTTGGAAATTATGACAAACTGAAAAATACATTTGACAATTCGTTTGGCGGTTTTGCTGCTTTTAATGACGATTTAAACAATCGAGGTGAATCGGAGCAATTTCGCTTTGGTTTTAATCCAAAATACCAATATAATAAAGGAGAATTCGTCATTAATTCGGGCTTTGGAAGTACCAAAAGAGCTACTTTCTTAACCAATTCTTGGACAAATTCTGTAGATAATTACAATTATGAATCCAGAAATGTTTCGGTAGATGCTTTTAACCGTTATAATTTTTCGGAACAATTGTATTTGGTTTTAGGAACGCAATTTCAGTTTTTTGATATGGACCAAAACACCAATGGAATTATTGATGTAATGAGAGAAAATGCAAAATTCAATATTATTGACCCTTACGCAACCGTTGTTTATAATTCCTCTTTTGGTTTGAATATAAATGCTGGTGTTCGTGCGAATAACCATTCAGAATATGGAAGTCATTGGGTTTACAATATCAATCCAAGTTATCAATTTAAAAATATTCCTTTGCGATTGTTAACTTCTTACAGTACAGCATATATCACGCCAAGTTTGTACCAATTATACGGACCATTTGGCAACATTGCTTTAACTCCAGAAGAAAATGCAACTGCAGAAGCTGGTTTTGAAACGAAACTTTTCAATGAAAAATTGACAGTAAACGCCGTTGGTTTCTATCGTCAGGAACAAAACACATTTGGTTTCTTTTTTGACGCTGTTACTTTTGATTCTTTTTACATTAATAATGAAGGAAAAAACAATGCCAAAGGTGTAGAAACCAATGTCAATTTTGAAGTAAACAAAAACATCAATTTTGCTGCCAATTATACTTTTACAGAAGTAGAACAACAATTTAACCGTTTTATTCCAAAGAACAAAGTGAATGCGAATGCTAATTTCAAAATCACTGAAAAACTTGGCACTTCTTTAATGTACCAATATGTTTCAGATAGAAGCGATGCTTTTTTTGATTCTACAACTTTTACTTCTGAAAACGTAAATTTAAGTTCGTATCAATTAATTAATGCCAATATTCGTTACCAAGTAATCCCAAATCGTTTGTCAGTATTTGGAGCAATTGACAATATTTTCAATGAAGATTTTCAAGAAGCTATTGGTTACAATACAAGAGGCAGAAATTTCAGAATTGGAATGAATTTTCAGTTTTAATTCAAACTAAGAAGCAGTCTAAAAAGTCTAGTTTTTGTCAAGCTGAATTTATTTCAACTTCTACAAATGATTGATTATCAATTATTTCTAGATTCCAAAACAAGTTCGGAAAGACAAAAATTTTACTTTTTAGACAGCCTCTTTTTATTCCAAATACATTTCAGTTCCAAATCTTCGCATCGATTTACTATCTTGAAAATGTTGGAACGTTTTGTCAGGTTGAACCTTACGAATTCTTCCATTGGCTTGAATATATTGTAAAGCCGTTTGTAACAATGGATCAGAAGTTTCTCCTATAACTCCTAAATTTCCAATATCTTCCAATTGCTCAACCGTTGGTGGAAGTCCATCAACATAATCACTAAAATTATCGTTATTGGCAATTTTTAAAACAATAGGTTGCATGGCATATTTATGAGCCGGATTCACATTTTGTTTTCTGAAGGTTGGCGAATCATAAACCGTAACAGAACCCACATTTTTTCCAGCAGTTGCATCGCCAATTTGGATAACATCAATATACGATTTCAAGCCGTTAATTACCAATTCACTTGCTGAGGCCGAGCGTTTGGTGGTCAAAACATAAACTTTATTTAAATTTAAACTATTGATACTGTTTCCATTTTCTAAAGTTGAAGTAAAACGATTCAATAATTGTTCTGTACTAAACAAAGCTTGAAACTTAGCATTCCATTGTTGTTTGGCGAAAATTTGATTGTTAAATTGACCCGTTATCATACTAGCTAAACGGGTTGCTGTATTTACTGAACCACCAGAATTGTATCGTAAATCTAGGACCAAATGTGTTATTCCTTCTCCTTGAAAAAAGGCAAAAGCAGCATTTAGTTCGGCATCAAAAGCACTAAAAAAACCATTATACATTAAATAGCCAATCTTTTGACTTCCTTGCGTGATTACTTTTCTTAAATAAACGGGATTTTCTGAAAAATTAGTTTTGGTTAATGACACACTATTTCCATTGGGAGTTATTAATCCA
>JAGYJR010000058.1 GCA_018401995.1 Flavobacterium sp. | reverse complement strand
AGTTCAGTGGTAAAAATCCCTGCCTGCGCCTATTTGCAAACCGTTATGGGCAAGTTTAAAAACCAAGACGGTCTGCGAAAGCCAAAGGGCTGACCACCCAATGTGACAAAAAAGACGATAAAAGTGGAGTTCAGAACCCACTCAAAAAAACGGGGCGTATTCTGAAAAGCCTTATGAGTAGGAACAAAATTTAAATTCAAAAGAAAATGAACAAACAAAGATTAGCAATTCTAATTGTAGCAGGACTTGGAGCTTTAGCTACATTCATGCCTTGGGTAAAAGCACCTATTGTGGGTACAATCAATGGAACAAAAGGTGATGGATGGATTACCTTAGTATTATTTGCTGTACCATTAGTAATGTCCTTGTTAAATGACAAAACAAAGGCATTAAAAGGTGGACTACTTTATGGTGCAATTATTCCAAGTGTTGTTGCAGGAGCAATAGGTGTCTGGAAAATAATCGACTTTAATTCTAAAATGTCAGACATTGGCGATAATCCTTTTGCTAAAGCACTTGGAGCTACTGTTTCAATTGAATTCGGACTATATTTAGTAGTTTTAGCAGGTATTGCATTGCCAATTGTTGCTTTTTTGATTAAAGATAAAGAAGTGGTTTCTGAATAAAACCAGCCCATAACAGGCGTTTGGCAAAAAAGCGGGTTCAGTGGTTTATTGAACATTCGGAATTCTAATGAACATTTGTGCTAAATTGAACATTTGTGCTTCTAAATCCGCTTCTTCGCAAAGCCCAAAAACGTTGTGTGCTATGGTAAATAGACACTCACTACAAAAAACAAACGAATAATTAAAATTAAACAATTCCATATATGTCAAAACTGAATGTTGACCAAAAAACTATAATGTTGCTTTTTTCAGATAAAAAGTCAGACTTTTTAATTCCTGATTATCAAAGACCTTACGCTTGGGATGAAAGTCAGTGTCAAACACTTTGGGACGACATTTTTACCTTCGCTTTTCCCGACAATAATTATCAAAAGTTTGAAAAAAATGAAGAGTACTTTTTAGGGTCTATTGTAACTTTTGAAAATGAAAACAATAAAAAAGAAGTTATTGACGGTCAACAACGCTTAACAACATTAATGCTGTTATTGAGGGCTTTTTATGCAAAATTCAACAATATGCAAGATGACAATTCTAAAAGCACTCGTGATAGAATTGCACAATGTTTGTGGAAAACGGATGAATTTGGTAAAGCAGATTTGAATGTACTAAAAATTGACTCAGAAGTCGCAACAGACAATGACAAAGATGAGTTTCTTGATATATTGAAAACAGGAATTGTAAGTAAAGAACAAAAAAGTAATTACGCTAAAAACTATACTTTTTTTCAACAAAAAATAGATATTTTTTTAAGTGAATATCCTTCATATTTTGCTTACTTACCTGCAAGAATACTCGGTAATTGTATTCTTTTACCTATTGAAGCAGAATCACAGGATACAGCTTTAAGAATTTTTACTACTTTGAATAATAGAGGACTTCCTTTATCAGACGCAGATATTTTTAAGGCACAATTTTACAAACTTTGCAATACTAAATCTGAAAAAGATGATTTTATTGAAAAATGGAAAGAATTGGAAGAAAAATCAGGAAAGATTTTTAGACCATTAAATGGAATTCCAATGGACGAACTTTTCACACGGTATATGTATTTTATTCGTTCAAAACAAGGAATAAAATCGAGTACCACAGAAGCACTTCGTAAATTTTATGAAAAAGATAAATATTCAATATTAAAACAAGATGAAACATTACCAAATCTTAAAATATTAGTAGATTTTTGGAATGATGTTTACACTCAAAATGCAGAAAGATTTTCAAATAAAATTTTAAGAAAATTATTTGTTTTACACTATGCTCCAAATGGAATGTGGACTTATTTTTTATCCGTGTATTTTTTGCATAATAAAGATGAAAATTACCAATTAGCCGAATTACAATTAGATGAATTTTTAACTAAAATTATTGCTTTTGTTTGGGCGTATTCTTTTGCAAATCCAGGCGTTAACGCACTACGTACACCTGTTTATGCTGAAATGATTAATATAGTTACAAATAAAGACATAAATTTTGACGAACATAAATTTGAAGAAAACAACTTAAAAATAGCAATAAACAGTTTTGAATTTAAAAATGGAAGACCGATTACAAGGTCGATGTTAACTTGGTGGGCATTTATAAACGATAATCAAACAACGCCAACGCTAGGCACAAATTTTGATATAGAACATATTTTTGCACGAAAAAGACAAGAAAATGATAAGACTTTATCTAACACTAAAAACCTTGAAGCACTTGGGAATAAGGTTTTATTAGAAGATAAAATTAATATTAGAGCTTCTGATTACAGGTTTATAGATAAAGTAAAATATTACAAAGGTTTTACCAATGATAAAGGACAGCATAAAGACGGAACAATAATTTCTGAATTAATTAATTTAGCAATTACTAATGACGACTTTACAGAACAAAACATAATAAAAAGAACAGAAGATATTACAAATGAATTTATAAACTTTTTAAAACAGAGCAACTTAATAAAAGAGAATTAACAAAACCACAGTGCAAAAAACGGTTATGGTACACCACCCACAGCGGATGAAATTGAGCATCAGTAAATCATCAATAACTCTTTGTATTGTTATTATTTAGAGTTGTAAATGACATGGTTCAAATTATCCGCTGCGAGTGGTTAGATTTTCCGCCCCATCCACTTAAAAACTAAATATTAAAATTTATTACAAATTAAATTATGAAAAAAATTATTTACACATTGCTTATGACTGTCTCGTTAACAAATTTATGTTTCAGTCAAGAAACGGAATTTAAGTTTACAAAAGAAGGATTTACAGATTTTGTTGTGATAAGTTGCGAAGGAAAAACGCAATCTGAGTTGTACAAAAAAACTCTGGATTGGGTTTCTACAACTTATAAAAACCCGAATGAGGTAATAAAAGCGCAAATAGAAAATGAATACATTCGTATTGAAGGATTTAAATCAAATATGTTATGTATAAAGTCATTAGGTATTTTAAATTGCTCTGATGTGCAATATCAAATCGAAATTTCTTTTAAAGACGGAAGATATAAATTTGATGTAACTAGAATTGAAGAATATAGCTCACCTAGTCAATATTCATCAGGTGGTTGGTCTGATTTTCCAATTAATGGAGATATTGGAAAAGCTTATTTTAAAGAAAGTGGAGAAATTAGGTCTATGTTTAAATTATACCCAGAAGCTTTCCAATCAACTTTTAATGGTTTTAATAAGGATTTAGAAAGCTTTTTGAAATCGGAATCAATACCAAGCAAAAAGGGGGATTGGTAAAAACCGAACCGCCAATACAGTATAAAAAAAATTGCTAGTTTTAGCTAGCACAAAGTTTGTTGCCTGTTTGTTGGCTTCCGATTTTCCTTCGGAAAATCCTAGCGCACAAACACGTAACTAATCTTATACAAACACGTTGGCAATAATTTAAAACAAACAAAAATGAAAAAAATTTTACTCTTAACATTAACGATTCTACTATCAAATTTATCAATCGGACAAGAAATTCCTCAACTGAAATTAACACCAAACGGAGTTGAACCAATCGTTGTGGAAGTTGATAGTTTGAGTGCATCCGAAATTTATCAAAAAGCTCAAAATTGGGTTCAGGAAACTTATAAAAACCCTGATAAGGTTTTAAAAGCAAATATTGCTAATGAAAAAATTAGAATCGATGGATTTGCGACAAATGCTTGGTGGTATAAATCTTTAGGTATTACGAATTCCTACAATATGGAATACACAATAGAAATATCATTCAAAGATGGACGTTATAGATTTGAATACATCCTTGGTCAGTTTTTTACAGCAGGTGGTCAAAAAGTACTTTATGATTACAGAACTTTTTATAAAAAAAGTGGAGAAGTAAAAAAAGCATATATAGATGCAGTTCCTAGTTTGGAATGGACAATGAACGATTTATCGAAATCATTTTATAATTATGTTGTTGGAAAAGCATCTAAAAAAGATAATGATTGGTAAAGTAAATTCGAGAAAAAACAATTGCCAATGCCTTTATAAATTTATGCCTACATTTAAACTAAATAACAAACCAACAAAAATTCAATGAACGATTTGCTCCAACCGAAAAATCTTTGATTTTCCAGTCGCACAAATCATATAAAAACTCGTTTCTTAACCCCCCCATTTTACGGCATCCCGTAAAAAA
>JAGYJR010000057.1 GCA_018401995.1 Flavobacterium sp. | reverse complement strand
TAGTTGAGGCAACAGATTTATGGGGCGGAATTTCAAGAACCGAAAATCACAATGGAAACAGAATTGATATCGGCGGACATCGATTTTTTTCAAAATCTGATGTGGTAATGCAATGGTGGCAAGAAATTTTACCAATTTATTCAGAAACAAATGAAATAGAAATTACTTATCAAAACCAACGTTCCACAATTGAAGTAAACTCAAAAAACAATGATTCTGAAGCTGTTTTTTTAGTCAGAAAAAGGTTGTCAAGAATTTTTTTTGATAAAAAATTCTTTGATTATCCTATAAAATTAAGCTTTAAAACAATTTCAAAATTAGGGTATTTAAACACGCTTTTAATACTTTTTAGTTATTTAAAAAGCGTTATCTTTCCAATAAAAAACGAAAAATCGTTAGAAGATTTTTTTATTAACCGATTTGGTATTCGTTTGTATCAAACTTTTTTTAAAGACTATACAGAAAAAGTTTGGGGAGTTTCTTGTTCTGAAATTAGTGCAGAATGGGGTGCGCAACGAATAAAAGGACTTTCAATAACCAAAACAATTCTTGACATTCTCCAGAAACCTTTTAGAAAGAAAGACATTAATCAAAAAAAAACGGAAACATCATTAATTGAATATTTTTTGTATCCCAAATACGGTCCAGGCCAATTGTGGACTAAAGTAGCTGAACTTATTGAAGAAAAAGGAGGAATACTTTACAAAAACGCTAAAGTTGTTCAACTCAACGGAACAAATGAATTGACTTCTGCTTTGATTGAAACAGGAAAAGAAAAAATTCAATCTACCATTACATTTGATTACTGCATTTCAACAATGCCAATAAAAGATTTATTTAATGCTTTTTCTTTTTCTATTCCGTCAGATATTAAAAATATTTCAGATAATTTAGTCTATCGAGATTTTATCACTGTTGGTATATTGTTGAATAAAACAAGAATTGAACTAAACGACAATTGGATTTACATTCAAGAAAGCTATGTAAAAGTAGGAAGAATTCAAGTGTTCAATAATTGGAGCCCTTTTTTAGTTTCTAATGCGGAAACCACTTGGTTGGGATTGGAATATTTTTGTAATGAAAATGATGTGCTTTGGCAATTAAATAAAAAAGAATTAATTGCACAAGCCACTCAAGAATTAATACAGCTAGGTTTTATCGATTCTTCTAAAAATGTTTTGGACGCAACAGTTATCAAAGTTCCTAAAACTTATCCTGCTTATTTTGGAACCTATAGTGAATTTTATAAAATCAGAAACTTTGTTGATGTCATTCCAAATTTATTTTTAGTAGGAAGAAATGGAATGCATAAATATAACAACCAAGATCATTCCATGTTAACGGCAATGCAAGCGGTTCAAAACATAAAGAACGGTATTTTATCTAAAGAAAATATTTGGTCTATAAATACGGAAGAAGAATATCATGAAGAGAAAAAACAATAATTTCTCAAAGACTATCTTTACATTTATCATATTCTATATTGTTTTGCTTTTATTGCGACTATGGAATGGTAACTTCTATCTTGTAGATTCTTATGAATATCTCGAAGTTGCAAAATTGATTATTCAAGGTGATTATTTTACTACTGATAATCTAATAATCAGCAGAAGGCCTTTTGTTTATCCATTATTTTTATCCTTAACTTCTACATTTAATCCATTTGTAATTGTATTTTTTCAATCAATACTTTTGTTTCTAAGTTTCCTTTTTTTATATAAAATAATAGATTTTTATAAAATAAAAAGCGAGAATTTGTTATTGATTTTAGTTCTATTAACGCCATCGATTTTTATATATTCACAATTAGTAATGTCTGAATTACTAATTCTTTTCTTGATTACGCTACTTTTTTATTTGTATATCGTTCACTTTCAATGGAAAAACATTAAGTATGCACAGCTAATAATAACAATATTAGTATTCACAAAACCCGTGTTTTATCCCTTCGTATTTATAAATTTAGGGCTAATGTTCGTTTATTTTTACAAAGTAAAACGATTCAATTTTTGGGTTTTATTGCCTGTTTTATCGGTTCTATTGTACATCAATTTCAACCAAAATAAATTTGGCTATAAACACTTTTCCTCAATGGAAAACAAAAACCTCATTTATTACAATTTATATTACTTCAAAGCGAACAATGAATCAAAAAACATTGCCAATCAATGGATTTCAAATATAAACAAAGAGTTAGAAGATAAAAAAGAAAAAGAAAAAAATGAGTTCTTAAAGAATATTGCACATCATGAAATAAAGAAAAACTTTCTATCGTATACTTTTTATCATATCTCAACTGGAATAAGAGGTGTTTTTGATCCTGGAAGATTTGATTTAATGACATTTATTGCAAAAGAAGACGGCAGACAAGGTTTTCTTGAAATATTGAATGGAAATAAGCCTTTTTCCTCTTTGTTTTCAAATAAATCATTGATGCTAATTTACGTTTTGTTAATTCCAATTTTTCTCGCACTACTTTTTAAATGGTTTCATTTTTTTAAATTCTATTTGACTAAAAAAAGAAGTTTCTCCGAATATTTCTTCTTAGTTTTTATCGGTTATTATGTTCTGATAACTGGTCCTGTAAATTGTTCCCGATATATGATGCCTTTACAATTCGTTCTAATTACTTTTGTATTAGTTTCAGTTAAAGAAAACAAATTAAAAAATGCTCGTCAAAACTAAAGCCATAGTAATTTCCACTTTAAAATTTCAAGAAAAAAGCTTGATTGTAAAATGCTTTACGCTTTCGGACGGACTAAAATCTTATTTTGTAAACAATGCTTTCACAGGGAAAAAGAACAACCAAAAAATTGCTTTTTTTCAACCGTTAGCCCAATTAGAAATTGAAGCCTATCATAAAAACAAAGATACTTTGGAACGCTTTAAAGAAATTAAAATTCAAAATCCGTATCATTCATTACACCAAGATATTACCAAAACCACAATTATATTATTTCTTTCCGAAGTATTACATCATGCCATCAAAGAAGATGGAAAAAACGAACCGCTTTTTGAGTTTTTAGAAACTGCTTTTACATGGTTAGACAACCACGATGAAATTGCCAATTTTCACTTGATAACTTTGTTACAAGTAACCAAATATCTCGGTTTTTATCCCCAAAACCCCGATAATGAAAACCCTTATTTTGAAATTACTGAAGGTGTTTTTGTCCCATTTGAAGGTGTAAGTTGTTTATCGAAAGAAACTACGCAATTATTTAGGAAACTGATGGAGCTGCGCTACCAAGACAACCAAAAAATATTCTCCTCAACCCAACGGCAAGAACTGCTAAAAATTCTCATGGATTATTACACGTTCAATATTGATGGTTTTAAAAAACCCAAATCATTAGAAATTCTAAAGGAAGTTTTTGCTTAATTACTAACTTTTGCCTTTTACCTTTTGCCTTTTACCTTTAAATCATTACTTTCGCAAATTGATTTTAGAAAGCGACAAAATGAGCACAAAATTTACTGAATACAAAGGACTTGACTTGCCAACAGTAGCATCAGAAGTTCTTGATTTTTGGAAAAAAAACAACATCTTTGAACAATCGGTAACTTCTCGTGAAGGAGCTACACCTTACGTGTTTTTTGAAGGACCACCATCTGCAAATGGTTTGCCTGGTATTCACCACGTAATGGCGCGTGCGATTAAAGATATTTTTTGTCGTTATAAAACTCAAAAAGGCTACCAAGTTAAGCGTAAAGCAGGCTGGGATACGCACGGATTACCAGTAGAATTAGGTACCGAAAAAGAATTAGGCATTACCAAAGAAGATATCGGAAAAACCATTTCCGTTACCGAATACAACGAAGCGTGTAAAAGAACCGTTATGCGTTACACCGACGTATGGAATGATCTTACGGAAAAAATGGGCTATTGGGTAGATATGGAAGATCCATATGTAACTTACAAATCCAAATACATGGAAACGGTTTGGTGGTTACTAAAACAAATTTACAACAAAGATCTACTATACAAAGGCTACACGATTCAGCCGTATTCGCCAAAAGCGGGAACAGGTTTATCTTCGCACGAAGTGAATCAACCAGGTTCTTATCGTGATGTTACAGATACTACCATTGTTGCGCAGTTTAAAGCTAAAGATGAAACTTTACCAAGTTTCTTACAAGGTTTTGGAACGGTTCATTTCTTAGCTTGGACGACAACTCCTTGGACGTTGCCATCAAATACAGCGTTAACCGTTGGACCAAAAATAGATTATGTTTTAGTAAAAAC
>JAGYJR010000056.1 GCA_018401995.1 Flavobacterium sp. | reverse complement strand
AAAAATCTAAAGGAAATTCTAAATTGCACATCTTTATTAAACCAACTATTGTTTACTAATGAAATCCATTTTAGCTAAAATATTTTCTATCAACGAAATTCAAGTCGTTAGTATATCGCATGATAATACTAATGAAAAATATAGTATTTTATTGCTAAAGAAAAATAAAAACAAACTTGAAACAACTTCCAAAACTACAACAACAGACAAATCTCAGTTAATTTCATTAATTGATTGTAAAAAACCAATTATTTTAGTAGTTAGTGGAAAAGGAATACTCAATAAAAAAATTGACTTCTCAAACGAAATTGACTTAGCTTGGCAAAAAAATATCGACTACGATTCGGTTTACTTTACTAATTTTAAAACAGAGAAATGTCTTTTTATTTCCTTTTGTAGAAAAAACATTGTAGATGATTGGCTTACTTTTTTTAAAAGTAATAAAATAGAAGTTATCGATTTTTATATTGGTGATTTTACTACAGCCTTAATTGCTAATCAAATTAATAAAAACAATATATTATCTAACACAACGGTTTTAACTTTCGACAGTAATTCCGATTTGGTTGACTTTAAAAAATCAGAAACTTCAACTACCAATAATTACCAAATTGGTAACGAAGAGTTTGATGAATTTTCTTTATCACCCTATGCTGTTGGTATTCATTTTTTTATCAAAACAAGTGAAATATCAAAATCGGAATCGAACAAAACTATTTTAGAAGAACAACTCTATAAAAAGTCTTTCAATACTTTTGGAATAATTTTATTGATAGGTTTTTTTGTTGCTTTATTAGTCAGTTATTTTGGCATTCAACACTATGCATCTAAAAATGCTGAATTAAATATTCAAAATGTTTATGCCAATAAAGCCTACCAACAAATTGTTTCTTTAGAGCAACAAAAAAAGGATAAGGAAACTATTATAAACGGAATAGGATTGTTTTCAGAGAAGTTTTTAAGTTTTTACGTTTACGATTTATCTAAATCCATACCATCTGAAATCATATTAAATGAGATTAGTGTAAATCCTATAAATAAGGAAATTAAAAATCGAGAAAAAGTTGAAATTTCAGCAAAAAAAATTGAAATTTCAGGAACTACTTTAAGTGAAGAAGCGTTTAATTTTTGGTTGAAAAACATTAAAGAATTGAATTGGCTTCAAAAATTAGAAATAGTTAATTTAAAAAAAGACAAGAAAAATAATACGTATTTTACAATCTCAATTTGGATAAAATAATGTTTGAGCAATTTTCATATAAACAGAAAAATTTAGCCTTGGTACTACTTTTTGTATTACTAAGTATTACTGCTTACAAACGTTCCTTTTCCAATCTAATTGTAGCATATAACGAAAATAAAGAACTTACAACTCTTGCAGGAGAAATTAACAAAAAATCTAAGAATTTAGATAAGTTATCGAAAGAAATTGCTTTGTATGACAATTATTTAGGCAACCAAAATGTTCCAGTAGATATTGTGCAACAAGAAATTGTGAATTTTTCAACTACTCATAGCGGAATTTCTATAAACGACTTACAAAGTATTCATACATTTGAAGGAGAAAATTATAAAGCCTATTCCATTCAATTAGATGTAATCGGAAATTTAAACGATTTATTAAAACTCGCTTATGATTTTGAAACCCAATTCAATTCATCAAGAGTAGTAAGTACCAAATTTTATAAAACGAAAAAAAACAACACTGTAGAACAATTGCATTTAAAAATTGTTTTTCAGAATTATGAAATGATAAAAAAATAAACCAATGAAAAGATTTTTAAAAACACTAGTTGTAATAGGATTTTCAATAAGCATCACATCATGTGAAGATATTTTAGCTGAAGATATTTCTAATGATATCATACAAATTATCTATCCAACAGAAGGAGTGGTAATCGAAAGTAATGTAGTTACTTTTCAATGGAACGAACTCAAAGGAGCAGATGATTATCGCGTTCAGGTATACAATATGAATCAAGTTAAAGTTCATGATACATTGGTTAACAGAACAACAGTTTCATTACCATTGAGCGAAGGTGATTATCAATGGAGAGTAAGAGGCGAAAACAACGCTTATCAATCAACCTATTCGCTTTCAATTTATTTTGAAGTTAATGAATCATTAGATTTAACTAACCAACAAGTACTGTTAGCTAGTCCTGTAACTAATTTTGTAACCAATCAAAATAACTTTACACTTTCATGGGATGTTTTAAGTGCGGCGGATTCTTATACTATTGAAATTGTGAATAATTCTTTAGGAGGAACTATTGTTTATCAGCAATCAGATCTTACGGTTACAAGTTTAACTTTGAACAATACTATTATTACTCAAGATGGCAACTATACTTGGAAAGTTAAAGGGGTAAACACTACTTCTCAAACTAGCTTCAGTTCAAGAAACTTTTCAATAGACACCGTAAATCCGAATCAGCCACAAAACAGCTTGCCTGCTAATAACGCTACTTTTAACACGAATCAAAATGTAAATTTTAGCTGGACAATTCCTGCTGATTCTGGAGTAGTTCAATCTAGCATATCTTACACCATTGAAATTGCTTCTGATAATGCTTTTACCACAATTATTCAAACATCAAATGCAACTGGAACTACATTTTCTCAAAGTTTTACAACTGCTGGTGAGTATTTTTGGAGAGTTAAAGCAAGAGATGCAGCTGGCAATATTGGTATTTCGAGTACATCGTTTAAGTTCACCATTAATTAGTAATGAATAAAAAAACGCTTAATATCATTTTAATTGTCACCGTAGTAGCTTTATGGGGAACCGTTTTGTATAAATACGTAAATCGTTTCTTTAATCCTATACAAAACGATTTTGTAGTTCGTGAATTTTCTTCACCAATTAGCACCAAAATTGCAAAAGACACTTTTGATTTACAGCCTTTACATCGTGATCCTTTTCTTGATAGAAGTATGATTAAAAGAAATGAAGAAAAGCCTATCCGAGTAAATACTCAACCAAAAGTTATTAAAACAAAAACACCCGAAATACAAAAACCATTTCCTTTGGTACATTATTATGGTTACATAAAATCACAAGATAAAAAAGAGCAATTAATTTTATTAAAAGTCAATAATAAACTGGAACGCGTTCGATTAAAAAGCAATATTGACGGACTAATTATTAATCAAATTTATAAAGATTCCATACAAGTTAGCTATAATAAAGAGTTGAAAATGATTAAGAAAAGTTAATACATTTCTAATTTGTTATGCACTTTATCAATTTCTTTATCAATATAAGCTTGAGCATAATGCACATAGCGATTGAAAGAGCCACTAGCGTGACTATGACCACTAATTTTTCTTACCAAATGTTCGGGCATACCCAAAATTAAAAGCGTTGTAATGGCAGTTCTTCGCATCATGTGCGAACTCATTTTGTCACAAAACCTTTCATTCTTTTTCTTAGAAGTCTTTTTTATTGTTTTTCCCAACTGCTCTCTTGAGGAATGAATAGCATCTGTAAAACCTGCCATCTCTCCAATTCTTTTTAGAGAACGATTAAAGTTGGTTAGATCTTTTGTGCCAAAAATTGGTTTTGTGTCATTCTTAGTTTTGTATTTCTCATAAATTGCAACTGCATAACCCGGTAGCTTAATATAAGTATATGTTTTAGTTTTAATTGATTTGACTTTTAAATACCATTCGCCATTATTTTTTTCAAAGTTTTTGTTGGTAATGGCAAAAATATCTGAAAAACGCAAACCCGTTGTACAACCAAAAACAAAAATATCTTTAATTTTAATTTGTGTAGAAACCAACTGACTTTCAAAAGCTTTATCATGAATTAAAAATTTTAGTTGCTCTGGCGAAAGCACTAAAATATCAACCTCTTCTTTTCTTACATAAAAGCCTTTATGAAAATCTCCCACAAAAATATCCTTCTCTACTTTTAAATAATTGAAAAAAGTTCTCACATGTTTTATAATAGAGCCAACATAATTGTCGAAACATCCTTTTTTATACATGTATTCCGTAAAGTTCTTATAAAACTTTTTCCAATACGTTTTTTCAGATTGGAGTTCACGTTGTGATAAACGCAAAACACTACAAACACGCAGTTCAAAGTTAGTTTCTGTTGAAAATTCAATTAAGTTCTTTAGAGCATATTCGTAATTTTTTATTGAACCAGGTGTAATTCGTTCTCCATTCTTTTTAAGTCGCTTACCAGTTTCAGAATCCCGAATCATTTGTTTAAACAAAGGAACTAATGGATATGTTTTTTTCATTTATTTTTAGCTAAATTTATTTAGAAATTAATATCTTTGATAATCAATAAATACGTTCTTACCTATAATTTACAAGCCGATTTAATGATAAAAAGTGTCAATTTTAGCAAAATTACGCATTTTTTGTCGTTTTCTGTGTTTTGTTAAGTATTGAATTTACTGGAGACTTGTGAAGAATGACTACTATCCTTTCGGAATGCTCGTGCCTAATAGACACGGAAGCAGCAATAGCTACAGATATGGGTTTGGAGGCCA
>JAGYJR010000055.1 GCA_018401995.1 Flavobacterium sp. | reverse complement strand
ACGAAGGCGGGGAGTTAATTTTACAAATTAAAAAATAAAATATTATGAAATACTTTACATTTGTTCTTTCCATTTTTTATAGTTTTTTTTGCAGTGCTCAAGATTATAAAGTCGTTCATATTTCTGGAAACATATATGCTGAAAAAGTAAAAAGAAATTTAATTCTTGGTGACCAATTAAAACCAGAAGAAAATATTTCTGTAGAGGATGATAAAGTAAATTGCTTACTCTTCAATGGAAAAAAGAAGTTAGCTTATAATTCTTTAAGTTCTTTGAAAAAAGGTAATGTTTCTGAATTTTTCGCCATGGCTCCAGAGCGTCAGCTAATTGCATCAAGAGGAGCAGGTGATTCTGCCTATATAAAATTGGAAGACTATTTTAACAATAATAAATATTTATTCATTAGTACAGACGAAGAGGTTCTACTTGATGCAAAATATATTAATGATTTAGGAAATAACAAATTTCTTATTGTGGATAGTGACAAAAAAAAGACCTTGCTTCATTTTGAAAATGCGACTTTAAAATTAGAAACAAGTAAACTTTTTTCCGTTGGCGAAACCGAAAAAGAAATAGAATTTTACAGAGTCAATACTGTTTCAGGAGAATTTATTAAAGAAACAAGTTTAACAATTTTAAAAATGAGTGAAGAAGAATTAAAAAATCAGATTGGATTAATAGATTCTACAATAGATAATGAAATAGAAAATGAAGAAAGACTTCGAATAATTTATGATATACTTTGCGATATTTATGGCTCTTTAAATTATAAAAAACTTACTGAGTTTTATAATAGAACAAAATAACACTATAACTTATTCCCCCTCCAAAAACCCGTTCAAATCTTTGAGCAATTCTTTGTCTGTTTCTGGTCAACAAAATAAATTAAAAATAAGTTCATAAAATGGAATAATTTTGTTTATGAAAATAGAAATATTAGACTTGTTTTTACCTCTGAAATTAGAAAAATAGGAACACAAAAAAGAGGTCCGAAGACCTCTATGTAATAATATTAATAGTTCAAACTTTTCCTTTTCAGTACTTTTCTAAAAAAAGGTGTCGCAATAAGTCTATTTATAGTACTTAGATAACTTTATAGTCTTACCGCACAAATCTTCAGTTACTTTTAGTACTTCTACTTTATCACTGGTTTTGTTTGTTGTAGACACGTAAACTATTTGCCCTTTAGCACAAGTTACTGTTTTTGATGAACCAGTAGGCCACCATCCGCTTCCGCCATTCTTTAAAAAGATGTGAACTTCTTTACCAGTATCATTGATTATTTTAAAGTTGCCACTAAAACCAGACTCAGCAGTTGAGGTTGTTTTAGAAGAAGATGAAGAACTTGTGTTGTTACTCGAAACAGCAGTTGAAACCGATTTTGTGGTTTTTTCATTAGACTTTTTTGCTTCGGTTATTATTGATTCAGATTCAGATGCAGGCGAATCATCCCACTTTATTGAACCATCTAGACTGACAATAGCAAACCCATCACGGTCAAAATTACCAGCAACAGCATAAAGACGAACTGGGTCAAAGGGGTCAGCAAAATCAAATTCGAATTTGGTAATAAACTCACCAAGATTGTTGGCATAAGCATATTTACCATTTTTTAAAACGTTACAAAATCCAAATTCAGACATTTGCATTTGTTCGTAAACTAATGGCAAAATAATTTTTCCCTTAGTGTCCAAAACTCCGTACTTTCCACCTTTTTTAACTAGTGTAACACTATTTTTAAAGTAATCACTCATTTCGTCATATTGAAAAGGGATTACTGTCTCGAATTTGCCATTCACAGCCCCCCATTTTCCTGATTTTTTGCAAATGAATATGTCAGATGCTTTAATAGGGATAATCCTTTCAAATTCAAACTTGGTTAGAAGGGTGCCTTTTTTATTGGCAAATGCCCAATTCTCGCCTTTTCTAACAGCAATTGTATCTTGATAAGAATATTTCGACTCGTAAACTTTAATTTTGTCACTGAATGATGATACATATCCAAAACCAGCTATCCTTTCCTCTTTAGTGATTTTTTCCACACTTACTATAAATTGGGCGGAATAAAAATAAGCAAAATTAATCTCATCATAATCTAACCAACTTCGAACGGAAGCATCCGATTTTAATTTACTAAAATTACATTCAACAGAGAATTTTTCAGTTTTCAATAATTCAGAAGTTTCATCATTAAACACATTAATTATAAAATGACTATCGTCTAGGCCTTCACATTCTTTAACACTGTACAAATAAGTATTAAATTCATGATTTTTTTCAAATGTGCTTTTTAAGCCAATTACAGCAAATTTAAAATCATATTTGTATTGGTCGCCACCAAGGTTTTGCGATGTTAATTTAGAACCATCTGTAAAAGTTGTAATTGTTCCGAATTCTAGTTTTGTACCAGTTTTTAGTTTTACATCGCTTGGATTGATTAAAACTATTTCAATATCTTTAATTTCTCTGTCCTTTATTGTTCTAGTTGATTCTGAACTTTTATATTTTTCACGATCTGCTTTTTGCAATTCGAAACCATTTGATAAGTCGGTTTCAATTAATTCAACCATGCTATATTTTAATTTCGCCTTCCCAATCACAGCCCTTAAATCTACTTTTGTGTCGTTAGCATAAGAAGTGAAAACAACTATGTTGCTGCCGACAAAATAAAGTTTGTATTCGCCTCCAACTTTTGCAAAATATCTTGTATGAGATGATATTTTGGCAGCATCTGGAAGATAATAGTCCTTGTCAATGATTATTTTATTAACATTTCCTTTGTCATCTTTTACGATCTTGATTTCCACCGTCCCGTCTTGCTCTAATCTAATTACGGATCCTGATCCTTTATTTTGAAACCAGTCGTAATTTCCTTCTTTCCAAGACTTTGCGATTTCCGATTGATTTTTTTGAGAAAAGCAATAGGATGTTAAAATAGTTGCGATTAGTATGAATAATATTTTTTTCATGTGATTTGTTATGATGAGTTGATTTTGACTTAAAACGGATTAACTTAGTAAAAGAGGTCCGAAGACCTCTTTTTTTATTTAATTTTTATTCCTAGTATTTTACTACAGAAGAGGCATTAATCGTTTTGCCACAATTGGTTCCGTTTCTATCTATGAGCACATTGTCTGTTTGATCGTATTGTGTGCTATTGTTTGGTCTCAATGTGCCTCTGTATACTTTACCTCCGCCACTACATGAAAATTTGTAGGCTTGGCCCGGTTTTAATTCATAATATGCACCAGAACCATAACATAGGTAAAGTGTAGATTGAGTATCATTTTTTAATACAACGTCAGCCTTACTCCATTCAGCTTGCTTAGCTTGTCCTTCTGCAGAATTCCAATATTTACCATTGATTGAATCTCTTACAATATCCCATCTTTTTTCTGCCAACTCTAAGTTTTTTAAATATTCTTCGTTTTTAAGTTTCCCTTCTGCAGTAGCTAACTTTTCTCCTTGTTTTTTGAAGGCATCATTTAAATAATTTTGTAAAGTGGCAACATGATTGGCATTGGCTCCTACTTTTTTCGAGGATAGTACAGCTTTCATTAACTTCACTCCTGAAAGTTCTCCTTTTTTCAATATTTTGTGAATTACATAATGATCTTTATCTTTCCAATCTTTTAATACATATATCCATTCGTCAAGGACTACAATTCTTTCCTCATTTGTAAATGTTACATTTTTTAAAGTGCCCATCGCCTTGTGAGATTGAACAGATCCTCGAATGTATGTGCAAGGAAAAACACTGTTGTCAGGTAAATAACTTTCAGTGCTAGTTGCTGATGCATATTTTTTTATTTTTATTTCTTTCAGATTTTCTTGATAGGTTTTAAAAGAGAGTTCCCAATTGTTTTCATCTAATCCTTCAAAAAGATATTCACCATTTTCATATTTTGCTAAATAGACGGAATACATTCCTTCGCCCATAGTTGTGGCTTTTACGGTTTGATCATCTTGAGAAAATGATGCGGAGGATACTAGCACTAGTGTCAGTCCTAGAATAAGATTTTTTAATTTCATTTTTCGTTTTTTATTGTTTGATGCCACAAAACTAAAACTGTTTGATTGCAAATTGAATCTTTCTTCATAAACAGACAATTTGCTTTATTAACAGAAAAATATTGGATAAAAAAAGAGGTCCGAAGACCTCTTTTACTCAACCTATGAAAAAACATTTACAATTATTCTTTGATGAATTTTTCGAAAACGATGCCTTTATCTGTTTTTATACTAATGGTGTAAACACCAGTAGCAATTTGTGATACACTAATGTTGTTATTGTTGTCTCTAAGCACCAAAGCACCAGACAAGTCAAAAATCTGAACTTCTGAAACAATACCTTCGATTTGAATCGTCAAGTTATCTTGAGCAGGATTTGGATATAGTTTCAATGTGTTTTTCAAATTGCTTTCTACACCAGCCCAAATAGCACAATTTTCACTAAAACTTGCTCCTGCATCTATACCTGTCCAGTTGGTTGTGCTGTAAGTAGCATCATCAACTTGTATACAGCTTAGGTTTGGATTGTTTGTAGCATTAAATGTAGTAAAATTGGTATTGTTACCATTGGCCACATTCAAACTGATTAGTGAATTGTCATAGCATCTTAAATTAATTAAAGCCGTATTAT
>JAGYJR010000054.1 GCA_018401995.1 Flavobacterium sp. | reverse complement strand
AAGTATGTTTTCTTTAAATTTTTCAAACAATAATTCACAATATTTTTTTTGATTAATTTCTTTATTTTTATATTTATATGACAATTCTAAATTCTTGGAAACGAAATATTCTAAAAAAAAATCAAGTCGTACCCAAAAATCATCATTATTACCAATCCAACCCTCAATTCCTTCCCACCTTTGTTCTATAAATTTTAATTCAATTTTATTATTCATATTATTTTGTATAAGTAAAAGTTGAAGAATTATATGTATAACCTAAACCTCCTTGAGAAGTTGGTTTTGTTAATAATTGATGTTCTTTACCAAAAAATGAAAGTTGACCATTATCTTTAAAGATATTAGAGGGGTTATTAGGGTCAGAAACAACTCTAATAATATCATTTCTGCTTGTGGCATCTCTTAACCAAGGTTCATTAATATTATCCCAAATTTGTTGGTCATTCCAATTTGGATTTGGTACTTCACTTAAAGCATTAATCCCCCCAACATTTTTTCCTGATTTAGAAAGACCTGAATCAATAATATTTTTTGTGCCAACTCCATTAATATCATATTTACCTATAACTGTTGTAGTTTTGTTAGGACTAGTAATAATTTTTCCGCCAAAACCAGAGTAATTAAAAGTCATAACATTGTTAGCGATTCTAGCAATTTCATTACCGCTTTTCTTTAAAATTACTGTAGCACCATCTAAAGATACTTTTAATCCTGCTTTTAAAGATTTACCAATTACTGTGACAAACTTATAGGTTAACTTAAAAGAAGTAAAAACTTTTTTTCCAATCTTAATAGCTTTTGTTATTCCTTTTAATATAGTACCGCCAAAAGCATCTACAATTAAACCCGCTAAACCAATTGCAACAGCAACAGCATCTCCTTGGTTAGCACCTTTAATAACTTCAATAATGTCACTACCAGGAATAAAACCTAACGCTAACTCAGGTAAAAATTGAGCAAACAAATTACCAATCACAGCCCATTCTTCATCATTTTTTGGCCAATATTCTCCGATTATTGAATTTATACTTGGTAAAAAACCAATAAATAAAGAATTTTGAGCAATCGTTTTTTGATCGGCAAGTGAATATTGACTAATGTCAGCATAATTATTTAAACTTATTATGTCAAATATTTGATTTGCTTTTGTATTAAAAGTAGATAGTTCTAAAGATGAAAACCCATAATTTAACGTGTTTGTTAAATTATTTATAATTTGGATTGAAAAATTTTGATTAGTAAGTGAGTTACTATTTTCTAATAAGCTTTTTATAATATTAGCTTGATTGTCATTATTAAAAAGCCAAAGAAGTTCAGCATCATTTAAAGTGTTACCTAATAAGTTATTAATTGTGTTAGCAGTAATTTCACCAGCACAATCATTTGTTTGGCAACTTGGAGGTAACGTAATACCAGTATCAATAGGGTTAGAGTTGTTTGGAGGTGTATTGTTACCAGGATTTCCAGTATCAGTAGGGTCTCCAGTATGAGTACCACCTCCAGTACTTTCACCACCATCACATTGATAATTTACTGTAACGTGTATTGACCAAGTAGAATAAGGACCACTATTTCCTGTTTCTTCATAATCGCAATTACCTTGATCTGAAACACCATTATGCTTTCCAGTATAACATTCATGTTCAGTTTCTACAACTGTGTATTCATAGGTGTTTTCACAACCACTTTTATTAAAAAGACCAGATACATTTTCTATATTTAGTTCTTCAAAATTTGTGACAACAAAATTTTCTTTCTCGTTTTCCATCCCTTCAGGGAAGGAATAAGTAATAATATGAGCTTTATATTCATTATCTTCTAATGTTTTTGATAAGACTAAATTTTCAATTATGTCTGTTTTATTTATGTTATTTCTTTCTATATAGAAAGAATATGATTCTCTTGTATTATCAGGAGTTTTAATATAAGTCACTCTTTCCTTAAAAACAGTAAACTCATTTTTAGAAAGGTAATTCCCTTTCGAAGCTGTTTTATTTATAGATTTGGAAAGTTTGTTTACTTTGTTAAGTAAATTGATGTTGTTTTCTATAAAGTCAAAGTTTTTATGAGCTATAATAAGTTTTTGCTCTTGTGGTTCAATTAGTTCATCATTGTCACAACTGGATAGTATTATTGAGAACCCAAATAATAGAATTCCAATTTTTAAAAAGTTTGTTAATGTTTTCATTTTCATAATGTTTAAATTTAAGGATTAATTTTCAGTTTTTGTTCTTAAGCAAGCTGCAATTTTTGATTTTTCAATTTAGCCAGTAAAGCTGCATTCAAGGTTCTAACGCAACAAACGTTGCTTTTTTTTAGGTTGATACTAAGCTAAATTTTTTAGTTCAGAATCCATAATTTCTTTAGGTGTTTTATAACCAATAATTTTACGCGGTCTATTGTTAAGTTTTTCTTGAATATTCATGAGTAATTTTTCATCAATTTGATTGAAGTCTGTTCCTTTTGGAAGGTACCTTCTAATGAGTCCATTTGTATTTTCATTGGTTCCTCTTTCCCAGGAAGAGTAAGGATGTGCAAAGAAAATTTTCATACCAGTATTTTGTGTTATTTTTTCGTGTCTAGCCATTTCAATTCCGTTATCGTAAGTCATAGATTTTTTAAAAATGCTGTTTAATTGATTTAGTTTTTTGGAAAACATTTTAGCGACTTCATCTGCTTTTTTAGATTTTAGTTTGATGATGATTGTATATCTAGCTTTGCGTTCCACAATGGTTCCGATGGCGCTTTTATGATTTTTTCCAATGATTAAATCACCTTCCCAATGTCCAATTTCGATTCTGTCCTCAATATGCTTAGGTCTATTGTCTATACTGACTTGGTTGATTATTTTACTTCCAGTTCCACGTCTCTTTTTAGGCGGTCTTCGTCTTGTTTTTTTGCGCACCAGTAGTTTGATTAGTTTTTTGTTTAAACTGGCTTGTGGTCTTGTATAAATGTGTCTGTAAATCGCTTCATGTGAAATAGACATTATAGGATCATTGGGATAAAGTTCTTTAATTCTTCCAGAGATTTGTTCTGGAGTCCACTGAGATAAAAGTCCTTTATAAACAAAATGCTTAAGTGGTTTATAAGTACTGATTTTGTCTAGATTTCTTTTGTTTAGATAATCATCTTTAGCACACCAATGTGATAAATGTGCATCGTATTTATCATTAGTATTACCGATTAATTTGTTTACTTCTCGGGTGATTGTTGATCTTGATCTTTTTAGCTGTTTAGCAATATAAGCTTTGGATCTATTTTCGTTTAAAAGGGTCTCTATTTGGACTCTTTCTTTTAAGGTAAGCCGTCGGTGTTTTTTTACTTCCATTATAACAAATCTATTAATTTAGATTTGTTGCGTTAAGTTATTGAATAGAGCAAATTGGCGAAATATAAACCACAACGTATGTGTATATGAAAAGTAGCAGATTAAAAAGGCGGCTATTTTTATTATATAAATTTAAATAGCAGAAAAGAAATAAACTTTAAGTTTAGCTCTTAACTGCTATTTTTTATATACGTGGTTGTGCCAAGTTTATTTCGATATTTATTTTTTATTTTTTAAAGATTTATAACCAATAGTTATAAGTAAAGAAACTATGATTGCTGTCAATACAGAATCTCGAATTTCAATTTTTAAGGAATCTCTTTCGCTATTAATTATAGTGTCTAATAGAAACTCACCAAAAAAAAGACCAAAACTAAAAATGATTAAAATGAAGAAAAATAATTTAAATTTATTTTTCATTATACTTTCTTTTACCATAATCCCCATTTTTCAGTTAATGCAACTATACCTCTACCAGCAGAAGAATAACAAGCACCTGCTACTGCTCCAGGCAGAGCGCCAACTCCAGCTGCACCTGCACCTATTACACCTCCTATAACACCACCTACTACATCTGATTTTCCCATTGACTTTAAGGTGTCAGTAAACCAACCCCACTCATCACTACTTTTTGAGAAAGTTTTAAAACTTACTGATTTAGCACTTGTTGAATTTTCATTTAATTCATTAACCCATTTTTCAAGATTAGTTGACCAATATTCCAATGAGTTTCTTGCTATTGATGTTGAAGAAAGAAGTAAGAATTTTTCATCTTCATTACATTCTGAAATTATTTTTTCTTCAATAAACTTAATCTTATTTATAGTAACTTCTATACCTAGTGCTAAATCTACATCTGATATAGCTTGATTTAATTCGTCAAAAAACTTTATCTGTAAAGTAGTTAATTCAACTTGCTCTTTCATTTCAATAATTGGGTCAACTTCAGAATAGACACCTTTTCTTTTTAAATTTATACTTTTGTTAGCTAATTTATCATAAGAAGCGAAAATTTTTGAAGAATTTTCATAATCTATATGATTGGTTATTTTAGATGACTCTATAAAAGAAACAGAAGATTTTTTTGTTTCTCTTATAAAGTTTTCATAGTTATTACCCTTGGGATTAATTTTAATCTTTTTACTTTTTAATTCATTAAAAATAAATTCCAACCCATGATTGTGTTCTTTTCCTATTTTTTCATAATCAATAGTTTGTGGTTCTCCAATTTCATTTTCTTTACTACATGAATAGGTTATTAATGCAATAATAAGAACTGGAAATATAAATTTTATTACTTTTTTCATAATGTTGATTTTCATTAAAAGACTTTTTATTTTAATAGTCTTTTTTTGTTAATATTTTAATTTACTCGTAATTACTATTTAAAGTAACCCTTTTTACTCTATTTTTAAAGTGGCTTTTCAACTTTCACATTCTCCACTTTTCCTAAATATTATTAGTCAGATGGCAAGTCTG
>JAGYJR010000053.1 GCA_018401995.1 Flavobacterium sp. | reverse complement strand
ATATTGAAGAAGAAAAAATAATTACAACAAATAATGAAGATATTGGGACAATATTACAAACGATAGAACTAGAAGAAGGAAAAGATTTCGTTACTGCTATGACTGGCGTTTATTTAAAGCGCATTCCTAACGATATTATTGAAATTGAAAATGCAATCAAAGATAAAGATCTGAAAGTTATAGAACAAAAAGCTCACTTATTAGTTGGCTCATTGAGTGCTATATCGTTTAATTTTGGTGCTGATTTGGCAAAAAATCTAGAGTCTATTTCTAAGTCTAAATCCAGCGATGAAACAGTAGTTTCAGCCAATAAACTTATTGATTATCTGACACAATCCATACATTCAATAAAATCACATTATAATCTATGAGAGTAGTTATTATTGAAGATGACGAAATGCTTCGGCTCTCTCTCGCCTATTATTTAAAATCAACGGGCATTCAAATTGTTGAATTCGACAATGGTGCTGACGGAATAGCTTATATTCAAAAAGAACACGAGGGTATAGACCTCGTTATTACGGATTTAAATCTTCCCTTCGCAGATGGAAAACAAGTGATTATGGCAATTAAGGCAATTGAAAATGTTGAAATTAAAATTATCGTCTTAACTTCCTCAGGCGTTGAATCCTCTGAGTTAGAATCTTTTAAATTAGGTGCTGATGACTTCATAAGTAAACCTTTTAGTCCTGCAGTAATGAAAACACGAATAAACAAACTACTAGGTACAAATGCTTAAATATTTAATTACCTATAGTTTGTTTTTATTCGTGAACTTGGCGGTTTCGCAAGTGTCCAACCCAGACTCATTGTTTAAAGAAGCACAAATTAATGCCGAAAACAAAAACTATTCGTCAGCCATTGCTACATTGAAAACATTAAGTGAACAATACCCTTCTAATAGTGATTATTCGATGTATTTATCACGTCTTTATTTTTGGGACAATCAATTAATGGAATCTCTACAAATAATTGAAGTTGAATGGATAAAAGGAAATAATAGCGAAGAATATTTACGTTTATATCTTCAGGTGATCTTAGCCTCAAATAATTTCATTAGGGCGATTGAATTGAGTGATGAGGGAATTAAACGTTTTCCAAGTGAACAAGATTTTTACCTGCTGCAAAAGGCAATTGCGCTGGAAAAGCAAAATAAAGATAATGAAGCATTAATGGTGCTTGAAGAAATTGCAGAAAATTCAAACGATTTTAAAGATGCACAGTATTTAAAAACACAAATTCTACAAAAGCAGAAAAATGAGGTGGGTGTAGGTTATTTAAATTCTACATTTAGCAATCCAGGTGCGGCACCGTGGCATTTTCTTTACGCCCAATACAAGAGAAAATTTGATCGAATGGACGTGATTGGTAGAATAAATTATGGACACTTATTTGGCCAGAATGCAACACAGGCTGAAATAGATCTATATCCTAAAGTTGGGAGAAACAGTTATTTTTATTTTAATGGAGGAGTTTCAGATGGAAAAAGCGTTTTCCCTTTGTTTCGTTTAGGAGCGGAGTTTTACAAAGAAAGTAAGCACTGGAGCGGCTCTTTAGGCGCTCGATATTTACATTTCGACCAAGCGAAAGTCACTATGTTCACCGGTCACATAGGGCGAAATTTTGGAGAATACTTTATCGCTTACAGACCTTTCGCTGTCGCTTTATCAAACGATTGGTTTTTATCACACATAATAAATATTAAAAAAACATTTGAGTCTAAAGAATCATTTGTTCAACTTGATCTACAGTACGGAGCTGTTCCGTATTACTTTTTTGTTAGCAATGATTTCACCCGAACAAACGCCTACAGAGTTGGTGTTAATTGGAGGTTTAGGATAAAGAACAACTTGTTTTTACAACCTATTTTCATGTATGAATGGGAAGAATTTGTGCCAACTAATTATCGTAACAGGTACAATTTACAAATTAATTTATTTAAGCGTTTTTAAATGAGTTTAAGTGTCAAACCCTATCAATTCGATAACCTTTTGTTAGTACTATGGATTATTATCTTAGTCTTTTTCATTCTGTCTTTACTATTTTTTGTTTTGACCTCGGTTAAAAAAGCACAAAGGATTAGAAGAGATAAAATTAAAAAAAGATATCAAGAAAAGATTAATCACATTCTTTTCCGTTTTATGTTTGAATCACAGGACATAAAGAGTACTATTAAACATTTTAATAAACATTTTGATAAAAAAGGTCGTTTATTTGCCCGTTTAACTATTAAATCTTTGATTGAATTACACCGAATATACAAGGGTGCTTATCATAAAAATATCGAGCTTTTTTTTGTTGAATCTGGACTATCAGAACACTCCATGAAATTGCTTAAATCAAGAAATTGGATGTACAAAGTTGAAGGTATACGTAATTTGTCTGAATTGGATTATTTAGAAAGTTTTCAAGAAATAAAAGCACAGCTATCAAACAAAAATGAAATGGTGCAGGAAGAAGCCATTTTGGGAATGATTCGTTTAAAGGGTTTAGATGCATTAATACAGATACAAGACATTAACCTTTGGCTAAGCGACTGGCTACAAGCTCATATTATTCACGTCATTCATATCAAAAACTTCAAAAAACCAAGCGACTTTTCCACTTTGTTAGAAAGTAAAAATCCTACAATTCATTTGCTAGTTGCAAGAATAGCTCAGCATTTTCAAGAAACAGAAATTATAGAAGAACTAAATAGTATCGTTTCAAAGTCCACTAATTTGAAAATCAAATCTCAAATTAGCGTTATTGTAGAAAATTTAAAATCATCCAAAATATGACAGGAATTGGCTGGATAGATATGGGTATTGTAATTTTTAATTACTTTATTTTAGTGTTTGCATTATCAATAATGTCCTCCTACTTGATCTTGGCTTTTATATCTGCATTTTCGTTAAAAAAGTATCTTAAAAAAAATAGATTCGTAAATTATTCTATTTTACTCTCACTACCAGATTGCCCAAAAGTTTCGTTAATTGCTCCAGCTTATAATGAGGGTATGACAATCAAAGAAAATGTATTGTCATTATTGGCCATTCAATACAATAATTTTGATGTTATTGTTGTCAACGATGGAAGTAAAGATGACAGTATTACAATATTAAAAGAATCCTTCGATTTATTTGAGACAAACCAGGAGTATAATGCTGCTATTCCTACTAAAGAAGTCAGAGGAATATATCGATCATCCAATTTGGCTTATTCAAAACTAATTGTTGTTGACAAAATAAACGGAGGAAAAGCAGATGCGCTTAACGTGGGGATTAATATTTCTGAAAACCCTTACATTGTTTGCGTTGATGTAGACTGCATTATGGATAAGGACGTTTTACTGAAGTTGGCAAAATCTGTAATGGAAGAGTCCAAAAAAAGAGTAATTGCAACAGGTGGAGTTATTCGAATAGCGAATTCATGTGTTATTAAATCTGGTAAACTTATTGAAGTAAATGCACCGAGTAATATGTTAGCACGCATTCAAGTATTAGAATATTTACGCGCTTTTTTACTCGGGCGTATGGCATGGTCTAAAATGGATGGGCTATTAATAATTAGTGGTGCATTTGGTCTATTTGATCGAGAAATAGTGCAGAAAAGTGGTGGATACAACGTCAAAACTGTAGGCGAAGACATGGAGTTAATTGTGCGAATGAGAAGGTATATGATTGAAAATAAAGAGGAATACAGTGTGAAATACATTCCAGACCCACTTTGCTGGACAGAAGCCCCAGAATCGTATTCTATTTTAAGAAAACAACGCAGTAGATGGACTCGAGGAACAATGGAAACGTTGTGGATTCATAGAAGATTGTTTTTAAATCCCAAGTATAAAATATTAGGTCTTTTAAGTTATCCCTATTGGCTTGTATATGAATATCTCGCTCCTATCATTGAGCTTCTTGGCATACTAATTACTGTACTTTTCATTTATTTTGGAATCTTAAATTGGACTTACTTTTTTGTGTTAATACTGCTTGTTTATATGTTTGCCGTTTTATTTTCATTTCTTGCAATTTATACTGAAGAAGCAACATATAAAAAATATAAAACATACAAAGATTTTTTTAGACTTATATTTGCAGGAATTTGTGAACCAATTATTTTTCATCCCTTTACGGTATACGCAGCGATTAGAGGGAATTGGGAGAAAATTAGAGGTAGTAAAGGTTGGGGCGATATGACTAGAAAAGGTTTTGTAAAAAAGGAAAATTCGTAAAATAAAAATAATATGAAAAATCAAAAACATCAATCAATAATCATTATTGAGGATGATGAACTCTATGCGCTGAAATTAAAAAAAATGCTAGAAAAATATGCTGAGGAAATCACCATTTCCCATTCCGCAGAAAATGGAAGCCACTTCGTATCAAAATTAAAACCATCTATCATTTTTCTTGATAATCAACTCCCCAAAGCTTCAGGGAATGATGTGTTAGTACTTTATAAAGAAATATCCCCTGATTCTAAAATCATATTAATGTCTGCTACATGGGATGTTAAAGAAGTAGCTATTTCTATTCAAAGAAAAGCTGATTATATGTTTGATAAATTAGAGTTTGGATATAAAGAACTTGATTTGTTAATGGATGCTGTATTTCAATCAGAAAAAGAAAACCGCTCCATTTGGCGTATTTTAAATGTTTTTTCATCGAAAAAACCTGAATCAAAAAACATTGTTATTATTGAGGATGACGAATTATTTTCTTTCCATTTGTCCTATTTTCTTAGTGAAGAAGTTTTACAGGCAAATATAAATTCCTATGCAACTGGCAAAAGTTTTATAAACGACTTAATCTCTTTAAAACCTTATTTAATTTTTCTTGATTATCATCTTCCTGATATTATGGCTATAG
>JAGYJR010000052.1 GCA_018401995.1 Flavobacterium sp. | reverse complement strand
AAGTGAGTTGTGGGAAATTTTAAAAAACAGAACACACATAAATGATTAATCAAAATACAAGATTATTTCTTTTTAGAGTATTTTCCATTATCTTTTTGATTTATGGATGTAACTACTTGTATTGGCGATATAAAGCTTCCTTAAATCCCGATGCTCTAATATTTTCGTACACATTGTTTTTTGCTGAAACATTTATGTTTATAGGTTCTATTCTAATGATAGTTAATCATTGGGATATTAAGAAAATCAAATTACGTAAAACACCATATCTTCTTTCTCAAGTTGATGATTTAGATTCAGAGAATGACAGGCCAATCAAGATTGATGTTTTTATAGCAACATATAACGAACCTATGTCTGTTGTTGAGCAAACAATTCATAATGCAGTTCGATTGAAATCATTTACCAAAAAAGTTGAACTCAATATTTGTCTGTGTGATGATGGAAAAAGAGATGGTACTGACCCCTCAAAAGAAAATTTCAAAGCATTAGCTGAAAAATATGATATTCAATATTTTTCAAGAACAGACAACAAAGGGTATAAAGCGGGCAATCTAAACAATGTATTTTGGCAAACAGATGGTGATTTTATTGTAATACTAGATGCTGACACTATTGTTTATGCCAATTTTATCAACAACTTATTGCCATACTTTAAAAATAAAAAAATGGCTTGGGTGCAAAGTCCACAATATTTCTATGACCTGCCCAAAGGAAAACCAATTTCTAATCGTTTGAGTTTTTTAAGGAATATAAGACTTGGAAAGAATATATTTGGTACAGACCCGACCATTTTTTATCAAGTAATACTATTTCATCGTAACTCATCTAATGCGGCATTCTGTTGTGGGGCAGGTTCCATGCATCGAAGAAAGGCACTAGAAAGTTTAATTACAGACAATCAAGTTGATTTGATGAAATTAGATTCTGTAATTGAAGTAGAACACGAACATGTAATAAAAAAAGGATTGTTGAAGCAAACAAAAAATAAAACCATTGGCCCTTTTATTCATCACATTTCAGAAGACATTTACACGTCAATTCTATTGCACGCAAACGCTAATCAATGGCAATCATACCAGCATCCCAATCCCGAATGCAAAATGCTTTCTCCCCAAACTTTAACTGCATATGACAAACAATTTTCACGCTATGCCGAGGGTACATTCAGTATTTTTTTCAGCAGAAATAATCCGATAATAAAAAAGGGATTAACCTTATGGCAAAGGATTGCCTATGGTGAAACCCTTTACTCCTATTTTTCGGCATTTTGGATTTTAATTTTCTTGTTATCTCCGATTATCTTTTATTTTACACTTATCCCACCGCTCAAGTCGTTTAGTTTCGATTTTTTCCTAAGATTCATCATACTAAATATTTTAAGTCAAGTTTTAACCTTGTTTGCTTATTGGGGTATAAGTACGAAACGATCAGATCAATATTTCATCGCTGGATTTTGGTTAAAGATTAGAGCATTTTTTAAAGTTCTATTAAGAAAAGAAATAAAATTTAATACAACATCAAAAGTCAAAGAAGAAATAAATTTTAACGAAAACCTAAAAATAATTGCGCCACACTTATTTATTGTTATTTTAACACTTATTGGATTTTCATACAACTGCTATCTTTTATACAACAATCAACACCCTTCAGTTTCCGCTTTTGTTGCAAATAATATTTGGGCAGTTTATAATATTTATCAACTCAGTCCGATTATTAGGGCTTCATTCATAAAAGAATAATTATGGTTAAAAACGCATTGAATAACAAATTTTGGTTGAAACCATTCGCTTTTGTGATAGGTTTAATTGGAGCTATTTGGATTGTGCTTTGGATTGAAAAGGTTCATCCCAGCGATTTCGGTTTTTATAAGGATATCTTCCAGCGCGAAGAATTAATTCAAAAACGGCAAGACTACCCATTAAGAAAGACTAAAGTTGAATTAAGACAAGAAGAAAAGGAATTTGCAAAAATTGCATGGAAATATTTTGAAAACAACACTATACCTGAAACGGGAATTGTGAATAGTGTCGATAAGTATAACTCAACAACCCTTTGGGATATTGCTAGTAGTATTCATGCTTTTTTATCAGCTTACGAATTGGATATAATAACTAAAGAAGAACTTACCCAACGACTATCACAACTTTTTAACACGTTGCACGGGATTAAATTATTTCAAGACAAGCTCCCCAATAAGGTATATAATTCCATGACACTGACTATGAGCACTTACGACAATAGACCTACCGAAACTGGGGTAGGTTGGTCAGCTATGGATATTGGGCGATTTATGGGTTCATGTAAAAGAATCATTTTCAATTATCCTGAATACCATTATTTAGTCAACAACATAATTGAAAAATGGGATTTTAAATTTGCTATTGAAGATGCTACCTTAATGGGTATTGGATTAAGTTTTAAAGATGGTGTTGAAAAAAGAGTGCAAGAAGGTAAACTGGGGTATGAGGAATATTGTTCAAAAGGATTTATACAAATGGGCTTTGATGCCAGTAACGCATTGCTATATACCGATTTTATAACCTTTGTGGAAATTAACGGAGTAAAAATTGGAACGGATAGCCGAGAAGTAAAGCATCACCCGTCATACAATTATGTGCTTTCTGACCCTTACATTCTCGATGGATTAGAATACGGATTTGATGTTAACTCGTTAGAACTTGGATATCGTGTTTTTCTTGTGCAAAAAAAGCAATCAGAAAAGGAAAATAAACTAATTTGTGTAGGTGAAACACACATAGACCAAGCACCTTATTTTATTTACAATTCTATCTTTACCAATGGTAAAAAATGGAATTGTGTTTCAGAAAGCGGAGAAGATGCCAGCCATCTGAAAACATTTTCAACTTCAGCTGCTTTTGGGTGGTATTATTTGTTTGATGACGAGTATAGTGATAAATTATTTAACAAGGCAAAGGGGTTGTATGATAAAGATATAGGTTTTTATTCAGGATATTATCAAAAAGATGGTGAACTCAATAAGGCAATAACCTGTAATGTTAATTCACTTATTTTATGCGCTTTAGCATATAAGAAAAATGGCAGCATAATTTTTAATCATTGATTGATAACTAAATGAAAATAAAACTACTATTTATTTTTACAATTATATCACTTTTAGCAGAAGCTCAAGAAAAAAAGTATCCAGAACATTTCGGAGATATTTTTAAATCTAACAAATTGCTTTTAGGAAAAACAATATTTAAAGGAGATGTCGGCTTTGCAACTTCAAAAATTTCGTTCGTTAATGATTTTAATGAGCCAATTGAGTTTTATAGATTAACATCAAAAGTTAATTTTAATATAAACCCATTTAAGGATTTTTACATCAAGAATACCCTTTATTTTGATTTAGTCCAAAACCCTGATGCCCCACTTTGGTTGAGCAATCATTTTTATGCAATTGGTGTTTATAATTGGCGTCATAAGACTTTTTCTTATGGTTATGAAAATTATCAACCAAATAGATTTAACAATGCACAAATTGATTATTGGACCAATATGAAGAGGGGTTTGTTTTTCGTAAGTTACAATTATGAATTTAATAAAGAGCGAAACCCTAAAAACCACCTTTTTTTTGATGAAACAGCAAAGTTTTTAATTGTCCCTAAAATTCTTGTACAACCCGAATTCGTAGATGCCACTAACCAAACATTGGGCTATATAAAACCTATTATGAACGCTAACTTTAGATATGTTTTTTTCAAAAATATTTATCTCGAAACTGGATTATTTTATTATCCAATTCAAAATACTAAACTACCATGGGATCCAGATTTTACTTATGGTTTTGGTATTTCTGATTGGCGGGCATTTAAAATAAATTTGACCTATGGAAATTGGATTGCAAATCGTTACCCATGGGCAAATAAGGAAATGAAACACGGCTTTATGAATGGAGAATTTACATTAAATATCAACTACGCATGGTGATAAAAACTTCCCACAACAGCACCTACCCAAAAGGCGGGGTTTCGTGTTCCAAAGACAGTTTTGTGGTTAATCAAACATTAGTTTTTCAAATCAAGTTTTGTGGTAAAAGTCCCGCCCTTCGGGTAGCTGCGGAACGTTATAGCGCATTTAAATAAGATACTCATTGAGACAAGCTACAAGTATAATTATCATGGCATTCTTGATTTTCTCGTGTAATACGACAAAGATAGATCAAGAGGAGAAATTCATTAATGATATTCTATTCTCCATAATCATGGACAATCCAGACATTTTTACATCTAACTGTAAACTTTTAAATAAAATGAGTAATCGATTTATACCTCCCTCAATAAATTATGAAAATGATTCGACATTTATTGAATCAATCAAAGAGTTTATTGACGAAGAAGAAATGGATGATTTGTTAAGACAAAAACGAAATATTGAAAAATATGAATTTATCTCAAAACAATTTAAGAATAAGTATGAAATAATTAGCGAAGCTAAGATTGATTCCCTAAGAAATAGAACCAACACAGACAAAAATTTGGATTATTGGACGGAGTTTCAAAATGAGATTGGATGTTTACAGATTTTTTCCAGACCAATTATTTCCGCAGATAAAAAAACTGTGATAATTAGATACATGGGATTAAGTGGACCTCATGCAGCTGGTGGTTTTATTATAATTTTTCAACAGCATAATGGAAATTGGACTGCTAAAGAAGAAATCGAATCATGGGTAGGCTAATAAAAAAAACGCACTATAATCGAGTAGCCCGACCTGAGCCAAATGGCTCAGGTTGAGGCTCTCACACCACCGTATCCCGATAATCGGGACAGGCAGTACGGGTCTCGCCTTCCCCGCAGTCCGGCCCCTCGCTAAAATGACCCAAAGGGGTCATTTCTTGACGCTCAGTCCCAG
>JAGYJR010000051.1 GCA_018401995.1 Flavobacterium sp. | reverse complement strand
GACAAGGTTTTTGCCAATAATTTTGCACTGATGGTTTTTGCTACTCCAGGAACACCTTCTAAAAGCACGTGACCATTCGATAAAATAGCAACTAATAATTGATCAATCATTTTTTCTTGACCTACAATTACTTTGGCAATTTCTTGTTTGATTTGCTGAATTTGCGTTTGTAAAGGTTCTAAGTTTAAGCGTGTTTCAAAACTCACATTTTCAGTTTCATTGGTATGAACAGTTTCATTACCAGAAGTAATTGGGTTCATTTCGTTGTTTTCGTTGTTGTTTTCGAATGTATTTTCCATAGTTTACTAATTATAAGTTGAGCTTTTCAATTAAAGCGTTAAAGTCGATAAGTTGTTTTTCTGTGATGTTGTTTTGGTTTCTCAAGAATTTAATTTGATTAACCAGTTGGGTTAAATCCTCTTTATATCTATTCGTTTTTTGGTGTAGACGATTGATAAAAGTTTCGTCTAAATTAAACGTATCAATGTAATATTCGTTTCTAATTTTTTCTAAAAGAAATTGGATTTTCTTTTCGGCAATGAGTAAGTGATTACCTTCTTGAAAGTATAAATTTCCAATGGTTTTTGTGAAATCGATAGTAGTGTTTTTCAATGGTTCTTCTATTGGAATGATGCGTTGTCTTCGTTTGGCATTGAAAAACATAAACACAAATAGCACAATTAATGCCAAATACCAAGCCCATTTCAATGCCGGTTGGCTTAAAATATAACGCATTGGTGTGCCGGATTCGGTTCCCATTTCGTAGCGTTTGACTTTCCAAAAAACTTCGTCTTTTTTTGGTAGATAACCTAAAACATCTCCAACGTAAGAAGCATTGTCTTTTAGTAAATAGTAATTAGTGAAAGCCGCTGGTTGCAAATGCAAATAGAAAAAACCATTTTTGTATGCAATTTTGACATAATTTGCATATTCGGCTCCTGAACTTGATTTTTGAGTGCCTAAAACCACCGTTTTGGTTGAATCTATTTCATCAAAGTAAGCGGTTGTAATACCTTTATTGTAATAGGATTTATTTTTGTTTTTTGTTTTTGTGATATCCAACTGAATAGAATCTGTGAATTTAGTATTGTATTCAATTGTAAATTTTAATGAATCTGCAAGTTCTGTTGAGAAATCAATGCTACTTAAAAAAATGTGATTGCCGTGTCCAGCAAAATAGAAAAGTTCGTCTATAGAACTAGGATCAATACTGAAAGTTTCATCAATATAAAGCATCGTTCCCGAAATTTCGTAGCTTGAATCTGCATAATTGTATTGTTCATCAAAAAATTCAAACGGTGTTTTTCCGAATTTTGTTATTTTTTGGTCTTTGAATAAACTTTCGCTTTCTTGATCAAAAACATACAATCCAAATGGAATTTTATCTTTGGTAGCGTAGGTTGGTCTCCAATCAATTGGCTTGGCTTTATTGGCATCAATAGCGAGAATAGCTATGAAAATTAGCACAAGAATGAATAGATATATTTTTAAACTTTTAGGCATGTTACGAATGAGAAATTAGTTTTAAAAATGCGGTTTCGGCTTTAGAAAAATCGTTATCGTTTAATTCGAATTCACCGTACCAACTGTATTCAAAAATGTAAGATAAAAACTGAAAATCTTGTTTGAGTTTGTTGTCTTTGATTTCTCTAATATAGTCGCTATTGGTTTTTTCAATATCCCATTCGATGGTGTTTTTATCGGAAAGCGATTTTAGCAACCACAAATAGTAATAACGAATTACTACTCGGTTATTTTTATTGTTTTTGGCTTGTGCTATTATTGTTTGGAAGTTCAGTGTATGAATGTTTTCTTCTACATTTTCTACAGGAATGATTTTCTTTGCTGATTTACTAAAAATCCAGCCGCCTTCTTTATTAATGATTACTTTTACAATTAGATAAACAACTACAATAATTATAATTACAGCAATTATTTTCATTATAATTTCCAAGGCGCTCATAGTTTCTCCAGAACCTCCAAAATTGAATAAAGATTCAAAAAAGCGTTTTATGGTTGCCCAAAAACGATCCCAAGCGTTTAATTCTTTAATTTGAACAACGGCTTCATATTGGAAATCATCACTTTGGTACTTGTCTTGAAAGTTTTCTTCTAATTTTCTAGATTCAAATGGAATTGAATCCAAAGGAGTTTGACTCCAAATAGAAATACTTACGAATGAAAATAGTAGATATAATTTATTCTTCATGAGTTCCTATTGAATCGATATCGTTTAGAATGCTAACATTACCTTCGGTTTCTTTAATACTATAAAAAATAATGCCTTGATTAACTAGAAATAAGTTTTGTAAAATGTAGTTGAATAAAATGGAAACTATAAAAATAGCTGTCATAAGCAATGAAATTCCTGAAATATAACCGTCTGGATTTTCATTTATATTTTCTAAATCAGTCATCATAGAAGCAATACCAATAAAATATGGAATCATAGTTAAAACTCCTAAAATGACTTGAATTATAATATACATGACTAAAGTGCTTCCAACAATACTCCAAAATTTTGATTTTATCATTTCAAAAGCTTTTCCGAGTGCTCTAAAATAATCATCGTTTGTAGTGGTGAATTGGTAATAAGATAAAGTGACCCAACTCATAAAAGTAGGCATCAAAATAAGCAAAATGGGAATACCTACTATTATAAAAATTAAAAGTACAGTAATTCCAAATACTAAAACAAAAAGAGGAACTAAAATAAATAGAGAAATCAAGTAAAAAAGGATTGCTCTCCCAAATTTTTTCTTCAACAAATTGAATATATTCTCGGTTGAACGCTCTTTTTTATCTTCCATCAATTTCATGAAAAGAATAGGATAGGAGTAATTGATTAAACTTGCCAATGAAATAAGTACTATAAACAATGCTCCAAAACCAACGTAAGAAAGTGTATTGGTATAAACCATATCCGTCATAAAATCTGGATTACCAGTTTGTGCTGCTGAAAAAGTACCGTCTATGAAAGTTTTCATAAAGAAATAAAGTACGACTACCAATAAAAGTAAAATTCCACCATTAATGATGAAATAGTTTTTGAAATACGATTTTCCTTCTATTTTGAAGAAGGTAAAAGTATCACCAATAAGTTGACTAAAATCCCGTTTTTTATAGAGCTGGAACATACTTTTTCATTTTTTTATTTACAATAAATGGATAAACCAAATAATAATAGCCAATTAAAAATAGAGTAATTAAAATAATACTAACATTCAAATAATTAGGCATTTCTAAAGAATATCTAGTAATGTAGCCTTCTAAAAATCCTGCGGCAAATGTGAATGGCATCGTACTTAAAAAGATTTTAAAACTATTTTTAAAACCTATTTTAAAGGAATGAAAGCGCGAATACGTTTTTGGAAATAAAATACTTGCTCCTAAAATAAAACCGGCTGCAGCTTCAATAACTATTGCGAAAATTTCCATAGAACCATGAATCCAAATACCACGAACACTTTCCCAAAAAACGCCTTGTTGGTAAAAAAAGTATTGGAATGAACCCAACATGATGCAGTTTTGCAATAAAATATAAAGCGTTCCGAGTCCGAGAAAAATTCCCCAAAAATAAGCAGTTGCGCCCACTCTTAAATTATTTAATGTGATTCCAATGAAACTTCCCCAATTACTTCCGCTTTTATAAACTGCTACAGGATTGCCGTCTTCAATGTTTTGTAAAGTCATGTTTACGTATTGGTCGCCTAAAATTAAACGAACGAAAGTTTCATCATTTTGAGCAGAAACAACGCCAATAGAGGTTAATATCCCAAAAATAAGAAATGCATATAAAATGTATCTTCGGTATTCATAAACAATCAAAGGAACTTCAGTTTTGAAAAAATAAACCAATCGATTGGTGTCGGTTCTTTTGGTTTTATAAATTTTTTGGTAGGTTTGTGATGCCAGATAATTTAAATAAACAACTGTCTTGCTTTTAGGGTAATACGTTTGTGCATAAGACAAATCATTAACTAAATGTATGTACAAGTTAGCTAAATCATCAGGATTTTTTTTAGTTTTACCAAAAATAGCTTGTTCAAATTCAAGCCATTTTTCTTTATTTTGCTTAATAAATGCTACTTCTCTCATGAAATGCTAAAATATAAAATATGACACAATTATCCATAAATACTACGCAAAATGTAAATATAAATTTTACGGCAGCTTCTGTTGGTGATCGAATTTTAGCGCAACTAATTGATTTACTGGTTAAAATTGCTTACATCATTGTTGTAATCGTAATAATTAACTTTTTTGATTTAGAACGTTATTTCAACGGAATGGATCAATGGTCTGTTATGGGAATTTTTTCACTGATTGGTTTGCCATTTATGTTTTATACTTTAGTTCAAGAAAGCTTATGGGAAGGACAAACCATTGGTAAGAAATTAATGAAAATGAAAGTAATCAAGTTGGATGGTTATCAAGCGAGTTTTGGTGATTATTTAATTCGTTGGCTATTTAGAATCATTGAAATTTCAATTGGAAGTGGAATCATTGGTTTAATCGCAATTATTTCAAGTAAAAAAAGTCAGCGTTTAGGTGATATGGCTGCAGGAACTGCTGTGATTTCATTAAAAAATAATATCAATATCAATCACACCATTCTTCAGGAGGTAAATGCGGATTATGTGCCTACATATCCATTGGTAATCAAACTTTCAGATAATGATGTTCGAATTATAAAAGAAACTTTTGAAACGGCTATTGTTTCTAGAGATTATGCTACTTTAATCAAATTGAGAGAGAAAATTATTCAAGTCACAGGTATAAAAAATCAATCGGGTAATGATCAAGAATTCATTCGAACTTTACTCAAAGATTACAATTTTTATACACAAAACATGTAATTCTTTATCTTGTTAAATATAAGTAACCAGTCAATGGCTCGGTATAATCAGGATCGTTTA
>JAGYJR010000050.1 GCA_018401995.1 Flavobacterium sp. | reverse complement strand
TGATATTCCGCATATTGAGATGAAGCGCACCTAGTATTCAGTTTCAGTATTCAGTCTCAGTTGGAACGTGACTATTAACAGAATTTCTTCTTCACAAACTTGTCACGCTGTTAAGCGTCTCTTTTAACCAATAAATACACTAAGAAAGCACTAAGTTCAAAAAGTTTCATTACTGCGACTGAAAACTGTGACTGTATACTTTTTTTAAAGCTTATAACTCACGCTCAACATCACAATTCTTGGTAAAATGAACGTTGTGGTGTTTGAAATCATGAAATCAGAGAAACTGTTGTTGATTTTCACGCCGTTGTTCAAGAAATTTTGTGCGGATAATTCAAATCTAAATGGGTTATTTTTCTTTTGGTAGCTTAAAAATGCGTTGGCAATACTGAAATCGGTTTTTTGGTTGTTACTGTCTTCGTTGTAGGTAATTTGGTAATCGGTTTTGAAGTTAAAATGCTTTAAAAAGTCGATATCTAAATCCAATCCAATTCTATCTGAAGTTAAACTAGATTGCGTTAACCCAGAAAACTGACTGAACGATTTGCTGTAACTCACACTTGCTCCAGGCCATTTTTTGTTTGCAGTTCGTACTCTTACACCAATGCTTTGGTTGTTTCTGTCGTTTGTTGTAGTAGTGTTATTCACCGTTTGTACATAGTTGAACCAACTCAAATTCGTATTCAAACTCGCTCTAAATTTGTAAATTCTTTTTTCAATAGTAGCTGTGGCTCGCCAATTGGTTTCAGGATTGTCGGTGATGGTTGGTGTGGTAAATTGGTCAATGCCTAAAAGTTCCACATCGTTTCTTATGGTTCTTACTTTTTTGTTGAAACTAGCATTGGCAAAAAGCATCAATCCGCGATACATACTTGTTTTGTTGTAGCGTAAAACAGCACTATGAAAACGTTCGTTTCGTAACAAAGCATTTCCTCTAAAAACCAAATTATAATTTTGCAAAGTAAATCGTTCCAATAACTGAGAGGCTTCGGGAAACGTATTGGATAATTGGTAATCGAATTTCAAACTTTCGGATTGGTTGAATTCGTATTCGCTATGCCATTTGGGTTCCAATAAATGAGTTGAAATTTTGTAATCATTGGTTACTTGTTGGGTTTCCAAATAGAAAAAATGCGAATACAACGCGGGTTTATTTACCCATTTCCCAATTTTGAATTTGTATTCCAAACCAACGAAGAAGTCATTTAAAAAATAATTCATGTTGTTACCAAAACCATTTTCAGCAAAATCGTTTATGGAGCCATTGGTTAGGAATTGCTTTTCGGAAATATCCAGTTTTGTAGTGCCAAAATTATTTCCAATGTTGGTATATAAATGATTGAAATTATTGACAATCCAATAATGTTTAAACAATGCATCAATGGAATTATTCTGTACTTTTTTGATTTGCTGAATGTTATAAAACGAATCATTTTCCAATGGAATCAATCCAGATAAAAAAGCGGTATCGGTTAGCCAAGTGTTTTGTGGTTTGTTGTTGTCATAACTTTGGTTTACCACTAAAGTAGTGGTGTGTTTGTTATTGATTTGCTTGTGCCATTCTACAAATTGCTTGATTTGAATGTTGTCAATTTCATTCAAAGTTTCAAAAGAAATAGCATTCCCATCACGAACCGAATTAAGCATACTACTGTTGTCGTTGTTGCTCGCTTGAAATTGACCGTTATAAAACATTTTTGCTTTTTTGTTAGGCGAATAGTTCAGTTTGATGTTTCCAATGCCTAAAACCGCTCTATTTTCGGCTGTATTGGTGCGTTGTTCAAAGGTGAACGCATTGTTTTGCAAGTATTCGATTTGACTTTCTCGTAAAGTAGTAGTGAAAAGCTTAGAAAAAATACCAAAACCTTCAACATCAAGTTTAGAATTGATTTCTCTACGAAAGTTGATGGCGCTAAATTGTGATTTATTTTCTAAAACATCGGTATTATCTGAAGCAAAAGAGTATAAATTAGTCAATTGTCTTCTGCCTGAAATAAAACTGCTTGCGCCACCTTGAAAACGCATCATGTCTTCAAAGGAAAAGGTGCGTTTGCCAATGTTGTTGAGGTCGCCAATGAAACTCACATTGGTTTTTGGGGCATAATAAAACAAAGCGGCATGACCTAGATAAAAACCGTTATCATTGGCTACTTCTGCGCCAGCTTCAATATCACCAAAGATAAACTTCTTTTTTTCTTCTTTTAACTTGATGTTCATAGCCAAATCATCAGAATCAGAGACTTGTTTTAGAAAACCCACTTCGTTAAAATTATCAATAACCTCCACTTTATCTACCGCATCTGCAGGGATATTCTCTACACCAAGCTTAGTACCACCGCCAAAAAACGATTTGTTTTCTACTAAAAACTTGGTTACTTTTTTACCTTGAACGGTAACGCCTCCGTTTTTATCTACTTCAACACCCGGTAATTTTTCTAGTTGTTCTTTGAGTTTGCGTTCGTTTCCTGTGGTAAACGCTTTAACATCATAAATTAGCGTATCTTTTTTTACTACAACGGGTTGGTAATCATACGTAATGGTAATTTCTTTGAGTTCCTGACCGGTTTCTGCTAATTTAAAATGGTGTTCTTTTTGGGTAAAATTAGCAGGAAGATTTAAAATTTCTTCTTGAAAACCTAAGTAAGAAACACGCACTTCATACGGGACATCTTTTTCAAGTTCTATCTTATACCGACCCAGATGATCGGCAATAGCAAATTTTAAGCCTTGTTTTTCTAGTAAAGGTTTAGCAATAACATTAGCATTTTGCAACGGATTACCCAATGTATCTTTCACCGTACCAATTAAAGTTTGGGAAAAAGAAAGAATGGGGAAAAGTAAGAAAAGGATTAGGGATTTTGGCATTTAAAAACTTTTGTAAATATGTATAAAATTGTTTAACTTTTTTTAGAATGTTTTTCAATTACTTTTTCAAGCTCTTTTATGTAAACGTCATTTATGTCGGATTTTGTATTAAGCTCAATTTTATTCACTATCCAAGTTCTCTTTGCTTCCGATAATTCTAAAACCAATCCCGGTAAACTGGGGTATTTATTTGGACAAAAGGGTAGCGGAATTTCAGGACAATACCAAGCAATGACTTTATATGTATAATCTTTACCTCTTGCGTGAAACTTCCATTCTGTTTCTGCCTTGTAGCATGTATACCCTGAAATTAGCTTGGTTTCATTAGTGTATTTCCAAACAAAATTATTTGAATCATATTTTATCACATACTCATATTCGCTATTTAAGTATCCTATTTCATTACTTACTGCCTTTGATTTGCTTGTGTAAAAGACTACGTTTCCATAAAATTGATTAAATATTGTGTTATATTTTTTAATATCAATAGCATCACTCGGTAATTTTTTTAGGCCTTTAAAACAGGATATGCTGTCTTTGTAGTGTAGTTCAAATGTAAAGTTTTCAGCCATTTTAATTTTTTCAAGTTCAAACTGATATTGCCATAAACTTTTTCTTTTTAATTCTTCTGTTGCTTCAGATTCGTTATAAAAAGTACTGTAAGTTATTTTCCCTTCGTTAGTTATTTTTTGACCAAAACTAAACAGGCTCAAAAATAAAAAAAATAGTGTTGTTTTCATTTATTAGGATAAGGAGCCCTAAGGCTCCTTGATTTATATAAATTGTTAATTATCCGATTGATAGTTTCTTTTTCTTAACAGTGTCTCTGAATCGAGGGTTGTCACAGTCATTTTGGTCATAGCAGTAATCTACAAAATCCATCCATTGTGAATTTGTTGGATCCTGTCCAACAACTTGTCCATCTGCCCATTGGTTACATTGGTCACAATCCGTTAAAACTGTTTCATCAATTAGTTTTTTATCCTCCACTTCATTCGCCATACCAGCAAATGAGATTGCTACTAGTGCTACTGCACTAAAAAATACTTTTTTCATTCTTTAAATTTTTAAAATTAATACTTTGTTTTTGGTATACCAAAAACAAAGATGAAAAAAAACGATTTTTCGTACAATTTGTTTTAATTTAACAATTATTTACACTTTAAAAACTACAAGAAATGGTTTTGTTTCATTTTCTGTTTGTTAGAGTAGTTTTGGTTTTTAATGTTTGGGAATAATAGGAAAAGGGATAGCGGTTTTGGCGTTTAGTTATTCTTGAAACATTTCTTCTTCTAGTTTATTTAGTTTCTCAATATATTTTTCCATTGTTATAATTTCTATGTTATTAGGAAATTCAATCAATTTTGAAACATTATGTTTAATAGAAGTAGCTGTGAAAACTTTGTAACCGTATTGAAGAATTAGAATTGTTCCAGGAAGTCCCCCAATGCCATACGGACCAAAATTAGAACTTAAGCTCGGACAATACCATGCTACAATAGGAAATGAATTATTTGGTCTTGTACTATAATTTGAAATAGCCTTATAACATATCATGCCATTTATAGTTTTTGTCTCATCTAAAAGTGTCCATTTAGGCATCTCTTCTTTAATTAAATAGCTGTTTTTAGGAAAAAAAACTTCATCATTTATAGTATATTTTGTGTTTTCTTTAATAAAATAAGGTTCGATTCCTGTTTCAATTTTAGCTCTCTCAATGAATTCATTATCATTCATAATCTCATTCATTTGAAATAAAGCAATTTGTTTATTAATATACAATTCATATGTAATATTGCTTAATGCTAAATTTATTTTATTAAATTCTTCTTCCTGTTGAATTGTTTTATTTGTTTCAGGTTTAAGAAGATTTAGCTTATAAGTTATTTTTGTAGTTTGACCAACAATAAGATTTGCTACTATTAGGTTTATAATGATGAGAATTTTTTGTGTCTTCATTGTGTTTTGTTTATATTTAGGCTGTCCAACAAGGACAGCCTAAATTTGTTGTTAATCAATTGATGATATACTTTGCGTACTTCTACATTTATGATATGCTGCTCTAGCTAATTTAATAGCTTCTTGTTCGCCAACTCCATTAGCAATATGACCATCTTTAACTTCTTTATAAGTTTTTGAACATTCTTCAACTGTCCCATCATTCGCCATACCAGCAAATGAGAATGCTACTAGTGCAACTGCACTAAAAATCATTTTTTTCATTCTTTAAATTT